>CATMRP010000047.1 GCA_950073835.1 uncultured Alteromonadaceae bacterium
GTAACTGTGAGAGCTAAAACCGCTGGCTTCCACGTCGATGATTGTTGGTATTTGCATGCCACTTTTTCCTGTCTGTACCTTAAAGCTAGTTTGTTATTTGTCAGATGCAAATTTAAACCGTGATGTTGCCAGTGTATTTACGGCAAGCGATGAACGGCTACTCGCGGTCCAGCACAAAATACAACTGCCGAACCTGCAACGTTCAATTACTGTGCCATGTGTAATTAACGTGCCAGCCAATTTAAGGATCATATTTTTATTTTTGCTATAGTTAGCTTATATTTTGAGAGTCGTAATTTACGGCCGGATAATTACAAAGCCATTACCGGAGCCCTATTCATGTTGTTATTGGTGCGAATTATATTGTTGTCTGTTGTACTGGTATTTGGCAGAGGCTTTGCCAAAGCTACAGAGCAACAGCCAGTGATTCTTGGCCTGGATGCCGACATGAGCGCAGTCGCCGTAGAAGGGGGCAAAGCGATTAAACAAGGGGCATTGCTGGCCATTGCGGAGATTAACGAACGCGGCGGTGTACTGGGCCGCCCTTTAGAGCTTAAAATATTGGATCACCGGGGCAACCCGGCACGCGGGATTAGTAATATTAAAGCACTGGCAGAACAGCCCAACCTACTGGCTATTCTGGGCGGCGTTCATACGCCCGTGGCCCTGGCAGAACTCCCTACTATTCATGAGCGCGAGGTAATTTACCTGGGCCCCTGGGCCGCAGGCACCGCCATCGTCGACAACGGCTATGCGCCAAACTATGTTTACCGGCTATCGGTGCGCGATGAAGAAGCCGCCAAGGTGATGTTAAAGCATGCGTCGCAGCGTGGATTTAAAACTGTTGGTCTGGTGCTGGAACGAACCGGCTGGGGGCGTTCAAATTTAGCCTCACTACAACAGTACAGCCAGGATTATGGTATAACCATATCCCATGTCAGCTGGGTAAATTGGCGACAGAAAACATTCCACCAGGAAATCCAGACACAAATCCGGAACACCCCGGATGCACTGATTACTGTGGTTAATGCGCCTGAGGGGGTGGTAATTGCTGAAGCGGTGTTACAGGAGCAGCTAAATATTCCAATTATCTCGCACTGGGGCCTTGCCGGAGGCAACTTTGCCAGCGTACTTGGCAGTGAAAAGTTGCAGCAACTTGATTTAACTATTTTGCAAACCTTCAGTTTTCACCAGAAACGCCAGCCAGAAGTAGCCGCCAGGGTGTTGCAAGCTTATCGTGATAAATTTGATAGTCAGGCCAATCCTGATTCTATACGCGCCGTTGTGGGGCTGGCTCATGCGTATGATTTGGTGCATTTAATTGCGCTGGCCGCTAATCAGGCCGATAGTCTGTCTGCGCCAGCCGTAGCCAGAGCTCTTGAAAACATTTCAGATTATTCCGGGCTCATTAAACGCTATCAGCAACCTTTCACCTCTGAACGTCACGACGCCCTGTACGCCGAAGACTATTTTATGGCCGTCTATAATCAGCAGGGCGGGCTAACCCCGGTTGCTCCGACCACTCCGGCAGCCGGGAAAGGCCAATGAGCCAGTTGCCATCACTGCGCCGTAAAATACTGCAGGCCATCCTGCCACAGATAGTCTTGCTGAGCATATTAGCTTTAGTGATTATTGGTACTGCCATCTTTCTTGTTGCCCGCAATCATCTCAGTAACTTGCATGAGAATTACACTGACAGTGTCACGGTAAATCTCGAAAGAAACCTGGATATGACAGCCCGGCAGTTACACAACATTGCCAGTAACGATCTGATCATTAATGGCTTAATCGACACCCAGTATCGCGATTACTATCTGCCACTGTTTATCCAGTCACTACAAATTACCCAGGCGCCGGACATTCCCCTGGCATTATATAACTACGCCGGAACCCCTCTGATTGAAAAAAACTGGCAGGTAGTACCCAGCGATTTTCACGATGTGTGGCAAAACGACGTGTTGCAGGAACTCTCGCTTCACACCAGGATCAGCGAAAATGGCATCCTCATAGCAGCACCAATAGAACTGGCCGGCGCAGCAGAAGGCGCGCTGGTTATGTATCTGAACAGTTTAAAATGGCTGTTAAATGCCCCCCTGAATCCTGCAACGCAACTGGTGGTGAATAAAAAAGGAACAATCTTGCTCAGTTCGCGTCCAGCGCTTTACCCTGAAGGCAGTTACTTTGATAGCGCAGCACAAAACGGGCAGTTTCTGTATCAGAAGCCCTGGCGTAATTACCAGATGATTAGCGTGCAGCCCCTAACCTCGGCGTACCGCAATGTATTATGGCTCATTCCCGTATTAGTAGTATCCATTGCTCTGGTGCTGGTCGGTGCATTGTACAGCGCACGCCTTGCTGCCAATATGTCATCTGCATCATTACGCCGCCTGCACGACACTTTACAGCAGGCTGCCCGCAGCTCCGAAGAGTCACCTCGCCCCCCCGAAAAAGTCCGGGAACTGGAGCAAATACATCAGGCATTTACTCAACTAATCCGGGAAGTCAGCCTGTTGTCCCTCTCGAACAATCAATTCTCGGATGTTATTCATTCTATGCAGGAAATACTGCTGGTGGTGGATAACGATTACCAGTTGTTACTGACAAACCAGCGCGGTGAACATTTTTTGCAGAAGTACCGCTTGTCGCCTGCACAACTCCTCCAAAGCGTAATACAGGCGAATACTGAGTGCAGCGCCGGGTACACAGCTAAATATCACCACGAAAATAAAAAGGTGCTTCACATTAACTGGCACCTGACTCCCTTACAAAACAAACAGGGGGAATTTATTGGCCATGTTCTGGTGGGTGAAGATATTACCGAGCGGTTGCAGCTCGAATACGATATACAGGTGAGAAACCGGGCCATTGAATACGCATCGGTAGGGATAACCATTGTCAGAACCAATTCCCCCTCTTACCCGCTGGAGTATGTTAACGAAGCATTTGAATTAATGACCGGCTACCGAAAAGCCGAGCTGATTGGCAAAAACACTTACCAGCTGTTAAGCGAACAAACCACATCGCAATACGCTGACAAAATTTTAGCCAAGGTGCTGGCAGGAAAAAAATGCGAGTTGACACTGCAAATGCGGCATAAGGATGGCCGCCCTTACCATAATCGCCTGAGTTTAACGCCACTGGTTGACCAGGATAATGTCATTACTCATTACCTGGGCATTCAACAGGATGTTACTGCCCAGTATGAAGCGGCCAGGCATCTGGAAGAAGCACGTTTGCGAGCAGAAGAGTCAACACAGCTAAAATCCCAGTTTCTGGCCAGTATGAGCCATGAAATTCGCACCCCCATCAATGGTATTTACGGCATGCTTGAAGCACTCAGAGAATCCAGGCTTGATGATAAACAAGCCCGGTATGTATCGTTGGCAACAGACAGTACCCGCAACCTTCTGCATATAATTAACGATATTCTCGACTTTTCGAAAATTGAGGCCGGCAAACTAACCATAGAGCAACACGACTTTAACCTTGGCCTAATGCTGCAGAAAATTGTCGCGCATTACCAGGTGGAAAGTCGTACTAAAAACGTCGATATTGTGTTGCAGGAAGACAACTGTCAGCAATTAGTGTGTGGCGATTCGGTGCGTATTCGACAGATTATCAGTAACCTGTTGAGCAATGCCGTAAAATTTACTGAGCAAGGACAAATCACGGTTATCGCGAAGTTAACGGCCAAAGCAGATGGCTACCAGTTGTCCTTGGCTGTTTCGGATACCGGCATTGGCATATCAAGCCAAAAACTGCAGTCGGTCTTTTCGATGTTTAGTCAGGCGGATATTTCCACAACCCGTAGATTTGGCGGAACCGGTCTGGGCTTATCTATTAGCCAGCAATTGGTGGAATTGATGGGCGGCACCATTGGGGTAGAAAGTACGCCGGGAAAAGGCAGCACTTTTCGTATAGAGATTGTCCTGCGCGAGCCGAAGAATCCACACTTGACACACTCCGACACACCAGCCAGGCCAACATCTTCACATGATAATTCACGCCGCGAGATGAAAATCCTGTTGGTGGAGGATAATGAAATTAACCGCATTGTGGCCATTGAGCTGTTACAAGGCTACGATATTACCATAGCCGAAGACGGTGAACAGGCGATATCGCAACTGACACACGGGCAGGAGCAATTCGATCTGATATTAATGGATTGTCATATGCCGGTTATGGATGGCATTGAGGCAACACAACATATCAGGGCTGGCCAGGCTGGTAGTCATTATCAACAAATCCCCATAATCGCCATGACCGCAAATGCCATGAGCGGCGATAGAGAACAATGCTTACAACAGGGCATGAGTGATTACATTAGTAAACCATTCAGTACTCAGGAAATTACCGGTATCATTAGTAAATGGCAGCAGAAAATCAGCGCCACCAGCAGTATTTAAGGCTGACGAATTGAGCCTATATTGCATAGTAACCGGTGACTGTGCCAAACTGGACTGCCATATCACTATCCCGACTTATTGTTATGTCATCGTCATTAAACAAAGTCACTGATACCTCCACCCGCCATTTTCGTTTTTTTGATTTTATGCTGGCGGCCACCTGCATCTTGATTGTGTGCTCGAATATCATTGGCGCCAGTAAAGTAGCTGAAATTGCCGGATTTACCTTTGGTGCTGGGGTCATCTTTTTTCCGCTGTCTTACGTGCTGGGGGATGTACTCACCGAAGTATATGGCTATCAACGGGCCCGCCGAGCAATTTGGGCAGGCTTCTTTGCGGCCGCTTTTGCGGCTTTTATGGCCTGGTTTATTACCGAAATGCCACCCGCGCCAGGCTGGAATGAAAATCTGGGCGGCGGGCTCAGCCGCCAGGATAGTTTTGCCATGAATTTTGGCCAGGCACCGCGCATTGTGCTGGCTTCGGTACTGGCCATCTGGTTAGGCGAGTTCGCCAATGCTTTTGTTATGGCAAAGATGAAAGTACTCAGCAAAGGTAAAGCGCTTTATCAGCGTACGATTGGCTCTACCATTGTAGGTCAGGCGGTAGACTCAGCCGTGTTTTATCCGGTGGCTTTCTGGGGGATCTGGAGTACCGAACTTATCCTTACCGTAATGGCTACCAATTATGCGCTAAAAGTGTTGTGGGAAGTGCTGTTAACACCGGTTACCTATAAAGTTATAGCGGTGTTGAAACGCGCTGAAGGCGTTGATGTGTATGATGAACACACCAACTTTACCCCCTTCTCGATTAAATAATCAGCCAGGCATTTACAGCTTAAAGCGACTGACCTGGCGCTGCAAATCGGTAGCTAACTGACTGAGCTGTTCGCTGTTGGCAGCCACCATCTCAGAGGCACTGCTGGTTTGGTCACTCACCTCAGTAATTTTGCCCAGATGCTGCTGGATCTCTTTTACCACTACACTCTGTTCTTCGGTGGCCTCAGCGCCATCGAGGGCTTGTTCACGAACGCTCTCTACATGACCAAGGATGTGTTCCAGGCTCGCGTTTGCATGGCTGGTAAGCTGCATGCTGTCGAGCGCATTTTGCTCACTTTGCTCCATGCTCGATACCGACTGTGCCACACTTCGGCGTAAGCGCTCTATAACGCCACGCACTTCTTCGGTTGAATTGCGGGTACGCATAGCCAACTGGCGAACTTCATCGGCCACTACTGCAAAACCACGTCCTGAATCCCCTGCCCTGGCGGCTTCAATGGCGGCGTTTAAGGCCAACAGGTTAGTTTGTTCAGAAATACTTTCGATTTCCACCAGCACGTTGGCTATTTCTACCGTATCCGCTTCCAGTGACCGTAACTGGCCGGCGGTAGCGGCAACCACTTCAGACATACTTTTAATGGTAGCTTCAGAATCTGCTACCTCGGCGGAGCTGCTTTTAACGCCCTTTTCAACTAACTCGCTGACCTGCGCCGTTTGATTTGCTCGCTGATTAATGGTGTCGATGGTCACACTCAGACTTTCCACCGCATGGTATAACTGCTGAGTGCTACGCATTTCAGCCTGAACGCTCTGATTGGTTTGTACGGCCGCCGAAGCCAATTGTTCGGCACTGCCTTCTACCTGAGTTGACGACGCCACAAGCTGGGCAATAAGCGACTGAAACACTTCCAGCGTTTTATCAATATTGGCGGCCATTTCGCCTAACTCGTCTGCCGACTGATAATTAAGCCGCACGGATAAGTTGGCATTCGCCACCTGCTCCATAGCTCGATTTACCTGTCGCATTGGCCGTAGGATAGACCGGCTAAGGCGCAGACCACCAATCACCATCAATCCACCAATAACCAGCAATTCCGTGGAGTTCACCAGGATATCATGCAGGATCTGCGCATTGATATCATCAATAAACACCCCGGTACCTACCGCCCATCCCCAGGGCCTGAAAGTCGCCACATAGCTCACTTTGGGTTCGGCCGTTTTGCTGCCGTTTTTCTTCCATTGATATTCAAAAAAGTCGGCCGGTTTAGCACTGTTGTTTATCAGCGCGGCCATTTGGTTGAATACCGGTTCACCGGCTTCAGTAAGCACCTGGCTGAAGTCTTTACCCCTGACATCCACCCGGTCACCGTGACCAATCATTGTGGCCCGCTCGTCCAGTACAAAGAAATACTCACTGCTCTGATAACGCTGTTGATTGAGCTGAGTAAGCGCCCGCTCCTGCGCCTGGCTTTCAGTCAGTTCACCACTGAGTACCAACTGATGGTAGGTATTCAACTGACTCACCGCTGATTGCACCAGACTCTGGACTTCACGCTTTCGAGCATTTACAGCGTCGTTATACGCATTCAATAAGCTGAAGACTTCCAGTGCCAGTATTGCCAGCAGCATCGCTGCGATACTCGAATAGAGCCGACCACTGATAGTGGTAAATAGTCCTTTAAACATAGCGAACGAGGGATTAAAACAGGTTAGATTAAGTACTATTAAACGATATAAAAAACCCCTAAACCACCATTAATTAACATAAGAAAAAGCTGATATAGAGCACAATAAATACACACCACCCCCACATAAATCAACATCATGGATTTATGTTAATAAAGCATTAAAAACAGCACTTTAGTCTAGGGGCTGTTGATCTTTGCTGTACGATTTTTGGTCTATATGAGAGCATTTTAATCGCGGAGCAGTCCTGAAGGCATAGTTGTTCTACGTCAAAGGGCTGTGACAATGAGTAAAATGCTTTCATGACGACCCCTTCGGGCAGCGCCTGTGTATCATTTATACTGTGTTGACTGTTTTTGATTTAGCCCACTAGACCTGCAAACAGTCGCCTTGTCTAAATGATACACAGACTGCTGCAAAAGTGTACAGCAAAGATCAACAGCCCCTAATTATTTTGGTTTTTCGCTGACAGTTTATGCACGCCTTTCGGTCTCTGGTAAGACCAGACAAAACGATTAAAATTGTGCATTTTTTAGCCGTGTAGAACTTTAAAAGCCGTTGGCTAAACGCATCCTCACCTGTTGCACTTCCTTTATAAAAAACGCCGGTATATAACCGGCGTCAGATGCGTATCTTCAACGGGGCGCATTAAGCGCCCTCGTTACAACGTGCGATTAAAAACTCGCTTTTAAGTTCAGGGCTGCTGTACGTGGTGCGCCAATCCAGGCACCACCATTAACCACTGTACCCAGATAGCTGCTGTCGAACAGGTTGTTGATGGTTAAACGGACATCAATATTGCTGATCCCCTGCACCGGTGAGTCAACCACCGCGCCAAGATAGAAGTCGGCAACTGTGTAGGAGTCTACCTCGAATGAGCCAGCAGAACGTTCACCCACATACTTAGTAGAAAGACCCATATTGTACACATCAGCAGTGTAGTCCAGACTTACTACAAACATGTCTTCGGCCGAACCAACCACACGCTGACCATCCACAAAGCCAGTAGAAGCAGCCGGGTCTTTGTACTGGGAATTATTGTGGGTGTAGGAGAAGTACAGGCCAAGCTTGTCGGTAATGGTGTAATCCATCGCCACTTCAATACCGTCTGACTGCACACCACCCACGTTTACGTAGGTTCCGTCGAGCTCACCTAGATAGTCTACACCACCGGCTTCTTCAGCACTCTGGTAAGTAATGCGGTTGTCAAAGTCGATGCTGTAGTAAGTTAAGCTGGCACTGATATCAGCGGCCACATAGCGCACCCCTAAATCGATGTTGTCGGCGGTTTCCGGCTCAACCGACGAAATATCTACTGAGCTACTTTCCAGCACGCCGTCTTTGATTGCGGCATAGTTCTGCGCGAAACCAGCAAACACTTCAACGCCATCCATCACCGGTGCTACCACACCAGCCGAGAACAGCACATCTGAGTCAGACTCAACCGACAAACTGTTAGCCGGAACGAACAGGTCTTTTTTCTCGATATCAACGTTGAATTTCTTGGCTCCAACGCGCAGGGTGGCAACACCGAGATCAATTTCATCTTCCACATAGTACATTAGCGTTTCAACCGGGAATTCGCTGCTATACTGCACCCAGTATGGGGTTTCATCAAACTGATAACCTACCCGTGAATCGATGATTTTCTGCCAGCTACGGTTTTCCTTGCGCTCATAATCTTCGTACCACAAACCGGCGCGCAGGGTGTTCTCCATGTCGCCAATCTGCGCAACCCATACGGCATCGATATTGATACCGGTACGCTGCTTGTCGTAGTTGGTGTGGCGATAAGAGCCAACCGGAATAGCATTAGTCGGATAACAGGCCGGATCGTACACTGCACCGCCGCCACCATAAGGGAATGTCAGCGAGCTTTCACAATCTGCCATGGGTGATAACGAGTTGCCGTTTGCATCCACAAAGTAGATTTGCCCCAACGGCGCGCCGCCTTCATAAGTATTGCCGTGTACCAGCTCCGAATGGCCGTTGCTGCCATCATCGTTGACATCGACGATATAAGGCGGTACCCAGTCACCACGGCCTTCGTTTTTGTGCCAGTAGGCATTGGCTTTCACGTCTACGCCACCCAGTGACATATTGGCTTCTAAGTAAGCGAACAGATTTTCACGCAGAGTAGACCAACCACGCCGATAAGACTGATCGATATAAGGCACACCGGTCCAGTTGCCGGTTAATTCGTCCCAGGCGGGGCTTTGAGCAAACTGCTCAAGGCTGTAAATGCGCTGGTAGTTATCTTCGTGAGTATCGTCGTAAGAAATATAACCGGTAATATCCATGTTGCTCATATAGCTGACAAACTTGGCAGCCATGTGATCGCGGGTATTCTCGGCGGTGTGCGTCATCCAGTCGCTGTTTTCCTGGGTCGACATACTGATCCAGGCATAGGTGTCGGCGGCAATTTCACCGGTCTCATAACGCATGAATAATTTTTGCGCATCGAATTCACCAAAGGTCGAGCTCACCGTAAGTAACTCTTCCATGCCCGGGTTAATGGTAGTGAAGTTAATGGTACCACCCAGTGCTTCGTGTGAACGGGAGGCGATATCAGCAGTCCCCTGAGAAACTTCTACAGCGCGGAGGTTTTCGGTATCGATATAGCGGTTAGCTTTGGCACCACCGCCGTAGTTAGAGTTACCGTTGGCAATGCCGTCAACCGTCATACCAATTTGTTGCTGGTCGAGATCCACAGAGAAACCACGAATTGAAATACTGGTAGACCAATCATCGGAGCCAAAGGTATCACCCTCGTTGATCAGCACGCCCGGCAGATTGTCAATGGTTGCCAGCACGCTGGTCATGCTGCTTTGCTGTTTGATCATCGACTCTTCTGTGGCGTTGTTGGCGTAAGATACGCTGCGTCCTACTACGGTGACTTCTTCAATTTCATCAGGCTGGGCTGCTGGCGCATTCATTGCTTCGGCCATTACGGGTGTACCAGCCATAGCGGCCAGTACCGACAAAGCCAGCAGCGAGCGCTGCTTTAACTTAGTTGGGTTCATGGTTGTGTTTCCTGTGTGATTTTATAAGGATATTTGGCGCGCCAGCTTAGACTCGCTCAATGACAATTCCATGACCATTCCCTGACAGTTAGATGAATCAAAAATATTATAAAATTCATCTATTTGTAATAATCACACAGGATAAAAAACTTATGATATAGAGTTATTTTGGATGCCTGTTTCAGGCCAGATTGACAAGTGCGTCAACCAGCGCATCAATTTCTTTTAAAGTAGTAAATACCTGCGGGGTAACCCGAATACAGCTACCGCTGGCTAAATCGTGACGACCAACTGTAAACACTCCAAACTCGGTTTCCAGGCGTTTCTGCAATTGATTTATCTGTTCGCGGCTGGCTTGTCCGGCAAGGCGAAAGCTCCCCATCCCACTGGCACTGGCATCATCGGTAGCACCGAGTACTTCAATGTGCTCCATGATACGGGCTTTACTCACCCAGCGTTCTCTGAGGTATTTTAAGCGAGCCATTTTCGCCGCCGGGCCAACTTTGTTATGAAAGCGGATAGCATCTGGTACCGCAAGAAAGGCGGCAAAGTTAGACGTAGCCATATGCACCCGTTTGTGCACCTGGGTATTATCGGGATCGGATTCACCAGGATAGGGTGCAACTTTGTCCAACGTCCCCTTACGCATATACAAAGCGCCAACGCCCACCGGTGACCCAATCCATTTGTGCAGGTTAAACACCGCCCAGTCGACATTCAGCTCTGGCAGAGTAAAGTCGATTAAACCCCATGACTGAGCGCAGTCGCAGATCACATCAACCCCGTGCTGTTTGGCAAAAGCCACGATTTCAGCCACTGGTAATATTAACCCGTGTTGATTGGAAGCATGGGTCAGGATCATTAGTTTCAGGTTGGCTGTGCTGCGGATCTTGTCCTGGTACACCTCAAGCAATTGCTGTTTGGAGGCTTGCGCAGGCAAGGTAATTTCTACACCTGTGGCGCCGCGTTGTTCTGCCAGTGCCGCCATGGTGTGCTGAAAGGCAGGATAGTCGATATCAGCCCACATCAGACGATCGCCGGGTTGTATGCCTTTATACTGGAATAACAGATTATGCATGGCTTCAGTGGCATTTCGGGTTAGTGCGATTTCTTCTGTCGGAACGGCCAATGCCTCCGCTACAGCACTTACTGAGGCTTTTGCATCGCCGTACCAGTCTTTACGTGCGTAGTATGACAACTGATGATTCACCATTTTGGTCAGTTCGATATAAGACTGCTCCACGGGCAACGCCATCTTGCCCCAGTAGCCATGTTCTAAATTAACAATGCCATCGGTCTTTTTATAAAATGCGCTTACCGAGCGCCAGTAGGCTTCATCACCAGCCAGCTCAGCACCAGACAAATCGGATTGCGGCAGGGCTGGCCAGCTATCGGCGAGGGCATGTGTGGCCGCCAGAGAACCTGAAAGAAGCAAAGAGTGCTGTAAAAGTTTACGCCGGGATATTAAAGGGGATGACATGCAAGAGACTCCAGAATGATGTGAATTTGTATTTTTTATACGATTACACTATTACGTTTTTTAAAACAATCTCTTGTAAGGGCATTAAGTTAGAACCACGAAATTTGTAGATATGTTACAACATCACAGAACCAACAACTGTGCGGTTAGAATGGAGGGAGTCGTTGTGGTGGTCATTTTTATACTCTACTTTTTGTGAATTCAGCCATGAACGTATTTCTTACTCCGTTTGCTTTGTGGTTCAATAGCCTTCCCAATACTGATACAAGTAACGGGATTGAGTCTGCTTTTTAATTAGGATGAATTACTTTTGATCTTTGAATCGCTCACTGGGTTTGACATAGCGCTGGTGCTGGTTATTGGCTTCATGGTTGGCCTTTCCAAGGCCGGGATCCAGGGCCTGACGCTGCTATCGGTACCACTACTTGCATTGCTGTTTGGCGGTAAGCACTCCTCGGGTGTTATGCTGCCTATGCTGGTAATGGCCGACATTTTTGCTGTACATCACTATCACCGCCACGCTAACTGGCAGTTTCTTATCAAGCTCTTCCCGTCGGCTGTAGTGGGCGTTTTGTTTGGCACCTGGCTGGGCGACCACATCAACGACGCGCTGTTTATGCAAATTATGGCGGTGATTATTTTTGCCTGTGTAGGACTGATGTTGTGGCTCGAGCATCATAAGTCCGCAGTACCGGCTTATACCTGGTTTGCCATACTGGCGGGAGTGCTCGGCGGTTTCACCACTATGGTGGGTAACCTGGCCGGGCCGGTAATGGCCGTTTACCTGCTGAGTATGCGCCTGCCTAAAAACGAATTCATTGGTACTGCGGCCTGGTTCTTCCTAGTAATCAATATCTTTAAAGTACCCTTTCATGTATTTGTATGGGAAACCATTAACTGGCAGAGCTTTACCTTAAACCTGATTGCCTTACCGCTGATTATTGCCGGTGTGTATATAGGGATCTGGCTGGTAAAGCGGATCAACGAAAAGCAATATCGATGGCTGGTGATTAGCATGACATTAGTGGCTGCTGCCGCATTATTGCCGCGCTAGTTATTCTTGTACAGGAGATGAACTCGCCTGACCGGCATTGACCATTGAATACGTATGTATGTGTTGTTACGCTAAAGCAACGGCTATGCTTGGGAAAAGCCAATTAAGAGAGCCTAGCCCATGCCACATTGTTTGCCAACCCAGGCCAGAACCGGCCTATTATTGAGCGTGCTGGCTGCGTTATTGTTAGGGTGCAATCCATCCCCCACCACTAACGAGGACAGCATGTCTGCCAACCATAAACTACCACAAACCCAAGCCGCTCCACCTGCCGGTAAGCCTGTGGTATATCAGGTATTCACCCGCTTATTCGGCAATAAAAATACCACTAATAAGCCGTGGGGTACGCTGGCAGAAAATGGCGTGGGTAAATTTGCAGACTTCACCGATGATGCTCTACAGGGCATTAAGGAACTGGGCACCACCCATATCTGGTACACCGGCGTACCACACCATGCGGTGATTAATGATTACAGCGCCTATGGCATCAGTCACGACGATCCGGATGTGGTAAAAGGCCGCGCGGGTTCACCCTATGCGGTAAAAGACTATTACAATGTAAACCCCGATTTGGCTGTTGACCCGGCCAACCGCCTGGCAGAATTTGAGGCGCTTATTGCGCGAACCCATGCCCATGGCATGAAAGTGATCATTGATATTGTGCCTAATCACGTGGCACGCAACTACGAGTCTTTATCGCGCCCTGCCGGGGTGAATGACTTTGGCGCTCACGATAATACTGCGGTAACTTATGCCCGGGACAATAACTTCTATTACGTGGTAGGCGAGTCATTCAAAGTACCCGCCGCCAATAACGGCTTACGACCACTTGGAGGTCAGCCCCACCCATTAGCGGATGGTAAGTTTGAAGAAAATCCGGCTAAGTGGACGGGTAACGGAGCGCGGGCAGCTCAGCCCGATGCCAATGACTGGTACGAAACCGTTAAGGTAAATTACGGCATTAAACCCGACGGCAGTGAAGACTTCCCGGCATTACCAGCAGGATTTGAGCAACAGTCGGTTACCGCACACGTTGCCTTCTGGCAGGACAAAGACGTGCCTGATTCCTGGCGCAAATTTCGTGATATCACCCATTACTGGCTCGACAAGGGAGTAGATGGCTTTCGCTACGACATGGCCGAGATGGTACCGGTAGCGTTCTGGTCTTATTTAAATTCGTCGATTAAGGCACGTAACCCAGACGCATTCTTACTGGCTGAAGTTTATCAGCCTCACCTTTACCGTGATTATCTTCGGTTAGGAAAAATGGACTATCTCTACGACAAAGTGGCGTTTTATGACTCGTTAAAAGCCATTATGCAGGGCCATGGCGATACCGCAGATCTGGTTTCTATTCAGGCGGACATGCAGGATATCGAAAGTCATATGCTGCATTTTCTGGAAAATCATGATGAGCAACGTATTGCCGCCCCTGAATTTGCCGGAGATGCCGACAAAGGCAAACCAGCTATGGTGGTATCAGCCTTAATCAGCCGTTCGCCCACCATGCTTTATTTTGGTCAGGAAGTGGGCGAAGACGGCAGTGAAGATATGGGCTTTGGCGATCCGTCCCGCACCACTATTTTTGATTACGCCGGCGTGCCCGCCCACCAGCGCTGGATGAATAACGGTGCGTTTAATGGCGGACAACTATCAGAAAGAGAACGAGCACTGCGAGACTTTTACCGCCGGGTTCTTACTATTTCGGCAGACTATCCGGCCATGAGAGGCAATTATTACAGTCTGCATGCAGCGAGTCTGGCCAATGACAGTGACTACTCCTCATCCCAACTGGCTTTTGCCCGCTGGACACACACCCAACACATGATTGTTGCGGCCAACTTTAGCGCCAGCACACCAGCCGCTATTGAGCTTACTGTGCCAAAGGATTTGCTGTTAAAGTGGCATTTACCGCAGGGTGAAGTGGCCCTCACAGAACACCTGAATCGACCTCAAACAACAAACAAGATGATTGTTGATGGCGAAACCGGCAGGATAAACCTCACCTTACCGCCACTGGGCTCGGTGGTGTACACCATAGATCACTAACCAAAATTAAAGGGGTCAGAAATTAAAGGGGTCAGAAATTAAAGGGGTCAGAGTACATTAATCTGTCGATTAATGTACTCTGACCCCTTTAATTTTCTTGAATTCATATCAATAAACGATAAAGTGCACGCACATGGATTGGTTGTGCAAGCAGTCTTGAAAATTAACATTGAATAAACTCAGTCAGACAGTTTTATCGATGTTGCATAATTTTAGTAGTAGATGAAACAAGGAAGTAGAATGAAGAAGATTTCCCTTATAATTTTGCTGTTAGCGGTCGTTGCTGGCCTGGTAGGCCCACATTTTGCGGGCAATTCGTTCAATCAGCAATTAGACGAATTTGCAGCAAAAATCAGTGAGCAGCCCTTTTATGAGGCCAGCATTGAAAGCCGCGAACAAAGCTGGTTTTCAACCACCGCATCTTTAGTTATCAGTCTGGATGGCGCAGCATTTGGCCCGCAGGCCGATGACGTTGAACAGCCAAAGCTTTCCCTTACCATTCCGATTGAAGCCCAGCACGGCCCGTTGCTAACCCAGTCGGGATTAGGCCTGGGCTGGATAGACTGGCAGGTAAATATAGCCATTGACGATCCTGAAGCCCGCTTCGCGCTGCCCGAGGGCGAAGAGTATATCTACTCTGCCACGGGGATTGTGAACCTGTTTGGTACCGTTTCCTACCAGGATGTAATGCCGGCGTTTACTTACACCCATCCTGAATTGGCTTTAACCGTAGCGATCAGCGGTTGGCAGGGCAATGCGAGTTTAACCTCTGACTCGATAGATTCAGCAACCGAAGAGGCGATGTCTGTGGCGTTATCTTTTCAAAGTACCCAGATCGCTACCATCGAAAACATCTCTATTGTTACCGATCTGGAGGCTGGCTTAATGCAGGCCTGGAAGAATTCTCTGTATGACGGTGTCGCTTCTTTTACTATCGATGGAATGACCATAGCAAACCCAACCACCGGCGAAGAGACCAAACTGAAAAATATCGTGATGGACTCCGTAACCAGTGTCGATCAAACCGCCGGTCTGGGTGATGTACTGGTCTCAACTAAAGTTGCCAGCTTCGTTAACAGCACCCTTACGATGCAGGACATCCAGTTTGATCTTGAGATGGCAAACCTGCAGGGCAGCTTTTTGAAAGCCTATTCAAAAATGACCGAAGACATTATGAATTCGCCTGATGAGGCCGATGGTGTAATGCAGGCGTTTTTAAAAGACGCCGGTCTTGCCCAGTTACAGGTTGACCCTGAATTCAATCTACCGGTACTTAAAGGCGTGATTAACGAGTCGAAGTTTGACGGCTATGCAAACACCAAAGTTGTTGGCATACAGGCACTGCCAGACACCATGGAAGATGCCAGGTTTTGGGCTGAGCATGCCGTGGTAGACGCTAAGTTATCCATCGAGGATAGTGCAGCGGTATTCATCACAGAGCTTATCCTGAGAAGCCAGCTGGCGGCCAATCCTCAGTTTGCTGTCATGACTGATGAAGAGCAAAAAGCTTTAATTGAACAACAAACCCAGGGAACCATTAATGCGTTTGTGCAGCAAGGTATCCTGAGCGAGACTGAAGAAGGTTATGAAATCACCTTTACTATGGAAAACGCTGAAGCCCTGCTAAACGGCCAGCCTATGGGATTGCCTTTCTAGCCGCATCCCGCTTTCATAGGAAATAAGGGATAAAGGCAATCAAGGGGTCAGAGTACATGAATCAGTTGATTCATGTACTCTGACCCCTTGATTATAGGAGGTGGAGTTGGGCCATAAGCCGGGTTCTGTTCTCTTGCGAGTGGCAATCATTCCTCTAGGCCAGCAATCGCTCACTGGCTCAAGCAACCTACCCGCCTCCCGTGCGGGCCGCACGTATAGGAGGCCTATTTGGTCTTGCTCCGGGTGGAGTTTACCGTGCCACAAACTGTTGCCAGTTGCGCGGTGCGCTCTTACCGCACCCTTTCACCCTTACCGGCGCCGAAGCGCTTAGGCGGTTTACTCTCTGCTGCACTGGTCGTCGGCTCGCGCCGCCCAGACGTTATCTGGCACCCTGCCCTGTGGAGCCCGGACTTTCCTCCCCTTTCTTACGAAAGCGGCGACTGCCTGGCCAACTCCGGCGCGCATTGTAGCTAAGTTAGCCACCATGCGCCACGGCTTATTTTGCCGGCAGATCAAAATAGAGGATATGCAAATCGGTAGTCTGACTCACCTCAACCGCTTCGTCGGGAGCAAAAGCAACTCCATCGCCGGCTGATACAGTTTCACCATTGACCACTGCACTGCCTTCCACCACTTGCAGCCAGCCGATACGATTTGCATTGCCCGCATACTGCCAGTTGCTGTCATTAACCAGTTTTCCGGCCAGCACGCTGACATCCTGATAAATCGATAGTGATTCTCCTTCGCCATGTTGTGAGAATATTAGCGTTGGCGTTTCAGCCGGCTCAAGCAACCCGGCAAAATGTTTTTGTACATAGCCTGGTGCCACGTTAACCTGGTTGGGCACTACCCAGATTTGCAAAAACTTTACCAGCGACTGGTTACTGTGGTTAAACTCGCTGTGGCGAATGCCAGTACCGGCTGTCATTTTTTGCACATCACCGGGACGAATAACCGATTCATTACCTTCACTGTCTTTATGCGCCAGCTCACCGCTCAACACATAAGAAATAATTTCCATGTTGGCGTGGCCATGCTCTCCAAAGCCACCGCCAGGTTGCACTACATCCTGATTAATCACTCGCAACGGGCCATGGCCCAAAAAGCGTTCATCGTAGTAGTGCCCAAACGAGAATGAATGCTGTGACTGCAGCCAACCTAAATTTACCTGGCCCCTTTCGGCCGCTTTACGAATTTTCATAACAGTCTCCTTAATGTTGATATAACCATCTTACCAACGCCATAAATAAGGACAATAGTCATAAATAGAGATACACTGTCGCATAAAACACAACAGTAAAGAGTGAAATAATGGATAAGCTTGGTGCTATGCGTGCCTTTATAAATGTTGCTCGTCAGGGCAGCTTTGCCGGTGCTGCCCGGCAATTGGGCCTGTCCCGGTCTCAAATAAACCGTCAGGTGGTGTGGCTGGAAGATAGTCTGGGGGTGAGTTTATTTAATCGCACCACCCGCAAAGTGGATTTGACCCATGCCGGGCAAGCCTATCTGGCCAATATCCTGCCAGTGCTGGAAAATCTCGATGACGCCGAATTACAACTGCGGGACAATCAGCAATCCCTTTCCGGTACCATTAAAATAAATGCGCCGATGTCGTTTGGCCTCACCCACCTCACTCCGGTGGTGCTGGATTTTATGCAGACGTATCCGCAAATTCAGGTACAACTGGACCTTTCGGATGAAAAGCGCGATCCGCTATCTAACCAGTTTGATATGACACTACGTATCGGTCCGCCTGAAAACAATCCCGCGCTGATTGAGCATGATATTACCTATACCTCTCGTTGCCTCTGTGCAGCGCCGGCATTTCTGCAACGCTACGGTACACCCGGCTCTCCGGATGAACTTAAAGAACTGCCATGCCTGCAATATGGCAATCTGGTGCATGGTAATTACTGGGATCTGCTGTATCAGAACAAATCGCAAAGGGTACGCATTAACGGAGTGCTGAGTTCCAATAACGGCGATGTGTTAAGGCAGGCTGCAATAAAAGGCATGGGAGTGGCGCTGCTACCAACCTTTATTGTTGGTGAGGCCATTGCTACAGGGCAGTTGGTGCCAGTACTTCAGGCGTGGCAACCTGCGCCGTTATTAGTTTCGTTACTGTATGCACCTAATCGTCATATGGCCATGCGATTAAGCGTGTTTGTAAAGTACATTCAGACTGCTTTTGAAAACGCTGAATTTTTACTCCAAGGTTAGGTGCTGCAGTCAGTTAGCGTATAGAAGCTGACAATAAAAAAGCATACAACCGGCATTCACCAGCGTGTGCTTTTATAGCCTGAGCGGGCTGACCGCCCGCAGGCAAATTAATTAGGGGTAATCGCGTTATGATAAACGTCTTGTACGTCGTCACAGTCGTTAAGCATTTCCATGAACTTCTCGAACATGGGCATGTCATCTTCGCTGATTTCGACTTCGGTTTGTGGAATAAAGCTGATTTCTTCGGCTTCAAATTCCAGATCGGGCTTGGCGTCGGTTAGCGCAGTTTTTACTTTATAAAATTCAGTGTGTGGCGCGTATACCGAGATTTTTCCGTCTTCGCACTCTACATCGGTAACGTCTACGTCGGCTTCCATCAGGATTTCGAGAATTTCGTCTTCGTCGTCACCGGCAAAAATGAATATTGCCTGATGTTCGAACATGTGTGATACCGCGCCCTGTGCGCCAATTTTCGCACCGGTTTTAGTAAAACAGTTACGCACATCAGTAATGGTACGGTTGTTGTTGTCGGTCAGGCAGTCAACAATCACCATGCAGTTACCCGGGCCAAACCCTTCGTAACGCGCGGGTACGAAATCTTCGCCAGCGCCGCCAGCGGCTTTATCGATAGCTTTATCGATAACATGGCTGGGCACCTGATCTTTCTTGGCTTTTTCCATCAGGCGCTTGAGCGACAGGTTGGTATCCGGGTCCGGGCCACCGTTTTTGGCGCACACGTAAATTTCTTTACCGTATTTAGAATAAACTTTAGTTTTGGCGCCAGCCGTTTTGGCCATGGCGTTTTTTCTTACTTCGAATGCTCTTCCCATCTTAGGTATCTCTTGTTGTTTCCAGCTTGGTCGCTACGCACATCATCCAGGCAGACAACTGCGTTTATGCAGGGCTCATGCCCCGATTTTAACGACTTTTATTATTTAAGGTAAGTGTTCTCTGCCCAAATATTCATGGGACTGCATTTCCTGCAAGCGGCTCAGACACCGTTTAAACTCAAAATTGAGCATGCCTTCGGTGTAGAGTGCTTCCAGGGCCACTTCAGCCGACATAATGAGCTTAACATGGCGTTCGTAAAACTCATCCACCATGGCAATAAAACGCCGTGCTACGTCGTCATTACCCTGCCCCATCTGCTTGACGTTAGCCAGCAGAACCGTATGGTAGCAACGACTCAGTTCAATGTAGTCTGACTGACTGCGAGGGCCTTCGCACAACACTTTAAAATCGATCATTAATACGCTGTCGGAATCCCGCAGGGTTTGCAGAGTACGATGGTTCACCTCAATGGTGGCGTCTTTGTCGCCTTCACCGTGGGCGAGTTGAACAAAGTAGTTGTTGAGGTTAACCATGGCCTGTTCATCCAAAGGATAATGATAGATCTCAGCCTGTTTAAGGGTACGTAACCGGTAATCCACGCCGCTATCAACATTCACCACATTACAATGTTTATTGATCAGCGCAATCGCTGGCAGAAAGCGCGCACGCTGTAATCCGTTGCGATATAACTCATCGGGCACAATGTTAGAAGTCGCCACCAGCACAATCCCCTGGGCGAATAATGCTTCCATCAGGGTACCCAGGATCATCGCATCGGTAATGTCTGAGACAAAAAATTCATCAAAGCAGATGATCCGCGTTTCGCTGGCCAGCTTGGCGGCAATACTATCCAGCGGATCCTGTTTACCGCCGAGCAGCTTGAGTTCTTCATGCACGCGGTGCATAAAGCGGTGAAAATGCACCCGCATTTTGTTTTCAAAGGGCAGGCACTGAAAAAAGGTATCCACGAGGTAAGTTTTTCCGCGGCCAACGCCACCGTAAAAATAAATCCCCTGTACCGGCTTTGCAGCCGGTTTACCACCAAATAGTGATTTTATCTTGCTGGCAAAGCCACCTGGTGAAGCCGGCTGACTGAGCAAATCTTCGTACAAGCGCTGTAGCTCACGCACGGCGTTTTCCTGGGCCGGATCGTGTTTAAAGTCGTCGCGGGTCAGGTCTTGCTGATATTTTTCCCAAGGCGTCATCGCCTGCTGTTCTCCTGTAGAGACTGATTTGTATACATAAGGCCCGGTAGCAGACCATCAACACTGCACTGACAGGAATAAACACATGAATGATGTTAACTTGCCAGCACAACTCAGTGTTTTGTCACACTGACTGGTTGGGCGTCTCAGCCCTGAATGGAGTGCTATTATGCCTTAAATTTGCACTAACACCAACGCGACACCGTATAAAGGAGCCCATAGTACGATAGATGGAACTCACAAGGCCTGGTCAGTGGCTCCAAAAAGGCCTTTTACGACACATTTTGCCACAATAAGTCAGCGCAAAGTGTGTTAGCTCTTGCTATAGTCTCAGTTATGCATAGTATGCAGCATACTACGCGTTTACTGTCGAAGTTTGGCAGCGGGAAGTCCTGATAAAACCTGTCGGAACTTTCCGGTTAACAGTTACATTGGAGAAAATAATGGAAGTGGTTATCCCCTTAGCAATGCTGGCAATTGGTTTAATTATTGGTTTTTTTGTTGCCCGGTTTATGTACACCAAAGAAGGGGCAGTAAAAGCCAACGAGGCCGCTGAAAAGGCCATTAAAGAATTGCTCGCCCAGCAGTCTCAGCACCATATTTTTCAGGTAAAACAATCTATCGAGGCTATTGAAAAACAATGTAATGGCCTTAAACAGAGTTTATCTGAATACGAAGACCTGCTTGAAACCACGGATTCAGACGCTGCACCGGCCGTACCGTTTTTCGGCGAACATACCACCGCCTACCTACGGAACAATATAAAAGGTGCAGAAAAGAATAAACAGAACGCGAACAGCGATACCCAGCCACTGGATTTTGCTAACCATAGTTCTGGGTTATTTGTCGGCAATACGGTGCCACCTGCCGCAGAGAAAAAATAACCCGCGGAACTTTTAAGGCAAACATATAGTCTGTGGGTAAGTAATTGCGATTCGCAATGAGACTAGGAGTGTATGTGTCTATGAATAAGTCTTTTCGAAAGCTTGTGTTGGTATCAGCCGTTGTTACCAGTACTCTGGGGATGTCTGTATCCACGCAAGCTGCTCTTCCCTTTTTTAGTGACAGCAAGAAAGAAGTGCCTACGCTGGCTCCCATGCTGGAGGAAGCGATGCCGGCGGTGGTTAGTATTGCGGTGGAAGGTACGCAAACTTCTCGCCAGCAAGTGCCTGAAATGTTCCGTTACTTCTTTGGCGGGCCTTCAGAGCAAGCCCAGGAACGCCCTTTTCGCGGCTTAGGGTCTGGTGTAATCATTGATGCCGATAAAGGCTACATCGTTACTAACGCCCACGTGGTAGCTAATGCGGATGAAATCACCGTTAAGCTCACCGACGGCCGTGAGTTTACCGCTAAAAAACTGGGCGCCGACGAACAAAGTGACGTGGCGCTGTTAAAAATTGAACCTGAGGATCTTACCGCTCTGCCTCTGGCCGATTCAGACAAAGCCCGTGTAGGGGATTTTGTTGTAGCCATTGGTAACCCGTTTGGCCTGTCGCAAACAGTAACTTCGGGTATCGTCAGTGCGCTGGGACGTTCCGGCCTTAACATCGGTGGTTATGAAGACTTCATTCAAACCGATGCCGCTATCAACCGCGGTAACTCGGGTGGTGCTCTGGTTAACCTGCACGGTGAGCTGGTCGGAATTAATACCGCAATTTTTGGTCCCAATGGCGGCAACGTTGGTATCGGCTTTGCCATCCCCGCCAATATGATGAAGAGCCTGGTGGATCAAATCGCCGAATTCGGTGAAGTTCGCCGAGGCTTGTTAGGTATTCTGGGTAGCAATGTCGACCAGGGCCTGGCCGAAGCTATGAACTCCGAAGTGAATAAGGGTGCTTTTGTCAGCGAGGTTCAACCTGATTCAGCGGCCGATAAAGGCGGTATTAAAGCGGGTGACATTATCATTGCAGTCAACGACAAAGAGCTTCGTAGCTTTGCCGAACTGCGCGCTAAAATCGCCAGTATGGGCGCTGGTGCCGAAGTCGAACTTACGGTTGTGCGTAAAGGCGAGAAACTGACGCTGGATGTTATTTTGGACGACGCAACGCAAAACGAAGTGGTTGCTGAGCAAATCCACCCGGCACTGCAAGGCGCAACACTGATTAACGGTGAAGATGCCGACGGCAATGCAGGGGTACTGGTGAGCGAAATTGCTGAAGGTTCACCGGCACTGCGTATTGGCCTGCGTGAAGAAGACGTGGTGCTGGCAGTTGGCCGTCAGCGAGTAACGAACGTAATGGAATTCCGTGACGCCATCGAAAACACCAAAGGTGTTATCGCCATGAACGTGCGTCGTGGTAATGCCTCACTGTACGTGGTTATTCGTCAGTAATTCACATCTAGCATTGATGAAAGGCGGCCTCGGCGCCGCCTTTGAGCATTACCCCACACCGGCCGACAAAATACCGTCATACCGGCCTCAAAAAATACCGTCATACCGGCCGCCGAGCCGGTATCTTCTAATAAGACTGACTTAGTTAATACATCCCTATGAAATCCTCAGGCAGTCTCCACGTTTTTGTCGGGTCGCCGACAAAATGCAGAGATAACCCTTTTCCGTCATACCAGCCTCTGCTAATAAAATGCTGAGTGCCCAAAGCAGTTCTATAAAATGGGTAAAACTGTAGGGAGATACCGGATATTTTCTTCGAAAATCCCGGGATGACAGGGTCATAGGAGATGCCGAAAGTAACGAATAGTGAGTTAACAGTAACACTAGCCCCGATTACAGCAGTTGTTTGGCAAAACTACTTATAACCTTCCTGACGAAAATGTTATGCTTATTGTTATTATTAATCCTACTGGGTTGTGGCAGGCCCAACGTCAAGCAGAATAAGAATTAACGTGGCGAGCAGACAACTCTTTTCATACATTTTTCGTGCAGTCTTTTTAGGGCTGGTAGTAGCTTTACTTATCCTGTTTCTGGTGCCGGATTTACGCCAGGGTACCGGCTTTGGCACCAGTTGGTTAGCGCAAACGCCACAAAGTGCCAAACGGGAAACGTATTACCCTGCTCTGAGTCGGGCAGCCCCCGCGGTAGTTAATATCTACAGTGTGAGTATCGAGAACAACCCCAATTATTATAACCAGGCACGCCAGCGCACCAGTTTGGGCTCCGGTGTCATTATGACTGAATCGGGGTACATCCTTACCTGCCATCACGTAATAAAGGATGCCAGTAGTATCTTTGTTGCTCTGCAGGATAACCGCGTTGCCGAAGCACAAATCATCGGGTCCGACCAACTCACCGATTTAGCGGTGTTAAAAGTAAATGAAAACAACCTGCATGTTATCCCTCAGTTAGAAGAGCCGGATTTACGCGTGGGTGATGTGGTAATGGCCATTGGTAACCCTTATAACCTTGGTCAAACCATCACGCAGGGTATCGTCAGCCGGGCAGGAAGAACCGGTTTGTCAAACAGCTATGTTGATTTTATCCAGACTGATGCAGTACTCAACCAGGGTAATTCCGGCGGCGCGCTGGTCGACAGTAACGGTTATCTCGTTGGTATTACCAACGCCAACTTCCAGGTCCGTGATGAGCGTCGGGGCACTTACATCGTCGACGGAATTAACTTTGCGGTGCCTTACGAGCTGGCTGTGCGGGTGATGGAATCGATTATTACCAATGGCAAAGTCACCCGTGGTCAGTTAGGGTTTATCGGCGAAGAATTACGCGGAGGTCCCGGCATCGAAGTAAAAGCGGTAGCACCTGGTTCACCCGCTGCACAGGCAGGTTTACGACCGGGAGATATCATTATGTCGATTGATGGTATTCGCCTTGAGAGCGCCTCTAAAGCGCTGGATATGATAGCCGAGACTCAACCCGGCACCGTATTGGAACTTGAAGTCAGCCGCAATGCCAGCCTGTTTACCATGCAGGTCACCGTGGCAGAACTTCAACTTCAGTAGTATTTTGCTAAAAAACCCGCGCTGTTTTTGTATTAGTCATCTACTATTGAGGTAATGGATCTGCAGTTCAGGAGCATTTTTTATGGTAGATGTGATTACCAGAGTCGACTCCAGCCCAAGCCTTAAATACGGGAGTTACTCAATACATATCAACGGTAATCTGTTGTTATTGTTTTTTCGTGGCACCTGGTCAGAAAAATGTGCGGCGGATTATATTCGCGACGTATCCCGATTCCGCCACGAGCGAGGTCTTAACCACTTTGCATCCATAGCCATTATAAGCGAATGGCAGTTGGGCACCCCCGAAGCGATCAATATGGTCTCTAATGTGATCCGCCGCGGCGCACAAATGGGTATGGTGGCGCAATTTCTCCTTGCTGAAGGCAACAACCAACTGTCGCTGCATATTGCCCGGCAAAATGTTGAGAAGGCTTTTCCCGGTGCAATAACCGGTGCTTCACTGGATGAGTTTCTACCCGCTCTCAACAACCATAGCATTCATTTTGATGAGCAGCGGGTACGAAATATTCTGGCCGCCAATGGCCGGTGTGACTAACGAATAGCGCAGATTATTCGCTAACCCGCGATACCACAGCGCCTAAACCGCCTAACTTGTGCTCGATGGCTTCATAGCCACGATCCAGGTGATAAATGCGGCTAATATGGGTTTCGCCCTCGGCAACCAGGCCAGCAATAATCAGACTGGCCGAAGCCCGTAGATCGGTGGCCATTACTGGCGCGCCTTTCAACGAAGACTCACCTTTACTTACCGCACTGTTGGTCTCAAGCGCTATTTCCGCGCCCATGCGCTGTAATTCAGGCACGTGCATGAAACGGTTTTCAAAGATGGTTTCGGTAATCACCCCGGTGCCCTTTGCAACCGCATTAAGTGCCACAAACTGGGCTTGCATATCGGTGGGGAAGCCCGGGTGAGGAGCGGTTTTTACTTTCACCGCAGTTAATGGCGTGTTGCGGCGGTCAAGCTCAATCCAGTCTTTACCGGTTGTAATGACTGCCCCGGCCTGTTGCAGTTTAGACAATACGGCATCAAGAGTTTCTGGTGCTGCATTTAAGCATTTAATATGGCCACCGGTTACCGCTGCGGCTACCAGGTAAGTGCCGGTTTCAATGCGATCCGGTAACACCGCGTAATCGCAGCCATTGAGAGCTTCAACACCATGAATACGAATTTTATCCGTGCCGGCGCCGGAAATACGTGCGCCCATGCTGTTCAGGCAGTTCGCCAGGTCGACAATTTCCGGCTCCCGGGCGGCATTCTCGATAACCGTTTCGCCATCGGCCAGTGCCGCGGCCATCATCAGGTTTTCAGTAGCCCCCACACTCACGATATCCATGAAGATCCGCGCGCCTTTCAGGCGGCCATCAACACTTGCTCGCACATAGCCTTCATCCACATTGATAACCGCGCCCATTTTTTCCAGGCCTTCCAGGTGCAGGTTAACCGGTCTGGCACCAATGGCACAGCCACCGGGTAAAGACACATTAGCCGTACCTAATCTGGCCAACAATGGGCCAAGCACCAGAATGGATGCGCGCATGGTGCGAACCAGTTCATAAGAAGCGGTATCACTGGATAGTTCCGCAGCGTGAAGCAGTACTTGATTGGTGTCCTGTTGCTCTACGCCAACGCCTAAGTCTTTCAACAGCGCCAGCGTAGTGCTGATATCTTTAAGTTGAGGGACGTTGCTGTAACGGCAGGGCTGTGCCGTTAGCAGGCTGGTCATCAATAATGGCAAGGCAGCGTTTTTAGCGCCAGAAATAACCACTTCGCCATTCAACGGCGGACTTTTTTTAATAATGAGTTTATCCACTGGTGAATCCTGCGTGGGTTATTGCGGCATATTAAACTGACGCTCGCGCTGCCAGTCTTTTTCAGTAAAGGTTTTAATGGATACAGCATGCATTGAACCATCGGCAATGAATGCATTTAAAGGAGCATACACCGCTTGCTGGCGTTTCACCCGGCTCATTTGGGCAAAGGCATCGCTTACTGCTATCACGGTAAAGTGTGAGCCATCACCTTTTACATAAACTTCGGCTAAGTCGAGTTTTTCTTTCAGTAAGCTTTCTATTTCTTTAGTGTCCATGACTCTCCGGCAGTATGGTTTTTACCCGACCGGCAATACGTCGTCGAGTTCGCTGATTTTTGCCAATTTAAGCATTTTTTCCGGCAGGTTGCACAAGGTAATTTTAACCCCTTGTGCATTTCCCTCACGAATGGCGTTGAGTGTCCATGCAAGGCCAGCACTGTCGACGCGCTGCACATCCTGAAAGTCTAGTTCGCAATGTTTCGCGGCGCGCAGGCGCTGTTGTTCACTGTTGGCCAACGCAGACCACCATTCCTGACTCAGGGTCTGACGGTCCAGAGCGCCGTTGAGCTTGATGGTGTGTTTATCGGTCACTATTCACCAGCCTCACGGGTACTGCCATCCAGTGACTTGAGCTGGATAGGCTTAGCAATGCGCTCGCGCATAATTTCGATGACTTTTTCAATGCCTTCGGTGCGCATTACCGGCTCATACTGCTTGATTTCGTTTTGCAGCATGCTGATACCTTCGGCAACCATATCGTAAGCTTTCCACTCATCGCCTTTACCGCTTTTACGCACTTTAAAAGCCACTTTGATGTCCGGACGGTCACCATCACGGATAAGCGCCCGAACAGTGACATTTTTATCACCCTCGAACTCTTCCGCCGGGGCAAATACTACTTCCTGATCGTCGTAATAGCTAAGTGCATCGGCATAGCTGGTTACCAGATACTGACGAAATACGCGAATGTACTCAATAAGCGTTTCGCGATCGGTTTTTTTCATGTCCAGGTGTTTACCGAGCACTTTAAAAGCACTGTACTGGTAATCAATATAGGGCAGCAGTTCCTGTTCCATAATGTCACGCAAAATTTCCGGGTTAGCGGCAATATCGTTTTGCGCCATTTTAATCCGTTCAAATGTGCGGTTACCTACCTGTTCGACCATTTTATAGGGGTCCTGGCTATTGACCTCTGGTAACGAATCCTGAGCACTGACTGGCACAACCACCATAAGCACCAAGGTAAAAAATGCGGCTAATTTTGCTTTCAACTTCTCTCTCCTAACCTGACAAGGCAACGCGGTTCTTATTAGAAAGGACCAGTTTGTTGTCACTATTCTTCACTATTGCGGCTGAACAGGAACTGACCGATCAGCTCTTCCAGCACTAACGCTGAACTGGTGTCTTCGATATAGTCACCCTCAGCCAGGTTCTCAACCCCATCAATGGTAAAACCGGGTTCAAAACCTATATATTGTTCACCGAGTAAACCCGAAGTCAGAATTGACGCCGAACTGGTTTCCGGAAACTCGTTGTATTCACTCTGGATAGTTAGCTCAACTACCGGGCTGTAGTCGTCTTTATCCAGCTTGATAGCATTTACACGACCAATGGTGACACCGCCAACCTTTACCGGCGAACGCACTTTCAACCCACCAATGTTTTCAAACTTGGCATACAGGGTGTAGGTATCACCATCGGTTACCACCGTCTGATTAGCGACCTTTAACGCCAGCAGTAACAAGGCAGCAATAGTCATTAAGACAAACACACCTACCATTAATTCCGTTTTATAACGATTCATCGTACCCAGCCCCCTTATTCAATA
>CATMRP010000048.1 GCA_950073835.1 uncultured Alteromonadaceae bacterium
TCCTTTGAAAAAGGCTCCATTGCTCAGGGCGGAGCCGAGCTGAAACTTGAAAAAGTGTACAGCAAAGGCCAGCCGGTCATGCCATGAATAAACTCCTGACCTTTCTGGCGCTGACATTTGCATTAAATGTTAGTGCTCAGTCAGTCCCCACCCTGGCTGAAATTCCCCTGACAATGAGTGCCAGCCAGTCTGGCCCATTAACCCACGCCATTTACCTGGAGGTAGAAACCCGCCAGGCTGACTCGTTGGTAAAACAATTGAGCAACTATAGCGGCATAACTGCACAACAGCTGAATAAAAACACCGTAGCGGTTGCCCTGGCGCACCAGCCGCGATTTATCGGAGCGATGCAGCGTAAGTATGCGCAACCCAGTTTTGTTATCGATACCGACGAACCGGCAACCCGGACATTTATTGAAGGGTTTACCAAAACCCGCACGGATACCGACGAGCTGGAAGCAATCACCGCCTATGTGAGTGAGTATATTAATGAGCCAACCTATATTCATGGTTTCAATCTGGCGTCTACGGTAGCTACTCAACGTGCTGGCGACTGCACCGAGTTTGCGACCCTGACAACGGCTTTGGCGAGAGGTTTAGGCATGCCTGCACGATTAACCATAGGCACGGTGATCACCGCTTATGCTGAATCAGCTGATGCGTTTGGTCATGCCTGGACCGAAGTCTGGTATAAAGGTAAATGGCAGATTATTGATGCCGCGCTGTACGGGGCTGAAGGGCAGCAGTTTTACTATCTGCCTACCGGCATACTCGACAATGAAGGACCCGGTTTTGCCATGTCTTTAATGATGGCATCTTCTTTGTTTCCCAACCGCCTGGAAAATGTACAAAACCTGCAATAAGTGGTAACTAGCGCAGCGCATCTGTTCGGGCAGATGCGCACACACTATGTTACTAAAATCGTACGCTGGTCGACAACGTTATGCTGGCCATCCCACCCGACGTGTAAGCACCGGCGCCAGCCTGAGTCGCCCGAAAGGCCGGGCTACGCACAACCTCAGCGCTCATCCTCTCCAGTATTTTCCAGGTGGGATGGTTGCATTTTATCCTGATACAAATATAATAATGCGAACTATTATCATTTACATTAGGTTTATTAATGAAATACAACGCGATTAGTCTCGCCCTGCTTACTTCTCTTACTTTGCCAGCCGGCGTTGCCAACGCAAACGCAGTACCTGACGATGAGGATATTGAAAAGCTCACGGTTAGCGGCGAGCGCTTAAATAATTACCTGTATGAAAAAGCCGATAGCCTGTCGCGACTGGATTTAGATATTAAGGACCTACCTCAGTCGATCAGTGTAATTGGCGAGGAAATGATTGATGATTTCGCGTTAAATAACATCAATGCGGTACTCGATACCGTCACCGGACTCAACGTAGAGGAAGTCGAAACTGACCGTACTTACTTTACTGCCCGCGGCTTCGACGTGACCAACTTTCAGGTCGACGGTCTGGGATTACCGGTATTAAGCGGCAACGTGCATGGTGATATCGACACCGCCATTTATGATAGGGTTGAGGTGTTACGCGGCGCTAATGGCCTGATGACAGGCACCGGCAGCCCTTCTGCTACTATCAACTACGTGCGCAAAAAGCCCACCGAGAACACGCAAATCTCAGCCCGCGGCCAACTGGGTAGCTGGAATGCCAAGCGCCTCGACATTGATGCATCAGCACCATTAACAGACTCCGTTGGCGCCCGAGTGGTGGTGGTAAAAGAAAACAGAGAGTCCTATCTCGATCGCTACGAGTTAGATAAAACCGTGGCTTACGGCGTCATTAGTGCTGCTCTTACCGACACCACTCAGCTAACCGTAGGTGCCAGCCAGCAAACCAGCGATGCGAAGGGCAATATGTGGGGCGCGTTAACCCTGTATTACGCCGATGGTACGCCAACCAACTTCGACACCAGCACCAGCACTTCGGCCGACTGGTCGCAATGGGATGTCACCGACACCCGCTATTTCGTGTTCCTGGAACAACAACTGGCCGAAGGCTGGTCACTTAAAGCGGACTACACGCACATTGAGACCGACGAAGACACCCAGTTGTTTTACACTTACGTATCACGCGATGCAGATACCGGTGTTACGCTGTTGGATCCTGAAACTGGCCTTGGCCTGATTGGCTACGGCAGCGAGTACACCCTGGATGATGAGCACGACTACGCAGATATCTACCTGAACGGTAACTTCGATGCTTTTGGCCAGACACATCAGGTAATGATGGGAGCGAGTTATGCCAAAGTCGCTTACACCGATCAGTCTCTTTATGACTTCCATACCGGCAACGGCTTTCCGTTACTGCCAGCCATGGAAGACTGGACTGGTAACACGCCGCTGCCAGAATTTACCGATGGTGCTACCGGCAGTGATGTAGAGGAAGAGCAAACCGCCGTTTATTTTGGCGGAAACTTTGCGTTAACCGACAGCCTGTCGCTGTTAGCCGGCGGCCGTTTTAACCAGGTGGAAGTTACCGGGATCTCTTATGGCATCGACGAAACCCTCGATGAAAACGCGTTTGTTCCATACGGTGGTCTGGTTTATGCCATTAATGACGATATCAACACCTACTTCAGCTACACCGAGGTATTTACCCCGCAAACCGAACGGGATGCCAATTTTAACCGCCTCGATCCGATTACCGGTGAAGCGAAAGAGTTAGGGGTTAAAGCATCCCTGATGGACGGCAATGCACTGCTTACCGTGGCCTATTTCGATATTGATCAGGTTAATGTGGCTGTAGACGATGGCTTTGCAGCCAACCCGGTATCCGGTGTGGAAGAGCAGGTTTACCGTGAAGCGGACGGCATTAGCTCAAAAGGCTGGGAAGTCGACTTAGCCGGTGAAATTCTGCCCGGTCTGCAAACCAGTCTGGGTCTGACGTTTTTTGACCTCGATGGCGACCAGCTTGTTGCCGATTACACGCCTGAGAAACTGGTTAACGTAAATGCCACCTATCAGTTCCAGACATTACCGGCACTGAAAGTCGGTACCTCCATTCGCTGGCAGGAAGCCACCTCGCGCAATGTGGGCCAGGTACCTGCCGCTTATGCGAATGCCGGTCAGGACATCGTGATTGAACAGGATGCTTACGCATTGGTGAACATGATGGCCAGTTACACCGTTAACGATAGTATTACCATTATTGCTAACGTGAATAATGTCACCGACGAAAAGTATCTGAAGTCGCTGTATTGGGAACAAGGTTATTACGGTGCCCCCCGTAACTATATGTTGTCAGTAAACTGGCAGTATTAAAAAACAAAAAGGCCGCTTCAAAAATAGCGGCCTTTTTTCTTTCTGGCTGTTGTTATGCCTGTTCGGCAACCGGCTCAAGCTGAGGACCGGCACTGACCAGTGCCCTGCCTTTATCATTCACCGCAAATTGCTCAAAGTTATCAATAAATAACTCAGCAAGCTGAGTGGCTTTTTCATACCAGTCATCAGCATTGTCATAAGTATCACGCGGATCCAGAATATCCGGATCGACGCCTGGCAGCGACGACGGTACCTGCAGGTTGAAAATTGGCAGGGTATGGCACTCTGCCTCTTCAATAGAACCATCCAGAATGCGATCGATAATTGCGCGGGTATCCTTAATTGAAATTCGTTTACCCGTGCCGTTCCAACCGGTGTTCACCAGGTAAGCCTGGGCGCCAACCGCGTCCATCTTTGCGACCAACTCTTCACCGTACTTAGTAGGATGAAGGGTTAAGAAGGCTTTACCAAAACAGGCAGAGAAAGTCGGGGTTGGCTCGGTGATACCACGCTCAGTACCAGCCAGTTTAGCGGTAAAACCAGACAGGAAGTGGTATTGCGTTTGCGCATGGTCCAGTTTCGAAACGGGCGGTAATACACCAAACGCGTCAGCGGTTAAGAAAATCACTTTCTTGGCATGGCCGCCTTTGGAGACCGGCTTCACGATATTTTCGATATGCTGAATAGGGTAAGACACCCGGGTGTTTTCGGTTACCGAATTATCGTCATAATCTACTACGCCATTGTCATCAACAGTAACGTTTTCCAGCAATGCATCACGGCGGATAGCATGATAAATATCTGGCTCGCTTGCCGGGTCTAAGTTAATGGTTTTGGCGTAACAGCCACCTTCAAAATTAAACACGCCGTTTTCATCCCAGCCGTGCTCATCGTCACCGATCAGACGGCGATGAGGATCGGTAGACAGCGTAGTTTTACCGGTGCCAGACAGACCAAAGAAAATTGCCACATCACCATCCTCGCCCATATTGGCAGAGCAATGCATAGAAGCCATGTTGTTTAATGGCAGGTAGTAGTTCATCATCGCGAACATACCTTTTTTCATTTCTCCGCCGTACCAGGTGCCGCCAATGACCTGCATTTTTTCGGTCATGTTAAATACGGTGAACACTTCTGAGTTCATACCGTGCTCTTGCCATTTCGGGTTGCTGGTTTTAGAACCATTAAGCACAACAAAGTCCGGCTCGCCAAAATTGGCCAGCTCTTCTTCCGTGGGGCGAATAAACATGTTTTTCACGAAATGCGCCTGCCAGGCCACTTCCATCACAAACCGTACTTTTAAACGAGAGCTTTCATTGGCCCCACAAAAAGTATCAACCACAAACAAACGTTTACCGGATAACTGTTCTCCCACCAACGCCTTAAGGTCGGCCCAGACTTCGGGGCTTATGGGTTTGTTATCGTTACGGGCAGCATCGCTGTCCCACCACATGTGTTCTTTACTGACTTCGTCTTCAACAATGTATTTGTCTTTGGGGGAACGACCGGTAAAGACACCAGTGCTCACTGCCACGGCACCAGACTCGGTTACCACACCACGCTCATAACCGGTTAGATCATCACGGGTTTCCTCGGCAAACAATTGCTCGTAACTGGGGTTATATATAATTTCGGAGGCATCGTTGATGCCGTATTTCGCTAAGGTTTCGACAGAAATGGCCATTGCCTTTTCCTCCGTGAACGGTTGAAAATTAAGTTAGAAAACTTTTCTAAAGGCAACGCTGAACTTATTGTTTTTATTTTGGTTGCAGGGTCGTTTTTAGGTATAACAAAGTTAAGCCAGCGGTACAACTGTAGCGGCATTGACGGTAATTAACATTGATATGCATCAGTTGAATGTGATTAAAAAATAACCACCCATTTGTATGACTTATCTATTGGCCGTTATTCCGGAGTTTCCTCGCTCGTCTTCCTCGCATACGCATCCCCCGTCATCTCCGCAAACAAGTCCTATGTCATCCTCGCACATACCTCCTGCGTCACCCCCGTACACACTTCCTCCGTCATCCCCGCACATACCTCCTGCGTCACCCCCGCACATACCTCCTGCGTCACCCCCGCACATACCTCCGGCGTCACCCCCGCACACACCTCCTCAGTCATCCCCGCACATACCTCCTGCGTCACCCCCGCACACACCTCCTCAGTCATCCCCGCAGGCAACTCTTCCGTCATCCCCGCAAGCTTTTGAGCGGGGATCTCCTGAAAAGGTTATCTAAGCTGATTCAGAGCTACTGGGAGATCCCGGCTCGAAGGCCGGGATGACTGGATTTTTTTAAAATAGTAAGACTGTTTGGGAGGTCCCGATCTTCGCGAAGCGAAACCGGGATGCCAACAGGCTCAGGCCTGTTGGCAGCAGCGGATAGTTAGTTTAACAATGCAGTGGCTTTGGCTACCACGTTTTCTACTGTGAAACCGAAGTGCTCTAGCAGTACGCCACCCGGTGCAGATTCACCGAAGGTTTGCATACCTACTACATCGCCGTCGATACCCACATACTTGTACCAGAAGTCAGTATGGGCAGCTTCAATAGCCAGCTTTGGCACTCCTGCTGGCAGCAGAGACTGCTTGTAAGCAGCATCCTGCGCATCAAACTGCTCAGTACTTGGCATAGACACCACGCGTACGGTTACGCCGTTATCGGCCAGTTTAGCTGCTGCATCCACAGCTAAAGCGACTTCTGAACCGGTGCCAATCAGTACCAGTTGCGGGGTACCTGCGCAGTCTTTCAGCACGTAACCGCCTTTGGCGATATCGGCTAACTGACTCTCACTACGCGCCATGGTTCTGGTGCCCTGACGGGTAAATACCAGCGCACTTGGGCCTGCTTCCTTGACCAGCGCCTGACGCCAGGCTTCGGCCGCTTCCACTGCATCACATGGGCGCCATGTAGTCAGATTCGGAGTAAGACGCAGGTTAGCCAGCTGTTCGATAGGCTGGTGAGTCGGGCCGTCTTCACCCTGACCAATAGAGTCGTGGGTATAAACGAAAATCGACTTCGCTTTCATCAGTGAAGCCATGCGCACAGCATTACGAGCATATTCCATAAACATCAGGAAAGTAGCACCAAACGGCACAAAACCACCGTGCAGGGCAATACCGTTCATGATAGCGCTCATACCAAACTCACGCACCCCGTAAAACACATAGTTGCCGGCTGCATCGTCCTGAATCCCTTTTGCTTCAGGCCACAGGGTAAGGTTGGAACCTGCCAGGTCGGCACTGCCGCCAATAATTTCAGGTAGCTGACCAGCAAAGAAACCAATCGCGTTTTGCGAGGCTTTACGGGTAGCCATGTCTTTCATGTCAGCCTGGCACTGGCGAATATAAGTGTCGGCCTTTTCGTTCAGATCGGCAGGCATCTGCTGCTTGATCACACGACGCTCAAACTCGGCAGCCAGTTGTGGGTAAGCTACTGCATATTCAGCGAACTTAGCTTCCCATTGTTGCTCGGCGCTATTACCTTTCTCTTTGGCATCCCACTTTGCATAAATATCTTCTGGCACTTCAAATGGTCCGTGCGACCAGTTAAGTTGTTTACGCACTTCAGCGATTTCATCGTCGCCCAGCGGCGCGCCATGACAGTCGTGACTACCCGATTTATTAGGTGAGCCGAAACCGATAACGGTTTTACAGCAAATCAGGGTAGGCTTGTCAGTAACCGATTGCGCTTCTTTAATTGCTGCCTGTAAGGCCGCTTCATCGTGACCGTCCACGCCTTTAATCACGTGCCAGCCGTAAGATTCAAAACGCATTGGTGTGTTGTCGGTAAACCAGCCTTCTACATGACCATCGATGGAAATGCCGTTGTCATCCCAGAATGCAATCAGTTTGCCCAGCTTCAACGTACCGGCCAGTGAACAGGCCTCATGAGAAATGCCTTCCATCAGACAGCCGTCACCCAGGAAACAATAGGTGAAATGATCAACAATATCGAAATCATCGCGGTTAAACTGACCAGCCAGGGTTTTCTCGGCGATCGCCATACCTACGGCATTGGCAATACCAGCGCCCAACGGCCCGGTTGTGGTTTCAACACCCGCGGTATAACCGTACTCGGGGTGACCCGGGGTTTTTGAATGTAACTGACGGAACTGTTTAAGTTCTTCAATTGGCAGGTCGTAGCCACTCAGATGCAGCAAGGCATACTGAAGCATAGACGCATGGCCGTTAGACAAAACGAAGCGGTCACGGTTAGCCCAGTTAGGATTGGCCGGATTGTGCTGTAAAAATTGCTGCCACAATACGGTAGCAATGTCTGCCATCCCCATGGGTGCGCCAGGGTGACCCGACTTGGCTTTTTGAATTGCTTCCACTGCGAGCATACGAATAGCGTTAGCAGCGACTTGAGTTGATACTGACATGAGTGTAAAGACCCTTTGTTACTATTATATTATAAATAATAAATTGAACTGGTGGTCTAACACAACCTATAAGTTAAAAAAAAGAAGCCTCAATACACTAATCGTTAACAAATGCATGCTTATGAACACATTTTCAGGGCAAAGTCTGGTTATATTGCGGCAAATCTGTCACGTTATATCAGGCATGTAACGTTTCGGAGCACACTGCCATGACAGATCGCATACAAAGCCTGAATGCCGTCGGCATTCTGGTAGACGACTATGATGAAGCTATCACATATTTTACTGAGGTGCTCCATTTTACGCTCATCGCCAACGAAAAACATAAAAACGGCTTACGCTGGGTATTGCTTCATCCTCCCGGATTATCCTCCACCGGCATTATGCTCAACCTGGCTCGTTCGAAAATGGATAAGATTGCGGTGGGTAATCAGGCCGGCGATCAGGTGCTCTTCGTTTTGCAAACCAACGACTTCTGGCGCGACTACCAACATATGCAAAGCCAGGGCGTGGAATTCATAGAAGCGCCACGCGATGAAGACTACGGCACCGTAGCCATTTTTGAGGATTTGTACGGCAACAAATGGGACCTGCTGCAGGTAAAAGACGCCTGATCCAAAGCACGGTTGTTACGCCTTGATACAAATAGCCAGTATCCCCCATGCGCTGATTGGGTTAAGCTCCATAAGTCAAAATAGTTAGAGGCTGTAAATCATGGAAGTATTACTGGACTATATTCTCACTCCGCAACTGTTTATCCTGATATTTGTGGTGATTTTACTTAAATCATCCATCAAGTTTGTGCCGCAAAACCGGGCCTATTTAGTTGAACGTTTTGGTAAATACCAGTCAACCAAAGAGGCTGGCCTGAACTTTATTGTGCCCTTTATCGACCGTATTGCCGCCGACCGCTCACTGAAAGAACAGGCGGTTGACGTACCGGAACAAAGCGCTATCACCAAAGACAATATTTCACTGCATGTCGACGGTGTGCTGTATTTCCGGGTGCTTGATCCATACAAAGCCACCTACGGCGTCGACGATTACGTGTTTGCTGTTACCCAACTGGCGCAAACCACCATGCGTTCAGAGCTGGGCAAAATGGAACTCGATAAAACCTTTGAAGAGCGCGACCAGCTCAATACCAATATCGTAACTTCTATTAACGATGCCAGTGGCCCCTGGGGCATTCAGGTACTGCGTTACGAAATTAAAGACATCGTGCCGCCTAACTCGGTAATGGAAGCCATGGAAGCGCAGATGAAAGCCGAGCGAGTCAAGCGCGCGCAAATCCTCGAGTCAGAAGGTGATCGTCAGGCCGCAATTAACCGTGCTGAGGGTGCTAAACAATCAGTGGTACTGGCTGCAGAGGCCGATAAAGCCGAACAGGTACTCAAAGCCGAAGGTGAAGCCAAGGCGATTCTGGCGGTTGCCGAAGCCCAGGCTGAGGCTTTACGTAAGGTGGGTGAAGCGGCCGATACCGAAGAAGGTCAAAAAGCCATTCAGCTCGACCTGGCTACCAAAGCCATCGAAGCCAAACAGGCGATTGCCAAAGAGTCGTCGATTGTATTGCTACCCGACGGCAATACTGAAGCGGCCAGCCTGGTAACGCAGGCCATGGCTATCATTAATAAAATGAACAACAAAGACTAACGCCTATGGACTGGATATACGCAAATGTCACCACAGTGCTGGTAGTTACCGGTTTAGTATTGTTAATCATTGAGGTGGCGATACTGGGTTTTGCCACCTTTGTGCTGTTTTTTGTGGGTTTGGCAGCGCTTATCACCGCCGGCATTTTTTATACCGGCGTGCTTGAAGCCACCTACATCAACGCCTTTTTCTGTTGCGCTGTACTAACTGCTATTATTGCACTGGTACTGTATAAGCCGCTTAAGCAAATGCAGCAACAGGTAGAAAAGAAAACGGTAAAAGGTGATTTCAACGGCTTACGGTTTCGCCTGTCTGAGGCTATTGCACCCGAAGCGCCTGGTTCGCATAAATACTCGGGTATCAGTTGGTCAGTCCAATGTGATGAGCCAATCGCTGCCGGTACTGAGGTAGAAGTAACCAATGCCGAGGTGGGGATATTTCATGTCCGTCCGGCTGCCGCAAAATAGTCGCAGCAAGCTGGCCATCTTCGTGGCAGTGGTTTAACCCCACTGCCTGATGACAGCCCGGGCGTTGAGCTCGTCAAACTCAGTGTTAACCTTCAGATATAACTGATTCTGGCTGGCATCAAAAACATACTCCACTACGCCCTTTATGCCGTTTAGTTCGGCTAACTGACTAGCCTCAGGCTGTGTATTGTTAGGCACGGTAAGGGCCACGCGCTTGAGCTTTTCGCCGGCGCGAATACCCGCCACTATCACACACCAAACTAAAGCGATAACGGCACCGGTGTAATAGGCTGAAGTGGGGCCGGCCTGTGCCGTAACGGCACCAGAAAGAATACCGCCCAGGAATGCACCAAAAAACTGAAAGCTGGCATAAATGCCCATGGCCGTGCCTTTCTGTCCGGCCGGTGCAATGGTAGATAGCAGCGCCGGAAAGTTTGCTTCCAGGTAGTTAAAACCGGTAAAGAATATCAGCAGGCCAGCGCCCAGTAACCACCAGCTCTGCCCCGCCGAAGGCAACAATACAAAGGCACTGCCAAGCATAATTACCGCCGCCAGTAACATCGGACGCGGCGTGCGGCCGCGACTGCTGCGCATCATCATAGCCAGCAAAATTACCGAAACCAGTAACACCGGTAGGTAGATTGTCCAGTGATTATCCAGCGGCATACCCAGCTTCACCATGGTGGCGGGTATCTGCACAAATAACAGTGTGATCATCATGTGCAGCAGCATAACGCTCACATTCAGACGCCATAAATCACGAGAAGTAAACAGTTGCCATACCTGATCCATGCGCGGCAGGGTGTCGGCATTAAGCTGTTTGGGGCTGTCAGGCACCGCCCACTTCACCAAAGGTAAACAACACAAGGCCAGAATACCGGTGACCCAGAATACCCCGGCCAAACCCCAGCCTTCGGCAATTAACGGCCCGATCACTACCGCGATGTAAAATGAAAAACCAATAGCAATGCCAATAATGGCCATCACTTTGGCCCGCTGCTGCTCGCGGGTTACGTCGGTAGCCAATGCCATAATAGCACCGGCAATAGCGCCCGCGCCCTGCAGAATACGCCCGACAATAAGCCACATCATTGAATCGGCCATGGCGGCGATAATACTGCCCAGAGCGAACACCGAAAGCCCGAGCAAAATAACCGGTTTGCGCCCCCATTTATCCGACAACATGCCCATGGGAATTTGCAGCGCTGCCTGCGTTAATCCATACCCGCCAATAGCCACGCCCACCAGCATCACCGAGTAGTCTTTAAACTCAGTTGCAGCCACCGCCAAAACCGGCATGACCATAAATAACCCTAGCATTCTCAGTACGTAAACAACGGCAAGCGTTAATGCGGCACGGACTTCAATGGCGTTCAAGGTACTTTCTTCTCTGTTCTGGGGGTTAAAAAAGGCGCGAATTGTAGCATAATTTAAGTGCCTGTCCCTAGAGCCTGTTGGTCTTTGTACGAAATTGAGCCAATACGGTGAATGGTATGCTTGCAACTGATCTTAAACATCCGATGCACCATATTCATACCACCACAGCCTATACCCGCGACATGGGTATATGGCATACTGTTTCTTTTGTATTCTGAACTGGTTCGAATGGATAAAATAGAAGTTCGCGGTGCACGTACGCACAATCTCAAAAACATCGATATCACCATTCCCCGCGACAAACTGGTAGTTATCACCGGTTTATCGGGTTCGGGTAAATCTTCCCTGGCATTCGACACGCTCTACGCTGAAGGTCAGCGTCGTTACGTGGAATCCTTATCAGCCTACGCCCGCCAGTTTTTATCGATGATGGAAAAGCCCGATGTGGATCATATTGAAGGCCTGTCTCCGGCGATTTCGATAGAACAGAAATCCACCTCACATAACCCCCGTTCAACCGTGGGGACTATTACCGAAATATATGATTACCTGCGTTTAATGTTCGCCCGAGTGGGCACGCCACGTTGCCCGGACCATGATGTGCCACTGGATGCCCAAACCATCTCGCAAATGGTTGATAAAGTGCTGGCGATGCCGGAAGGTACCAAGCTTATGCTGCTAGCGCCCATCGTTCAGGACCGTAAAGGCGAACACGTAAAAACCCTGCAGTCACTGGCTGCCCAGGGGTACATTCGCGCCCGGATTGATGGTGAAGTGTGTGACCTGTCGGATCCACCGGAGCTGGATTTACATAAAAAACACACCATCGAAGTGGTCATCGACCGTTTTAAAGTGCGCGATGATTTGCAACTGCGTCTGGCTGAGTCTTTTGAAACCGCCTTGCAACTGGCCAACGGCAATGCCAAAGTCGCTTATATGGATGACGCCAGCGAACCGGAAATTGTGTTCTCGGCCAATTTCGCCTGCCCTCACTGTGGCTACAGTATCAGTGAACTGGAACCTCGCATGTTCTCGTTCAACAACCCGGCGGGCGCCTGTGGTACCTGCGACGGTTTAGGGACTAAACAATTCTTCGACCCGTTCAAAGTGGTGGTTAATGATGAGTTAAGTCTGGCGGGGGGAGCCATTCGCGGATGGGACAAACGCAGCTATTACTATTTTCAGATGCTCCAGGCCGTTGCCGATCATTATGAATTCAGCCTCACTGCGCCATTTGGCGAGCTGAGCAAAGAGTTCCGTGACATTGTGCTGTACGGCTCAAAAGGCAAGTCGATAAATTTCCGCTACATCAACGACCGCGGCGATATTATGGAGCGTAAGCACCCCTTTGAAGGGATTATCCCTAACATGGAACGCCGTTATCGCGAAACTGAGTCAAATACGGTGCGCGAAGAGCTGTCTAAATTTTTGAGTCAACAGCCCTGTAACAGCTGCGGTGGAACGCGTTTACGCACCGAAGCCCGTCATGTATTTATCGGCCAGACTAACCTGCCGACCGTGGCCGATATGTCGATTGCCGGTGCGTTTGATTTTTTCGAAAACCTGGAACTCTCCGGCCAGCGGGCACAAATCGCCGATAAAATACTGAAAGAAATTCTCGACCGTTTGCGTTTTCTGGTCAATGTCGGACTTAATTATCTGAGTCTGTCACGCAGCGCAGAAACCTTATCGGGTGGCGAGGCGCAGCGTATTCGTTTGGCCAGCCAGATTGGGGCGGGCCTGGTTGGCGTGATGTACGTGTTAGATGAGCCGTCAATTGGCCTGCATCAGCGCGACAATGAGCGACTGCTGAAAACCCTTACGCACCTGCGCGATTTGGGCAATACCGTACTGGTAGTTGAACACGACGAGGACGCCATTCGTGATGCCGACTTTATCATTGATATTGGCCCTGGCGCCGGCGTCCATGGTGGTGAAATCATTGCCCAGGGCAGCCTTGAGGATATCGTCAGTAACGAACAGTCGCTTACCGGTAAATATTTATCCGGCAAAGAGAAAATTGAGATTCCGGCCGTGCGCAATCCAGCTAAGGACGGGCAGTGGCTGGAATTAGCTGGCGCTACCGGCAACAATCTTAAAGACGTCACGCTGCGGGTACCAACAGGCGTTATGACCTGCATAACCGGGGTATCCGGTTCGGGCAAGTCGACTCTGGTGAATGATACTTTCTATAAGATTGCCCAACGTGAGTTAAATAAAGCCACAACCAGTGAACCCGCGCCGTATAAGTCGATGAAAGGTCTGGATCTGCTCGATAAAGTGGTTGATATCGACCAGTCCCCTATTGGCCGCACGCCGCGTTCTAATCCGGCCACTTATGCCGGTATTTTTACACCTATCCGGGAAATTTTCTCGGGTACCCAGGAAGCGCGCTCACGGGGTTACAAGCCGGGCCGCTTTAGCTTTAACGTAAAAGGCGGACGTTGCGAAGCCTGTCAGGGCGACGGAGTAATCAAGGTAGAAATGCACTTTCTGCCAGACGTATACGTGCCCTGTGATGTGTGTAAAGGCAAGCGCTATAACCGCGAAACCCTGGAAATTAAGTTTAAAGACAAAAATATCCACGAAGTGCTGGAAATGACCATTGAGGATGCCCGGCATTTCTTCGACGCTATTCCGGCCATCGCCCGTAAACTGCAAACCCTAATGGACGTAGGGTTATCCTATGTGCGTCTGGGCCAATCGGCTACCACGCTATCCGGTGGTGAGGCACAGCGGGTAAAACTGGCCAAAGAACTGTCGAAACGGGATACTGGCCAAACCCTGTATATTCTGGATGAGCCGACAACCGGCCTGCACTTCCACGACATCAAACAGTTACTGGCAGTACTTCATCGTCTGCGGGATCACGGTAACACCGTGGTGGTGATTGAGCATAATCTTGATGTGATTAAAACCGCTGACTATATTGTTGACCTTGGCCCGGAGGGTGGCTCCGGAGGCGGACAAATTATTGCTGAGGGTACGCCGGAAGAGATTGCCAACAGCGATGTTTCCCATACCGGGCGATTCTTAAAACCCATGCTGAAATAGGTGACGCATGTTTGAAACGGATTTAACGGTTCGCTTTAGCGAAACCGATGGCGCAGGCCATGTAGGTAATACGGTTATGGTGGTCTGGTTTGAAGAAGCCCGTGCGCCGTTATTTAAAATGTTTATGCCAACCCTGGAAGTGGACGGCTGGCCTTTGATTTTAGCCAGTTACCAGGTCGATTTTCGCGCCCAACTTTATTATGGCAAACCGGTAACAATAAAAACCTGGGTAAAGCGCATTGGTAATAGTTCATTCGAAACCTACCAGGAGGCATGGCAAAATCAACAGTGCTGTGCATCCGGCTCCACCACAATGGTACATTTTGATTACGCGGCAGGCAAAGCGTCACCCATCCCTGCTGACATACGCGACAAATTAGCCAGCCACTTATATCAGGAAAAGTAATCATGACGGATTTTATTGAAGTGCTCGACGATGCGTTAGCGCCGGCGCTATGCCAGCAGATAATAGATGCCTTCAATAAGAGTAAGCAGTTACAAACTGGTCGTACTGGCGGAGGGGTGGATACCGATAAAAAGCGTTCACTGGATGTCTCGTTTAGTCAGGCCAGTGAGTTTGCCCCGATGAGAGCTCAGGTGATGCAAGCCGTTGGCAATGCCATCCACGATTACCTGAAAAAATACTATTTCGCGATTGTTGGTCCGCTGGGGCTTACCCTGCCCGATCCGCAAACCGGTCAACCGGTTAAGCTTACCGCCGATAACTTTGCTGACATTGGTATCCCAGCGCTGCCGGGATTAATGCGCCATCTGTTTCGTACCGGCGATATAAATGCCCAGCGGTATGAGCAAGGCAACGGGGGTTATCCCTACTGGCACTCTGAAGTATATCCTCAGGGCCCTCATTGTGAGCCCCTGCATCGTATTTTATTGTTTATGTTCTACCTCAATGACGTTGAGGAAGGCGGCAGTACTGATTTTTACTATCAAAATAAATCTATTCAACCCAGGGCTGGCCGTATGGTAATAGCGCCAGCTTATTTTACTCACACCCATCGTGGTCAGGTACCGGTTAGTGATCATAAATACATTTTAACGTCCTGGGTGTTGTTTAACCGTGCAGAACAGATCTATGGTCAGTCCTCAAATTAATCACTAAAGCAGTCCAGGCAAACTAACGAGCGCCCACCGGCCTTCTCAACGGCCTCTCGAATCAGACTTTGTACACTATTTGCCTCATCTATCCGGGTGGGCGGAAAGCGGGCGATTTCCCACTCTTTTACGTTCGGATCCACGAAATACAGCACCAGGGTGGGGAATTTATTTGGCTTACCGCGGCCTTCAATAGCCAATCGGGAAATGTCACCAACTGGCATCTTTTGTGCACCAAACTGGATAGTCTGCTCCTGTCGCCAGACCTTCACATTGGCTACCTTATAGTAGTCATCAACTAATTCCTGGGGTGGCACGGACCAGCGTTTAACCAGGGCAAAAAGGGCGAGAATGAAGAACACGACGACCACAACAACGTCCATCACAAACCTCAAAAGACTGACCAATAAAATACGCTATGGTTAGCCTATAACCAGACAGGTTGCCTGAGCTATCAAAGATCCGCCATTTAATGCCAGAAATGCGACAACTTAGCCATAACACCTAATGCCGCGGGTGTCGGTCGATAAACTCAGAGGGGGTAACATTAAACAGCGCTTTAAAGCACTGCGAAAAATAGGAATGGGATGAAAATCCGCATTGTTCCACAACCAGGGAAACCCTTTCGCCCTGTTCCAGTAACTGACGCGCCTTTTGCAGCCGGTAATTGCGAATATAGGCGTTGGGGGTCAGGTTAAAAACCGATTTGCATTTGCGCTGTAGCTGCCGCTCACTGATAAATAACTGATCGGCTAACTGAGACAGCCCAAAGTCAGCGTCAACCGCACACTCATTAAGTACCGCATTAAGTTTATTGTAAAACTGTTGATCTGAAGGGGAATCAAACACCGGCTCTTGTTGCTGACCGGTTAATGCCGTATTCGCCTTTTGCCCGATAAGCTGGCGAATTTGCAGAAGGTTAAACAGGGTTAATACCAGCTCCTCGTCGTCAAAGGGCTTGGTCAGAAACGCATCGACCAGCGCCTCCTTGCTACGTAAACGGGTATCGCGGTCGTGTTTGGCCGTTAGCATTAATACCGGAATGTGGCAGGTAAGTTCATTCCCACGAACAGCCTGGAGCACCTGATAACCGGTAATATCCGGCAGCATAAAATCGAGGATAACAATGTCGGGGATATGTTCGGTTATCCGTTCGATCGCCGCCTGACCGCTATCAACGGTGTTTACCGAAAAGTGACCACTAAGCTTATTCGCCAGGATCCAACTCATGTCCGGATCGTCCTCGACAATCACCAGTTCATTGGCGGCTTGTTGTTCGTTTTTATCAAGCTGCAACACTTTGTCGGCCGACATCAGTGCCAGCGCACTGTCGTAGGCTTTTGCAGACTGCCCAGGCTCGTTAATTAAGGTTTGCTGAGGACTAACCACCGGCAGTGTCACGGTAAACGCATTGCCATTCTCCCTAGCGGCAAAACACACAGACCCCTGATAATTTTCCAGCGTTTGTTTAACCAGCGCTAAACCCAGCCCGCTGCCAGCCACTCCTGTACGGTGTTCAGGTAAACGGTAAAATCGTTCAAACACGTCTGCCGATGCTGGAATAGGCACGCCCTGGCTGAACACAGTAACAATGCACTGATCCTGGCATGTTGTCTTAGCTGATAGGTCAATAGTGCTCTTCGCCTCGCCGTACTTCACCGCATTTGATAAAAGGTTTCCCAGGATCAATTCAAGCGCCGACACCGAGAGGCCCACCATCACCTCAGGGCAGTGCCATTCAATTTTCATCCCCCTAGCAGCGGCCATTTTGTCAAAGTCGCCAGCCACACTACTGACAACCTGCTGCAGTTGGGCAACGCTATGCTCTTTATCAGGCTGAGTCATATCATTAAAGCCTATAAGCTGATTGACCAGGTGATTCAGACGCAAAGCATTTCGCTGTACCAGGGTTAGTGAATTTGCCTGGGCACTATCAGAGCTTGCCAACAGATCTTTTACCGGGTTTAAAATAAGGGTAAGCGGGGTTTTAAACTCATGGGTAATATCGGCAAAAATGCGATTTTTCTCTTCCAGGGTTGAGCGTAATAGCTGATTGTTTTCATCCAGCAGCACCGACTGTTTACTTAACTGCGCCGTTCTTTCCTCAACCAACCCTTCCAGTTGCTGCTGGCGCTGCCGGAGCTGTCTTAGCCGCCACTGGTAACCCAGGGTCAGTACTCCAATAGCAGCTATCGCATACAAACACAACGCCCACCAGGTAACCCACGGCGCTGGCGCAACTGTAAGCGCCAGTAAGCGCTGAGGTTCGCTCCATTGCTGGTCGTGATTGCGCGACTGTATATTAAGCGCAAAAGACCCGCGGGGAAGTTGTGAGAAATACACCGCATTCTCGCCGGGCGGAATATTTATCCATTGCTTGCTTAGTGGCAACAGCTGATAACGATAGGCCACCTCATGCTGATTAATAAAGTCCAGATTACTGACGGTAAGTGCCAGTTGTACATGATCATAATTCAAGCTTAGCGACCCCTTCTGCGGAGGGGTTATTGTCACCTTCCGGGATTCATCTAGCAATTGCAAGCGACTTATTTGCACCCTTGATGCATTAACCTGCGGTGCAACCTGAGCCGGATCGAATTGGGTCACGCCATTAATTCCACCAAATACCAGATGGCCATTTTGCCTTTTTAAATAAGCGCCGGTATTGAACTCCCGCCCCTGTAAACCATCACTCACCGACAGGTTCCAGAACTGTCCGCTGTCTGGAGAGAATCGACTTAAGCCATCGTTGGTACTCATCCACAGCTTGCCGGTTTCATCTTCCAGTAAACTGTAGATATGCGCATTGGCTAAGCCATCCTGAACCGTAAAACCGGAAAAGGTTTCGGTTTTGCGGTCAAAGCGATATAACCCCAGGCTGGAGCCAACCCAGGTAACACCGTTGGAGGCGTGCAGCACCGTTTTAATCTGCCCGGGCGCCAACCCGTTGGGCGGCTCAGAGGCAGCATGCAATCGCTTCACACTCTGGCGAAGAGAGTCCACCAGCAAAATACCTGAGTGATGGGTAGCCAGCCACAACCGGTGGTCAGCATCCTGCGAGATGTGCCAGATAATCTGATTGCGGGGGATGCCGGCGGCCTCATAGAGCCAGCTAAAATCCTCGCCTGCCTGCTCTGCTATCCGGTAAAGCCCATTGAGTGATGCTACCCATAGGTAGCCCTCATGATCTTCAAACATAGCGGTGATTTTATCTTTATTAGCCGCCATCAGCCCACGGGCAGGCTTTAGCACAAGACGATCAGGATCCAATTTAAACAGGTTACAGTCTCCTCCCTGTTTATTGTCGCTGCCCACCCAGAGTTCGCCGTGGCGGGTAACATAGCTAACCGGGAACGTTTTGACGTGAGCGCAGTCGCCCTCTACAGATATGTCTTTTTGCCACTCATACTGCCGCTCATTATCGTTGTACATCGCCAGCCTGGAGTTGGTGGCAACCAGCAAAGCCTGCTTATATTCACCAACCCCGCGAATAAACGGCTCATCTAACGCAGGCTCCGATTGCGCAGACAGCTGTAAAATACGATTTTCGCGCTTCCAGAATACATTTATTCCGCCGCCCAGATTACCCAGCCACACTGCCTGGTCGTCTTCAAATACTGACTTTATTTCTCCATTGCTGAGCGTTAGTTGAGAGTCGCCGTTGGGCTTTATGTGATCAATAAGCCGCAACCGGTCATCAAACACCAATACTCCGTGTCCATGAATACTTACCCAGTAATTACCATTAGTGCGTTGATGAACAAACGAGACGAGGCGCATCAAATGTCTGGAGTATTGAGCTGGCCATGGCACACTTCGCATTGCACTAATGTCGCTTCGCGGTGAGATAAACAAGCCCTCAGGGGTAAACCAGAATAAATTATCCCCGGCCTGATAAAGACCAGCACTTTCCACAAGTTCAGGTAATGCTGCACGCTGCCAGCTATCATTGTCAGACAACCACCAAACCTGCTGCCTGGCGTCCCGAAACAACAGTTTTCCTTCGGCTGGAATAATACTATGACGGGTTGAGGCTGCGGCGGGTAGTCTGATATACCTTAAAATCTGCTGGCCGCGAATTTGATACAGATGCTCATTGAGCAGTGCCCAAACAGTATCGCCCTGGTCAATAAGCTCTACCAGAGACTTGCCATCGGTGAGCGGTGACGGAGCATAGGTCATAGTATGAGTGTCAATGATGGCCAGACCGGTGTCAGTACCTACCCACAATAGCCCGACGCTATCCAGTACCATGGTGTTTACGGTATTGGTGGGTAGCGAGTGGGGGTCAGCCGGATCATGACGAAAGGTCACAAAGTCATAACCATCGTACCGGGCAACGCCATCGGTTGTGGCAAACCACATAAAACCCCGTTGGTCTCTAGCAATATCGATAACCGACATTTGCGGCAGGCCGTCTTCCACAGTCAGGTGTCTGAATACCTGCCCTAAAGCCCGGGCATCGCCAATAAAGCAACCCACCAGCACCCACCCCATAAGTACAGTGCCGGTTAACGATAACCGTCGAGCATTTCCTTTTTGACGTCCGATCTCAAAAACTGCCATACATCCACTACGTTGCGCCAGTTATGCTTTTTCTGCTTTTTTATGTTTTATTTTTCAACTACTAAGCCTAAATTCTATGCTGCCCGATATTTACCCGGGTGTCGACTAAAAAAACAACAATCGTCATATTTAAATGATTTTGATGCTGTCCGTGCTGGTCACGGATAGCGATTAATTTGCGTGCACAAAGGCAGATCAGAGGAGCGTATCAGACGAGTGGCCGGTTATCTGCCACCAAACACTTTATTTACAATATGTTTACAACTATAGTCTAAAGACGCAAAAGGAGTTGCTCCGGTGAGTACCTTACGCATTAACTTTGCCTATAGATGTAACAACATAAAACAGGATGCGAAGGTGCCTATCGTAGCTTGGAATTTTTTTTATGTTGGAGATGAATCATGAACTACTTCAAATTAGCTGGAGTGATAGCGGCGCTATCGGTTTCCAGCCAAATCAAGGCACAGGATATTCAGTTTGTCGCAGCCGACAACAGCCCGGAAACAAAGCTTTGCGTCAGCGCAGTTAACAACGACCTGGATTCCATGAAGGGGCGACTGTTCCGGATGGGCATGGGTGATGCAGTGCGAAGAAATATTAACCGCATTACCTGTAACGATATGTCGGTGGCAAAATTCGCACATAAATACCGCGCTCAGGACACCTTTGTGTACCTCAACAATCGCAGCGCTTATGGCAATAAAGCCAAGCCGTCGGTGACAATAAACGATTTGGCGCAAACCAGCAGTTCAGACGAACCGGTTATTGTTTACGTCTCATCGGCCCGTTGATTAGCCGGTAGAATTGTATTCAAAACACAGAAGGGAGCTGCAGGCTCCTTTCTTTTTAGCGGTACACCCAGTGCGTTAAGCCCTGGCTGGCTAAAAAGTCTTCTGCTCCTGCTCCCTGTAACATGGCCAGGGTAGCCAGCAACCCCGCCTGCGTGCAGGAATCTGCCGCAACCGTTACCGAACGGGGCGGCTCCTCAACCGGGAAACCGGTTTCAGGGTTTAATATGTGGCTATAGCGCTTGCCTTCATGTAACAGGTATCGACGAGCATCGCCGCTGGTAGCCAGCCCGCCCTGAAAAATTTTCACCAGGGTTTCGCCCTGCTCAGTCTTTAAAGGGTTTTCAATGCCGATATACCAGGGCTGGTCGTTAAGCCGCCAGCGCGTGACCTGAATATCGCCGCCAAAATTGACTACCACAGACACTTCTGGCGCCTGTTCAGACACCAGCGTCGCAACCCGGTCCACTGCATATTCTTTGCCGATACCGCCCACATCCAGTTGCATGCCTGCCGGTAAAGTCACGGTATTTGCGGTCAGCGCTACCCGTTGCCAGCCAATCAGGCTCAACAACGCATCAATATCAGATTGCGATGGTAATTGGTCTGAGCCGTTGAAGCGCCAGACCTTGCCTAATATCCCTGACGTAATATCAAACATGCCCTCGCTGAGCTGATAACAGGTATTGGCAAAACTTAATAGCCGGAAGGTCTCATCATCGATAGGAATTGGCTTGCCGTGGCTGCTATTAATAGCGCTAATTACGCTGTCAGCCCGGTAACGGCTGTACTTATGTTCTATTCGTTTCGCTTCGCTACAAGCCAACTGGGTAATCTGCCGGGCCAGTTGCTTATCATCAGTTTCGATGAGGATTTCGCACGGGCTGGCCATGGCATCGAAAGAGCCCAGCATAAAGCCTTCCCGCGCTTGTAGGGTAACCGCCAGCTCTGCTTTCGGAGCAGCCCCGGCGGGGTTGGCTTGATTAGCGGCCATAAGTAGGCTGTGCTTACCTTAGAAGTGATAGTTAAACTGTAATATAACGGCTTTCACACTGGGGTAAAGGTCTAAATCGGCCAACACGCCTGGTTCATCAAAGCCGGCGTTTTTCGGATCCTGCTGATAATACTCAGCACGAACTGCCCATTCATGGCCGTTTTCCATTTTATGCCCGTACTTTAAGCCCAGGGTATAAGCGGTCATTTCTCCTACCCGATAATCGGCACTGGCGTACATTGGCAGCGGATCGGCCTGGTTAAGGAACGGCCGGTAAAACTCCGCAGCACTTTGCTGGTAATAGCGCAAATGCGGCTGAATGTAATCGTTATCTCCTAAATTAAAACGGAAACGTGAATCAATGGTATGTGAGTCGATATCCCAGTCATCAGTAGCAAAACGATAAGACACATCCACCACAGCGTTATCCAGCGCATATTTGGTTTGCCAGAAGAAACTGTGCTTGGTGCGTGAGTCCGGGCGGCCTTCATAAATGATATCCTGGGTCATACCGGCATTGTCCACCACACTTAACAGTTTGTAGGGGTCTGTCATGTAACCATCGACCACACTCAGACCGTAATTAAACTGCATTAGCATACGGCGATTAATTACCTGGGTAACGCCTAAGATAAGGTCAGTCGTCGTTTTACTTTCCGAGCCGGTTTTGTTTTCGCCTTCCTCGTAGTCATCGTCCCATTCAAACTCGTCTTCGCCTTCATCGTTGTCGTCGCCGAGATAGGTCGGGACCAGCATGCTGGTGAGTGCATCAGGCGTTCCGCCAACCGGGTCGATGGAATCAAACTGGAACGACAACCCCGCCGACAAAGTGGTGTTACGCATAAATAAATCTTTTTCCAGTAAGCCACTCAAACCCAGTGATAAGTAATCATACTCGGTAGACACATTTACAGCGCCGGTAGCCCGCCAGGTATCTGCAAAGGGTTGCATCCACGAGCCCGACACCTGCACTCTGGTATCACGGAATGTATCATCCAGCGGTGTTTCACCGGCGTTAACCACATAGCCGTCTTTGCCCGACGGGCGGGAAAATGTCTGCGCATAAGGCTGTGCCACTGCCCCGTTGGCCGATGCTCCGGTCAGCGTGTCGAGCACCAGTTTAACGTTAAAAATGCTGTCATCATCATTGGTTTTCGTGGCATTAATCACACCTTCGGCCAGACTCACCCGGTCAGTTTCACCGTAATACAGAATTGCGGTGTCGAACTGCCAGTCTTTGAGCATACCCTCTTCGGCCTGGGCAGCAGGAGTACCCAATAACGCGCAGGCTGCACCGGCCAGCGCACTGGCTACTGTTGCTTTATTGTTTAGTTGCATCCGCAGCCGCCTCCGGCAAATGAACGACCGCCACTGGTGGCTTCCTTACTGAAATAAATGTGATCATCCAGGCCCAAATCGACGCCTTCAGCGCCCAATGCCATTTCATCTTTAGCCAGCAAATCACGTTCCCAGGGCTGTACACCAAGCGAAGCACAACCGCTTAATTGAAGAACGCCCGCAAGGGCTACAAAAGCTAAAAATTTGCGTTTCATACTAAACTCCTATTCGGCCAACAGGCCCTGAATTTCCTGCTCGTAGCTGGCTTGTTTCTCAACGTGGAACCCCTGATGGGCAATCCGAAGCTGTCCGGTTTTATCAATCAGGTAGCTGGTAGGCATGCCCTTAAGCTGATAGGTTTGAGCCGAATTACCCTCGGGATCGAAAGCCACCGGGAAGTGGGCTGGCAACTTACTTAAAAATTCATCAGCCAGTTTTCTCTCACTATCGAGATTAACGGCGATTACCGTGAAGCCTTGCTCACCATATTTCGCCTGCATGTCATTCATCCAGGGAAAGGAGCGCTGACAGGGCTTACACCAGCTGGCCCAAAAATCGAGGTATACTACCTGACCCCGGTAGTCAGATAACTTCACCTGTTGATTGGTTAAATTGAGCACCAGCTCAGGCGCTGGTTGTGCGGCATAGGCCAGGTTGGCAGTACTAAAAAGCAGACCAGCAGATAAACTGATAACGCCTGCCAAGGCTCGGATACGACTCATCTGAGAATCCTGTTGATGATTAACTGATGAGCAGTGTAAAAATCAAACCTTAAGGAAAGCTTAAGGAAGTCGAAAATCCTCCTGAGCGATATCCCTTTTCCCTGGCTCGTGCTGCGCATAACGAAATTTTCTGCCGGGAATGCAGATTCGCTCGCTTTTACCAATATGTTTGCCGTATATTCTTGCCATTGCTCAGAGGGATGACGCTAAGAGAGACTTTTTACGTTCATTGACCTGAGCTATAACCCAGGGAATAATAATTTCGACAGGATAAAATCATGCGTAGTTTTTTACTTGTTGCCGCATTTTTAGTCAGCATGCTAAGCGGTTGCGCCACATACGACATTCGTTCCACCGCTATCGCCAAAAATCAGCCATTACCCGCCACTCATGGTGTTGTTGCCTTACAGGTTATCAATAATGCCGAACGGCTTGCGCCGCTACATAAAGGCTGGACAGCCGTGATTGTGGTTCGTACCGATAATATGGACGCGATTAAAGCCGCCGCTATCGCCCAGGCCATAGAGAAAGCCGAAAAGAAAGGTAAAACCATCGACGAAGATAAGGTCGACTGGGACCCTGAAGTCTATGAGTTGACCCCGGTTTATCAGGGAACGGTAGACAGCCAGCTATTTATCGGCAGCATGCCGCCAGGCGAGTACATGATTTCAACCCTGTACAGCTATTATAACGGTGGCGACATGTCATCGTGGATTTCCATGCCGGTATTCTCAGCCGCCGGTGAATTTGCGGTAAGTGACACTACGCTCACCGACCTTGGCTCTGTGCTGTTTCAGCCTTTGCTAAGCATTAAGGAAAGCTCATTCTGGAGCACTTCCACTTCATCCAAAGCCTTTGTCACGCGGGTATTTGAAGAGTCTGATTTAGGCAGTATCGTCCTGCCACAGTATCCGCAAATTCAGCAACAGTTGAGTGGCAAAGCCAGCCAAAGCTGGAAAAGCGATGAACTGGATCCGCTGCGCGAAAAGCTCAGTGTGCTGGCAACTGAAAACGCTCTGGCGGCCAGCCCCATTGTACTGCCAACAACCCAGCAACGCGCCCTGGCGGCTAAATTTGGTCGCCTGGCAATCCAGCAAGACGGTAGCTGGGCAACCCATAATCTGCCGACCAATTCACAACTCTATGCGGCGCTGCAAATCGACGGCAAAGTAGCCGTGGGTGGTGAGTTAGGCCAGCTGTTTGTATCTGCCGACTGGCAGCAATGGCAGTTAATCAAGCCAGTGGATGCCGATGAAGCCATTGTCTGGATGGGCCAGACGGCCGACAGTTACTTTGCCCTGACCAGTTCTGCCAAACAATATCAGGTGTACCGGTTTAATCAGTTAAATACCCCGTGGCAGAAAATTGGCAGTTATGTGAAAAAAGATCCCAACGACTGGCTAATTCAGAATGGGGGCCTGTTTGCGGCCATTACTAAGCAGGGTACTCTGCGGATCTTCAACGATAACAAGCGTCACGACTACAATCCGGCAGATAATAACTGGTCGACTGACAAAAGCACCTCTCTTCGCAATATGGCACAACTTGCCAATGGCGCACTGGTGGCCGTTGAGGTAAGCCAGTGGGACGGCGTTGGCTCACAGTTAATCAGCGTTGATGACGGCCTGACATGGCAATCCATCAACCGCAACCTGAGTTTATTTGGCGACCTCAAGGCAGATGTGAGTTTACCGGTACTTACCGACAACAATGAAGTCATCACACTTAGTCGTAACCGCAAGTCGAGCGGAGAGAAAAGCCAAATCCGTATTGCCACCACCCCACTTAACAACGCAGATGACAGCAAGAGCTGGCAGTTGCATGGTGTGGCCAAAGACAATTGCCATTCGCTATTGCCACAACTTACCACCGGCAATACCCTGTATTTCCTTTGCGATCAGGGGCAAATCGTCAGCACCAATGACTTTGGTAAGACCTGGCAAACCGATATTGACCGTGATATCGCGCAAATGCAGGCGCAATACGAAACCTTTATCGACGAGTTAAAACAGCAGCAGGAAGCCGAAGAAAACGCTAAGGAAACCCAGGCCCAGGCAGCCAGCGAGGAATAAGCACTGCGGGTAATGTGCCTGAATCAACCGGCGCATTACCCGTTTATCAAATTATAATTGCCACAACAGAAAGGTTGCCAGCCAATGACTTTTCTGGCAATTTCCCGCCTCGAATTATTGAACCGGAAGTCTTCCATGAGCTGGGCATTGCTGTCTGTGTTTGTACCCACTTTTTTCTTTGTGTCTGTGACACCGGGAATGTGTATGACGCTGGCCATGACACTGGGCATGAGTATTGGCGTAAAACGGGCACTGTGGATGATGCTCGGCGAACTCTCCGGCGTTGGCCTGGTAGCTACTCTTTCTGCGGTGGGCGTAGCGGCGCTGCTGTTCAACTATCCTGACGTATTCACTCTGTTTAAATACGTTGGCGGACTCTACCTGCTCTATCTGGGTATTCAGATGTGGCTTTCCAAAGGCAGGATGGCCCTGAAGCACCAAGAGGATGGCCCGGGAGCCACTCGGGCTCAATTGATCGCACAGGGCTTCATTACCGCTATTGCCAACCCCAAAGGCTGGGCATTTTTTGTGGCCTTGCTGCCGCCTTTTTTAGATCCGGTCCAGCCGTTGGCCACACAGTTAGTCAGCCTGATTGCCATCATTCTTACCCTGGAATTTGGCTGTCTGCTGATTTATGCCTCTGGTGGCAGAACCTTACGCACATTGCTTATGCAAAGCGGCAATGTGCGCATTATGAACCGTATAGCGGGTACGTTAATGGCGGGCGTTGGATTGTGGCTGGCATTTGGCTGAAGTTATCGCCACCACACATCCTAAATAAAAGCGGTTTAGCTTAACGAATGTAAGCCAAACATATTCCCTTCAGTGTCTTTTGCCAGCGTAATAAAGCCATAATCGCCAATCGAAAATTTAGGCCGCACTATAGTGCCACCAGCAGGCTCAATGCGTGACTCTTCCACGGCGCAGTCTTCACAGGAAAAGTAAACCAGTACGCTGTTCTGACCAGCCGGCATGCCATCAACACAAACCAGCGCTCCTGACGCACCATGGCTTTCCATATCAGACGGAAAGGCCTTCATTTGTAATGCGCTATCAGATGGGTTCGTAGGATCCAATAAATCGGTAAATTCGATGGCAAACACCGAGCTGTAAAACGCTGAGGCCCGGGGCATGTCATCAACATAAATTTCGAACCAGGTAATGGGATTTTTCATACTGTCCTGATGTGAAAGAGTGAGACTTTTACATTAGCACGTTTTTTATACAAATCGAGCGCTTATATCACCTAATACGGATGAACGGCTTCGCCCTGCATGCTGTAACCCGCCGCGGCCAAATCACTGCTATATCGCGTGGTGGAGAAGATACCTTCTACCCACACTGCATCGTAGAGGTTCTCTACCGGCACCCCTTCGTTCATCTTAACATGCACTATCTGATTGGAAGGTGGCGGCGGCACATGGATACAGGCACCAAAAAACGGCACCAGCAAAAATTCGGTAGTCAGTTCAGCCGTACCTTCTAACGGCACAATAAATCCCGGCACTCTTACCCTTTCGCCATTGTAGATATCCACCACCGGGGCATCGGGTTGTAACTGGGCCATTTTGTTGTTGTGATCAGTGGCCTGTTGCGGCGCCAGTTCATTGAAATCAGGCGGCACAAGGTCTTCCCAGTACACTTCTTTGACTTCACTGGCATTTACCACACCAGAAACGAGCATCAGGCAGCACAACAGCGAGGCTGCACATTGTTGTATCAATCGCAACATAGGTTCTCCAATCGAGTAGGAGGGAGTTTTACAACTCCCGTCCTCTCACACCACCGGGCATACGGTTCCGTACCACGGCGGTTCAT
>CATMRP010000049.1 GCA_950073835.1 uncultured Alteromonadaceae bacterium
AAATTCGACAAATGTGTCCGCCCCACACAAAAACTGCCACGATGTGGTAAATAAAACGCTATAATCGCCAGCCTCTGTATCCACTGACACTTGCTATGAGCCACTCTTCACAAAAAATCGGCCGCTGGCATGGCGCTGGCTTATTAACGACTACCCTGCTTGGTACCAGTGTGTTTATCCTGCCACAAATGACCATCGGACTGGCCGGTCACTACGCATTGTTAAGCTGGGTGCTGCTTATTCTGGCCATTCTGCCGGTGGCAATGGTATTTGCCAAGCTGGCTTCACAGTATCCTCATGCCGGCGGACCCGCTTTCTTTGTAGAGAAGGCTTTTGGTGTTACTGCGGGCAGAACCATAGGGATGCTGTTTTTATTTGTTGTGCCCATCGGGGCACCTGCCGCCATCATCATGACTTATTGGTTTATTGAAACCCTGCTGCAACTCAATGCCGCCTGGTCGTTGCCGATTCAGCTCGCCATTGTGATGTTGTTGCTGGTGCTGAACTATCGCGGCGTGCAGTTTTCGGCCACCTTACAACTGGGCCTGACACTCATTATTACACTGGTGGTTTGCGCACTGGTAATTGGCGGTAGCCTTATGCCAACGCCGGTATCCCTGACGCCTTCCGCTTTTCAGCTGGACAGCACGTTGGCCGCTATGGGTCTGGCATTCTGGAGCTTTTTAGGTATCGAAGCGTTATCCCATCTGGCCAACGACTTTCGGGATCCAAAACGGGATCTGGTGCCGTCAATTATGCTCGGCACACTGTTAGTTGGTGCCATCTATATTGGCTGTACTTATCTGCTGATCGATGTGAACAGTGAAAGTACCCTGGCGATGGTAGCGGTGTTTGACCAGATTGTTGGCGGTAGTGGTGCTTATGTGATTGGTGTACTTGGCGTTGCCGGCGGACTCGCCACGGTGAATGTCTATACGGCCAGTTTGTCCCGGCTAACCTGGAGCCTGAGTCAGGACGGCGTGTTGCCCGCTTACTTTAATACACTGAACCGCTATGGTGTGCCACAGCGGGCTTTGCAGGCGATTTTGCTGTTCATGTCGATGACGTTGATCATCACCCACTTTTCAAAGTACAACCTGGAAGATCTGATTGGCTGGGTAAATGGCGTTTTTGTGCTGATTTATCTGGCCAGTATGCTGGCCGCGTTGAAGTTGCTGTCGCCAGCACATCGACCGCTGGTATATTTTGGTTGCCTGTTCTGCAGCATTATTGCTCTGGGCCTGGGCAGTAAAATGCTTTATGCACTGGCTTTATTTACCCTGTTTGCGCCCTTATTGTGGTATCAACAGCGGCATCTGAGCCTGAAACGCCCGGGTTGCTAGAGCGCGCTAAAGGTCGATGGCGATGTGAAGCCCATGGGCCGGACGTCGCTTTTAAGGGCTTTATTGAGCAAATTACCGCGCCAGTGACCACAAGACTGCTCGGTACTGCTCGCTTCCTGAATAATACTTAACATCTTCACTATGGCGTCGGTCATCGCAAAGTTGCTGTTAGTGGCAGCCAGTACCTGCCGTTTCATATCGGGTTGGGTGATTTTGAGCGACTTTATCACCTTGCTTTCTTCCAGGTGGTACATCGCAGAAGACGGTAAAATCATCAGTCCCTCGCCCTGAATAACCTGACGCAGTCCGGTCATCAACTGCCCTGAGTAGGCTTTATCGTGTTTGAGAGCGACGCCCGTGTCATGTTCATATTTCTCAATCAGGCGCCCAAGGGCATCTTTGGGCCCCGGGGTTAGCAGCTCGAACTGACTTAACTCCCAAAAGCAAATGGTATCGCGGTTTTGCAATAACTGATAATAGGCAGAGGCCTCATTAACGCCGACCACCAGATACATAAACTCTTCAATAATCGGGTAGACCGACATAAAACGTGGTTCCACTTCCTGCTCGTAAGTCAGCGCTATATCCACCTGATTGGTCTTCAGCCACTCTTTTACCGCATAGGACGGACCAGTGCTGATTTCCAGCTTTAACTGGGGGTGAAACTCATTAACCATGGCAATTAGCGACATCGACAGCACGTTGCCGATAGACGGCAACATACCAACACGAACAACGCCATGCTTATTTGCCGCTAACTGATGTAATTCCATTTTAGCGGCATTGATATCTTCGATCAGTTTCTTTGCATGTTTTTCGAAAACCTCGCCGGCTGCCGTCAGACTTACTCCTTTAAAGCTTCTCTCAAACAGGGCACTGCCCATTTCCCGTTCCAGATTGGCCAATTGCTGACTGATCGCAGGTTGTGCGATATCCAGTTCCCTCGCTGCAGCAGCAATACTTCCTTTTTGAACCGTTACAAGAAAATACTGAAGCTGTTTGGAATTCATTTATTGCGACTCAACTCTTAAACTAAAGTAGCAAAACGCTGTAAATCATAGATTTGTAACATTCCGCGCAACTCATAACGAACATCATATTTCTATATCAATTTCAGCAAGTTACATGCCACCAATTGGTCAGGTTTTGTGGCTCCCATGTTAATCATTTGTAGCTAACTCATATGTTATAAAATATTTTATTTAAGCAAACCAATGCTAACCTGCTGTATTTTATAGAATTTCAATATGGGTCAATATTTTCTTTATAGCCCTCAATATTCTTTTTTCTTCCGAAAATGCTTGCTCTTTTTTTAGTCTCTCTACTGTCGTCAGCAACGACTGACGCGCTCATTAAGTCCAAATAATGTTTAAATTTGGTGCTTTTACGAACCAATTTGGGGCAAATTTAGCCAGTGCCGTGATTTCACGCCTATCGTAATTGCACCTAAAAAGATCATAGCGATATGACAATTTAGGGAACACATGATGAAACTCAAGAAATTAAATGCAGCAATACTGGCAGGTCTTGCCGGTTATTCGCTTTCGATGACTGTCGCAACCACTGCATTAGCAGAAGAAGAGGCAGCGGAAGAGAATGTTGAGAAAATCGCAGTTGTGGGTGCCCGTGGTGCGCCTCGCTCCGTAACCAGCTCTCCAGTACCGGTAGATGTATTAACCGCTGAAGATATTAATGGTGTGGCGTCATCAGACATGAACGACATCATGATGACACTGGTTCCATCATATACCCTGACCCGTCAGCCAATTTCTGATGGTGGTACTTTTATTCGTCCGGCACAATTACGTGGCCTGCCAACTGACAAAACCCTGGTTTTGGTTAATGGTAAGCGTCGCCACCGTGCAGCATTAGTTGAAATTGGTGGTTCTGGTACCCAGGGCCCTGATATTGCTACCATTCCTTCAGCCGCGTTAGGCAGTGTTGAGGTGCTGCGAGACGGCGCAGCGGCACAGTATGGTTCTGACGCCATCGCTGGGGTTATTAACTTCCAACTTAAAAACAATGCCGAAGGCGGTTCATTATCACTGGATGTTGGCCAGTATTACGAAGGTGACGGCGATCAGTACACCATCAGTGGTAACAAAGGTTTTTCTTTAGGTGACGACGGTTTCTTAAGCATCTCTGCAGAAGTGACAGATTCGGAAGCGACTTACCGCGGTGAGCAATATTGTGAAAGCTGGTTCTGTGTAGACGAGCAAAGTGATGAATACATCGCAGCAGCGGAAGCAATGGGTAACTCAGTGCACGGTTCATCTCAGGTACAGCCCTGGGGGCAGCCAAATTATAGTGGTGCGAAAGTATTCTTAAATGCTGGCTATGCGTTGAACTCAGATATGGAAATTTACTCCTTCGCCAACTACTCAGAAAGTGAAGGTGATGGCTCATTCTTCTATCGTTACCCGGGTAACGGCACTATCGAAGATCTGCGCGAACAAGACGGTTCTATTTACAGCCCGCTGGAAAAATTCCCGGGTGGTTTTACGCCGCGCTTCTTCGGTGATATTACTGATTACTCTTTCGCCGCTGGCTTAAAAGGCATGACCGGTTCATTAGGTTATGACATCAGTGGTCGTTACGGCTATAACGAAATTTCTTATACTCTGAAAAACACCATCAACCCATCAATGGGCTCTGCCTCGCCTACTTCATTTAAGCCAGGCGATCTGAGCAACGATGAATTACAATTCCAGGCAGATTTCACTTATGACCTGGCCGAATACGTGCTGGCGTTTGGTGCAAGCTACATGGAAGAGTCTTACGAAATTTCTGCCGGTGACGCCGCTTCAGTAGCAGTTGGCCCTTACTCTTCACCTGATCCATGGGGTTTCTGTGACGGCACTGCATCCGCTGACGCACTGGCCTCTGCTTTAGCTAATGGCCTGGATTGTAGCGATCCTAATGATCCGGTTTATACTGCCGTTGGCGTTGGGTCTAACGGTTTCCCCGGTTACTCTGACGCTGCTACAGGTACCTATGAGCGTGATTCATACGCTGTCTACGCCGATATCTCGGGTGACATTACCGACAAGCTGTTCGCGCAAGCAGCTATTCGTTACGAAGATTACTCTGACTTCGGTTCTGAGCTGGTTTACAAAATCGCCGGTATCTTCCAGGTAACTGACGAAATCGCGATTCGTTCATCATTCGGCACCGGTTTCCGTGCACCGACGCCTGGTCAGCAAGGTACTACTAACGTATCAACCCGCCTGCCAAATGGTTTTCCGGTAGCAACCGGCCTGTTCCCTGCTGCCGGTCCAGAGGCTCAGGCGCTGGGCGCATCGGCACTGAAACCAGAAACCTCGACTAACTTTACGTTAGGTGCCACAGCTGATGTGGGTAACTTCACTTTAACCGTGGATTACTACCGCATTCTGCTTGAAGACCGCGTAAATGCGATCTCGACTCTGGATGTGTCAACATTTGAACCAACTGATCCTGAATCAGAGAGCTATGAAGCTGATTTAGCCGCTTATCAACGTTACCTGGCACTTGATGCTGCAGGTGTAGAAGGTGCTAACACTATCGGTGGCGTATTCTACTTCCAGAACGCATTCGATACGGTAACTCAGGGTATTGATATCGTTGGTACCTATAACTTTGAATCTGAGTACGGTGATACCACTATCACCGCATCGATGAACTTTGCCGACCAGAACTTTAACTCTGACCCCAAGGTTTACTTCAACAACGAAGCTATCTACGATTTCTTAAATGGCACGCCAGCTACTCGCGGTGTTTTATCTGTAAAACACGCTATGGATGATATGTCATTTACTGCTCGTATGAACTACTTTGGAGGTTACTCAAACTCTGAAGGTAGCAACCAGGTGTCTGCAATCCAAATCTTTGAGCCTGAAGTTATGTTTGACCTGGAAGGAACTTACTTCATCAGCGAGATGCTATCTGTATCAGCCGGTGCCCGTAACCTGTTCGACAACTATCCGGATGCGGGTGAGATTGGCGAGACTTGTTGTGGTCGTATCTACCGTTCTGACTCTATCGTTGACTGGCAGGGTGGTTACTACTACATGCGCCTCAACATGAGCTTCTAAGCAGCTTATCTCTGAAATTAAACCTGTTATCGACCAGCCTCTAGGCTGGTCGACTTTATCAGGTCACTCATCGCTATCAAGGCGACAAACCGCACAAAACGTTATAATTTCTACCGTATAAAAATAATAAAAAACCGAATAATTATTTAACTAGTGGAGCACTGTTGTTATGGAGATTGAACTCGTCTGGTTCGTCCTCACTTTGTGCGTTGCGGGCGCGGTCGCAGGCATAACTTCTGGCCTTTTTGGCAACGGAGGTGGTTTTGTTGTAGTCCCAGCCCTTCTCGCCGTATTTCCTTTCTTTACCCCCAATTCTGAAGAGTTAGTAAAAGTAGCTATTGGTACCTCATTGGCATCCATTGTTATTTCCAGTGCTCGTTCAGTCTTAGCACACAAGAAACGTGGGGCAGTCGATTTTGACATGCTTAAATCATGGTCAGTATGGATCATACTCGGCGTGCTTGGCGGTGTAGCCATCGCTAATCACACCAGCAGTAATGGTCTGACAATGGTTTTTGCCGGCGGCGTATTACTCTATTCAGTTTACTTCCTGTTTCCTGAATTTGTAGTTCGTCCCGGAATGACTTTTTCGATGCCACAAGGCGTGGGCAAAAGTGTTCTGGCTTTTATCATTGGTGGCTTTTCTGCCCTGCTTGGTATTGGTGGTGGCACGCCGACAGTTATCACCATGGTGATGTGTCGCCGTACTATTCAACAAGCGGTAGCAACGGCTGCTGGTGTTGGGTTCTTAATTGGTTTACCCGGTGCAATTGGTTTCCTGTTTATGGAAAACACCAATCCACAGGGCATGCCCGTTGGCACAGTTGGCTATATAAATTTGCCGGCTCTGCTGGCAATCAGTATTGGTTCAATTCTGACCGCACCGATTGGTGCATCAATGGCACACAGCTTTAGTGAAAAAATGCTTAAACGCCTGTTTGGTATTTACCTGGTGATTGTCTCAGTCGCTATGTTTGCCAAAGCGTTATAAAGCTCACACATTAAAATAAGAGGAACAGTCAATGACTTATAATCCATCAAGACGATTATTCTTAGGAGGCTCACTGGCCGCTTCAGCCGCTGGTGCTACGGGTCTTATCACGCCTGCTGGCCTGGCCGCAGCGCAACCAATGAAATCGCCTAAAATTATGTATGGACCAACCCCTGGCGTGGCAAAACTGAACGCCAACGAAAACCCTTACGGTCCGAGTGATATGGCGCTGAAAGCCATTGCCGAAGCAAGCAGCACCGGTGGTGCTTATTACGCCTACCGTGCAGGCATGTATTTACGCGATATGCTGGCTGAATCAAACGGCCTGAAGCCAGAAAACGTTTCAATTACCGCTGGTTCAAGCCTGATCCTGGCTTTTGCCGCTTTTGCTGCAACCAGTAAAGGCAAGATTCTGGGCCCAGACTTATTCTGGGACACCACGTCAATGGCCCCTGTTCGTCAGGGCGGCCCGGAAATTGTGCGGGTACCTAATAAAGCCGATCTGAGCATCGATCTGGATGCCATCTACAATGCCATTGATGATGACATTGCAATGGTACACATCTGTAACCCGAATAACCCTACCGGCAAACTGCTGGATCCAAAAGAACTTCGCAAGTTCTGTATCAAGGCTTCGAAAAAGACGTTGGTACTGGTAGATGAAGCTTATAACGAGCTGATTGACGATGGTCCGAAGCACTCAATGATCCCTCTGATCAACGAAGGTCATAACATCATTGTTGCCCGTACTTTCTCGAAAATCTATGGTTTAGCCGGTATGCGGGTTGGTTATATGCTCGGCAGCGAAGAGAACATGGATTTCATCAACAAGTATGGTCTGGGCGGTTACTCAATTAACCAGGCTGGTCTGGCCGCTGCCATTGCCAGCTACAACGATGAAGCCTTTAAGGATTTCTCACGCCAGAAAGTCAAAGAAGGTCGCGATATCATCATGGATGCGGTAAAAACTAACGGCTTAAGCGCGTTACCATCGACCACTAACTTTGTGTTTGTGAACCTCGGCGACGACGGCGATGCCAACGCATTCCGCAAAGCGATGGAAGAACAGGACGTCCTTATTCGTGGTCAGTACCGCACCTATCAGCAATGGTCACGGGTGAGTACCGGTCGCATTGAAGATGTTAAGAAATACGCGGCTGCAGTGCCAAAAGCACTGGATGAAATGTACAAAGCCATTAAGGCTTAAGCCGCTACCCGGTCCCTTGGACCGCATGTAACGACAGAAAACTCCGAAAGCAAAAAGGCCGCTGTTTAAGCGGCCTTTTCTTTACTCGTTCAGCAAGGACTAATCGTTATCGAGTTCGTTTTCCTCGAAATCAACGTCAATGCCCATTTCTTCCATTATGCGACGCGCTTCAGCCGGGATCCGGTGCGGATTATCTTTACGCAAATCTTCATCATCAGGCAGTGGCTGACCAGTGAAAGCATGGACGAACGCTTCGCATAATAATTCAGAATTGGTAGCGTGACGGAGGTTATTGATTTGACGACGGGTACGCTCATCGGTCAGTACTTTAAGTACGTTGATCGGAATCGAAACCGTAACCTTTTTAACCTGCTCACTTTTTTTACCGTGCTCTGCGTAAGGGTAAATATATTTTCCGTCCCACTTTGCCATGCTCTTTCCCAGCTCTGCTATCATTATTGTAATAAGAAACGTTGTTGATACCTGTACAGCAAATTCCTGATCGACTCGGTTACCCGGCAATGGTGCGGCCACCCAGTTTGTTATGCTGCTGCGATTACAGCGCAATTTAACCAAAATATTCGCTATAAAGGTATTAAACCACAGAAAACATTAATTGAGCAGTGTAAACTGCTTGACGTCTAGACATATATTCTTTAGTTTAGACGTCTAAACGTCCAATCGAGAATTATCACCATGGTGTCATACGCGCAGGGGATCGATGCCCTAAATCAGTCTTTGTCGGAATTACGCGACATCGATGTGTCATTTGAGTTTTTTCCACCCGGTAACGAGAAGATGGAAAACACCTTATGGAAATCAGTGGAACGTCTGGCGCCGTTAAATCCTGCGTATATGTCGGTCACCTATGGCGCTAACAGTGGCGAGCGCGATCGTACCCATGATGTGGTGAAGCGTATTCAGCAGCAAACGGGCGTTACCGCCGCACCGCACCTGACCTGTGTGGATGCTACAGCCGACGAATTAAGGCAAATTGCCCGCGATTACTGGGATTCTGGGATTCGCCGTATCGTTGCTCTGCGTGGCGATTTACCGAAAGGCGTTGAAAAAACAGATATGTACGCCTCAGATCTGGTTGCTCTGTTAAAAGAGGTCCACGACTTTGATATTTCGGTTGCCGCCTACCCGGAAAAACACCCGGAAGCGCCCAATGCACAGTTTGATCTGCTTAATCTTAAACGCAAAGCTGAGGCCGGTGCCAGCGAAGCTATCACCCAGTTTTTCTTTGATACCGGGGTATTTTTACGCTTCCGCGACAGAGCCGCCGCAGCGGGTATCGATTTAGACATCGTGCCGGGTATCCTGCCGGTGACCAACTACCAGACGCTGGTGAAGTTTGCTGGTTTCACCAACGTTCACGTGCCTGGCTGGTTACACAAATTGTATGAAGGCCTGGATGCTGACGATCAAACCACCCGTAATCTGTTGGGTGCCAACATCGCCATGGAACAGGTTAAAGTGCTGGCAAAAGAAGGCGTGAAACATTTTCATTTTTACACCCTTAACCGCAGTGAACTGAGCTATGCTATTTGTCACATGCTGGGTGTAAAACCGCAAAACGCCGGTTAGCCAGCCAACTTATGAAAGAGCAACTAAGAAAACGGTTGCTCCCTCACCCAGCGCAGGTAGACTAATAACATAGCTCAACCGACAGGGAATTAGAGTGGCATTACCTGAATTACGCGCCCGCTGGGAGCAGTACCAGCCGCATCTGGAGAAATTCTTTACAACGTTCATTACCCGCTGTAAAACGGATAATATTACTATCTCCGCAGGCCACCTCGCCTATGTAACCCTGCTGTCGCTGGTGCCCTTTATCATGGTATTTTTTACCATTCTGTCGGCCTTTCCTGCCTTTGCCACCGTGCGTAATAAGCTCGAGCAGTTTATTTTTAGCAATTTTGTACCTACTGCCAGTGATGTGGTGCATGAGTATATGAGCGATTTTGTGGGTAACGCGTCACAAATGGGCGCCGTGGGGATACTTTCCCTGTTATTTGTTGCCATCCTGCTCATTTCCAATGTCGATAAAACGCTAAATCGCATCTGGCGCACGCAAAGCGAGCGTCCCATTATTTACACTTTTGCCATTTACTGGATGGTAATAACCCTCGGGCCATTGCTGATGGGTGCCAGCGTAGTAATGACGTCCTACCTGGTGGGGCTGGCCGAGTTTGCCGAAGAGTATACACCTGGCCTGGGCACCTTTTTACTGGAGCTGGTGCCCAGTTTCGCCGCTTTAGCCGCGTTTATCATTTTGTATATGCTGGTGCCTAATCGCCGCGTTCCGGTAATGCACGCCTTAGGCGGCGCGGTGCTGGCCACCATGTTGTTTGAACTCAGTAAAAAAGGCTTTGCCTTCTACGTTACCAGCTTCCCGTCTTATCAGGTTATTTATGGGGCGTTAGCCGCATTACCGCTGCTGTTTTTGTGGATTTACCTGTCGTGGATTGTAGTACTATTAGGTGCCGAATTTACCTGTAGTCTGGACGAAGCCTTCCCCGAAGAGCAGGGTGATAAACCTGACAATGACCAAAGCGATCTCCCGGAAGGTTAAGTGCTATCAACAGCCAACCGCCTTCCGGACGAAAGGTTCTGTAGTCGACCTAGGCAATTAAGCTGAGCCGGGTATCCAGGAGTAGCCATTGCCGGGCAGAGGCTTCATCATTGAAGCAACGTACATCAAACACCGCCATTACATGCTGGCACCAGATCGCTGCCATTTTCTGTGCATACTGTCCTTCCACCAGCAGAGCCACTTTGTCAAACTGTTGATACTGCGGCTCGATTGCAGCCAGCTGAGCACGGTCGATAAGGTCAGACTCCCCCATCTGAAAGTAATCACAATGCCTGAAGTCAAACAAACCGTAAGCAACCAATTGTTCCCGCTCGGCCAGACAGCGTCGGAAGGCATCAGTAAAACGCATCGTTTTATGAATATGGCCACAAAGCTTCAGATGAACCAGGTTGGGGTGCTGCTTATCAAACTCCACCCTGACATCACCCTGCTCCTGGTGCTCGCCGAATGACTCCGGGCGCGAGAACAGAAAGCCCTGGCTATAGTCCATTCCAAGCGCCAACAAGCATTGTTGCACTTCAATGGAGTGAACAAATTCAGCAATGCATTTAATCCCGCTGTTGTGACAGAAGAAGCTAAGCGCCCTTACGATCTCGTAGCTTTTGGCGTCGGTGTGAATATTCTTAATGTATTTGGCGTCGATCTTGAGGTAATCGACCTCTAAATCGAGGATCCGCTCGAAATTAGAATGCTCAGTACCAAAGTCATCAATGGCCAGCCTGAAGCCAGCCTGTTTAAGTGCCTTCAGCTGTTTCAGATGACTGTTTTTACCAGCGCTGCTAATGCCCTCAAGCACTTCCAGAATAACCCGCTGCGGTACAATCTGATACTGCTGACACAACGCCACCAGGAAGTGCTGAAGATATTGGGCATTGAGATCAAACTCGGTAATATTCAGTGAAAAAGTATAATCATAATGACTCATGATTTTAAACGCCTGGCGCGCCATTTGCCGGGTAATCAGCGGCAGCATGCCAGCCACTTTGGCAGCATCAATAAAACTGTAGGGACTGAGCACCTGGTCGTTATAGTGGATTCGTGCAAGCGCTTCATAGTGGGTAACAATCCCCAACTGATTATCATGAATACCCTGGAAATACGGTACAATAAGCTGCTGATTAACCGCGCTGTGAATAATATTATTGGCTTCAACAAACAGTAAATGCTGCTGACTTTCCGCTGCAATGGCATCCTGTTCCAGCACAATGCATTTTAAATCACCTGATTCCCGGCTCTGACGCAGTGCAGTCACGCCTAACCGCAGCAGATCGGTTTTACCCCGGGCGCCACCAAAAGACAGCGAAACAAAGACGGCGATATCCGCTGTCGAGACCTGATGATGACGAAAATGCATTCGCAACTGTTCGGCAACGGCGTAAAGATCCACCGGCCGTTTAAATAACAAAACAAACTTTCCCGGGCCGCCGCCCACATAGCAATCGGCAACCACCTGCTGCCTGATAATTCTGGCGGTACTGCGAATGAGTTCATCACACACATCAAAACCATATGCATCGTTAAGGTACCTGAGCCCGTCGATTCCGACTATCAATAAGCTTTTGCAGCCCGGGGATTTGAGTTCTTCGGCAAGAAAAGATTTGCTCGACAAGCCGCTAAGCGGATCCGTGTTGGCCAGGTATAAGTTTTCTGCCTGGGCTTTATTGAGTTCAGTTAAGTCGGTATAAATCGCGGTATAGTGATGAATATGGCCGTTTTCATCGCGAACCTGATTAACCGAAGCCCATTGCTCCAGTACCGAGCCGTCAGCATGACGGTTTTTTATCTCGCCCTGCCACACTCCATTTTTAAACACTTTAAACCAAAAGTTTCGATAGAACGCCTTATCATGAAAGCCGGACGACAATAACTGAGGTTCAAGCCCCTGCACTTCTGCGCGGCGGTAACCGAACATATCGCAAAAGGCCTGATTCACTTCAATGATTTTTAAATCAGCATCGGTTACCAGCATGGCTTCGGCAGAATTTTTAAAAATCGACGACAGCATATTCAGTGATCGATCCTGCTCTACCCGTTCCAGCTCGGCAGCGATTCGATAACCAATAATTTCGAATAAGGCGGTGATCTCAGCCTCACTTTCTAAAGCGGCCGTGTGCATTGCCACCAGTATCCCCAGGACATTGCCCTGCGCACTGTAAAGCGGCATACCGATGTACGACTCAACACGCATATCCTTAAGAAGCTGGTCTTTAGGATAAAGCTCCGCAACCTTACTTTGATAACAGCATACACCGGAGTTGGTGACCGCTTCGCAAGGCGTATTTTTTAGCTCGTAGGTAAAGTTTTCCTCAATCCGGCTAAAGGCAGATACCGCCACCGTAGAACAACGATTGGCCTGATTGTTAGGCTGCCCGATAAAAACGAAATCACATGCGATGATTTCTGACAACGCCAGTACTAACAGTTCGAAATATTCCTGGCCGCGGGTCTGACCAACAAAATCAGACAGCTTTTTTAATTTTGCAACTAATGCATTCATAGCAATTTATCACCACCACCTCTACTCTCACGGGTGGCAATCATGCATAAGTTGTCTGGCAGGGATATTGATTGAGAACAATTCTTACTACTTTTGTAGTAAGAATTGCGATGAAAGGTCGACTAAGTTGGGTTAATCGCCGTTCATATCGGCGATAAAGTCATTGGACTGGGCAATGGCGCTTTGCATATCGATTAGCAGGGTTTTAACGTCCCGCTCTATATCATTAAGTTCACCCTGCAGCGCTCCAATGGCACTGGCATTGAGGTTATGTTTGAGAAACAGGACATTATCCTGCAGGGTACGCAATACCGGTTCCATACTGCTCTCTACTTTGCGCATCGCGCGCACCATCTTGTTGTATTTGATTCGGGTTTCCGACAATTTTTGTTTACTGGTGCTTTTCAGACTGGCGTTACTGTACTGTTCGAGTTCGGCTTCCCATTCATCAAACAGCGCCTCGGCAACACTTTCGATTTTATCAATGCGATTGGTAACGTCCTGTGCAGCAGACTGACTGGCTTCGTACTGGTCGTTCAGAGACTGGTATGCCTCCTCCAGATCACCGCCATCGAACTGGATGAGAGCCGAAAATTCCTCAAGCGCCGAGGTAAACTGCTCTTCGGCATCTTGCTGGGATTCACGGGCATCTTCTACGCGATCGACCAGGATCTCACGCTTTTCAACCCCCACTTTCTCCCAGGCGGCGTAATAGGCACTCTGACAAGCCGTCACAGCGCCTAATAACAGCGCAATCAGGCTGGCTTTCAATAACCGCTTCATGGTTAATTCACACCTCTGAATCTGGCCGCGTCAATAATTGCCCACAAATGAAATATTGCGCCGACTAACCACATGAAGAACAAAATGACCGTGGCTACCAGCGCATAACTTACCGCACACACCACAAAGAAAAACAAGGCCGCCATAATTCTGCCCTGTACCAACTGTCCTAAACCAGGAATAAAGAAACTACAAATCGCGGCAATTACATTGCCGCCAGAACCTTGTCCAGCCATGATAACTCCGGTTAAATACTCTTTTACTGTTTAAACTAATTGAATTAGGGTTGAGATACAATCATTTCACCTTGCTGATTTGTAAGAGAACTTGTCTATGTCCGGCGTGTGCTATCAACATGGTTTACTACAATGCAGTAACGGCCATCGGGTTTACTATGAACTAAGTGGCAATCCCAATGGCGTGCCTGTACTGGTTATCCATGGCGGGCCAGGCGCGGGATTGGGCTCACGTTACACGGAATTTTTTGATCTCAGCGCCTATCATGTTATCGGCTTTGAGCAACGTGGCTGCGGGCGTTCACAACCTTACCTGTCGCTGACCCATAACACCACTCAGGATCTTCTCGCCGACATTACCCGACTGCGCAACTATCTCGGTATCTCGCGCTGGTTGCTTTTTGGTGGCTCCTGGGGCACCACCCTGGCCTTGCTTGCGGCCATCAGCGAGCCTGAAACAGTGAGCGGGCTTATTCTGCGTGGTATCTTTTTAGCCCGGCAGGAAGATTTCGAGTGGTTTCTGGCACCCAATGGCGGGGCGGCACAAATCTACCCGGATGCATACCAGCGCTTTATTGGGGAAATTGAAAACCCCACCAATTTTGCCACGGTACTGGCTCATTACAGCGAGTTGTTTTCAAAGCCGGATGAGCACCGCCGCCATCAGGCAGCAATACGCTGGTACCAATGGGAAGAAGCGATTGCCAGGGTTCATTCTCCAGGTGTGCAGGTGCAACCTGAGTCTGTCCCCCCATTGATGCTTAGCCTGGCAGTACTGGAGTGGCATTACATTAAGAACCGCTGCTTTATCAGCGAAAATGAGATTCTTCAGCAGGCACACCGGTTGGCTGGCATTCCCGGCAAGATAATTCACGGCCGCTGTGATACGGTATGCAAACCTCAGGGCGCCCATGTCTTGCATCAATACTGGCCAGACAGTGAGTTACTCCTGATTGACGGTGCAGGCCACAGCAATGCCGAATCAGCGATTGCTATGGCGCTGCGGGCAGCAACCCATCAATTTCTTTTAAAGCGCTAAGACATCTATGATTGGACTAATTCAACGCGTAAGCGAAGCCTGCGTGACTGTTGCCGGTGAAACGGTAGGCCAGATTGGCCCGGGGATCCTCATCCTGCTAGGGGTGGAAAAAGATGATACCCAGGCTGAAGTGGAGAAGCTCGCCACTAAGTTAGCAAATTACCGCCTATTCAGTGACGAAAATGGCAAGATGAACCTGAATATCAGGCAAACCGGCGGCGCCGTGTTGGTGGTGTCGCAATTTACCCTGGTTGCCGACACCCGCAAGGGAAACCGGCCGGGCTTCTCTCGTGGTGCCACGCCAGAGTTAGGTAACGCTTTGTATGAAGCTTTTATCGAGCAGTTACAAACCCTGGATATTCCGGTAGCCAGTGGGCAGTTTGGTGCCGATATGCAGGTAAAGTTAATCAATGATGGTCCGGTCACCTTCCATCTACAGGTATAATTTTGTAGTTCGCCTCTTGCTGTTGATAGAGCCTTAAGATTTAATGTGAGCCCTAATTTAATTTGAGGTAAGGCTGTGTTTAAAATAGTCACACCGCAAACCGATGATGCATTGGCGGCTTATTATCATTTCCGCTGGCAGTATTTGCGCCAGCCCTGGAATTTCCCACCGGGCTCAGAAAGAGACGAGTACGAGCAAGTCAGCGAACACCGCATGGTGGTGAATAATGACGGCGACATTATTGCCTGTGGCCGGGTACACTTAAACACCGCCGAAGAAGCGCAAATCAGGCATATCGCGGTACACAGCGATTACCAGCGCCGGGGGCTTGGCCAGTTTATGCTAAACGCACTGGAAGCGGTGGCCCGTGAGCTGGGTGCCATTCGTGCGGTTACCAACAGCCGTGAAATATCCATTGATTTCTTCCAGGCCTGCGGTTTTAAGGTAGAGCGTGAGGCGCCCAATGAACTGGGCCTGCTGAAGCGCCAGCAAATGGTTAAAAAGCTGGACGATTTTTCCTTGCTGGTTTTGCACCCTGAGTGGTGCCAGGAACTCCAGAATACCTGGACCGAAACCATCCCGATTACCGAGCATATGGGTATCAAGCTGCATCAGTATACCGGCAAGTCGCTGGAAACCCGGGCCTCACTAAACAAAAATATCAACATACACGGCACCATGTTTGCCGGCAGTATCTTTTCGCTGGCCACCTTAACCGGCTGGGGAATGATTTTTCTGCAGCTCAAGAATAAAGGTCTCGATGGCGATATCGTGCTGGGCGATGGCAATATTCACTATCATAAGCCCATCACTATGAAGCCACGCGCAGTGTGTAATATTGAGCGCCTCAAGGGCAAATTCACCCTGCTGGAAAAAGGTAAGAAGTGTCGTCTGGAACTGGAAGTTGAAGTGCTTGACGATACTCAGCCGGTGGCGGAATTTCACGGAATTTACTGGGTATTACCCAAAGAGGACGGCAAATGACAACATTGGGTACGCCTTTTACACCGCAGGCTAAAAAGGTGTTGCTTCTGGGTAGTGGCGAACTGGGTAAAGAAGTGGTGATTGAATGCCAGCGGCTGGGCTGTGAGGTGATTGCCTGTGACAGCTATGCCAATGCTCCGGCCATGCAAGTTGCTGACCGCAGCTATCAGTTCTCCATGCTGGATGCCAAGGCCCTGCGTGAGGTAGTAGAGAAAGAAGCGCCTGATCTTATCGTACCAGAAGTGGAGGCGATCGCTACCACAGAGCTGCTAGAGCTCGAAAAGGAAGGTTTTACCATAGTACCAAGCGCCACCGCAGTTAACCTCACTATGAACCGCGAAGGCATTCGCACCCTGGCGGCAGAAACACTGGGCCTGCCAACGTCGGCGTACCGTTTCGCCAGCGATAAGGCGCAATTTGTCGCAGCAATAGAGGCCATTGGCTATCCCTGCTTTGTAAAGCCTATCATGAGCTCCTCAGGCAAGGGACAGAGTCGGCTGACCGGCCCTGACGATATTGAACACGCCTGGCAGTATGCGCAGGAAGGCGGCCGGGCTGGCGCAGGTAAAGTGATAGTTGAAGGGCATGTGGATTTTGACTACGAAATTACATTGCTGACCGTGCGCACGCGGCAAGGCGTAACATTTTGTCCGCCCATCGGCCATATTCAAAAAGACGGTGATTACCAGTACTCCTGGCAACCCACCGCGATGAGCAACGCAGCGCTGGCGGGCGCGCAGCAAATTGCCGATAAGATTACCCAGGCACTCGGGGGCTATGGCTTATTTGGTGTAGAGCTGTTTGTGTGTGGTGATGAGGTGATTTTCAGCGAGGTTTCGCCGCGCCCACACGATACGGGCATGGTCACACTGATTTCGCAGAACCTGTCAGAGTTTGCTCTACACAGCCGGGCGATTCTGGGGTTACCCATACCGGCTGTCAGCTGTTATGGCCCGAGCGCTTCAGCGGTCATCCTGGGCTTTGGTGAGGGCAACCGCATCACTTATAGCAATCTGGATAAGGCACTCAGTCAACCGATGACCGATTTACGCTTGTTTGGCAAACCCACTATCAACGGCAAACGTCGATTAGGTGTAACCCTGGCTCGAGGCGAAACCATAGAGTCTGCCGTTGCCACGGCCCGTGAAGCAGCCAAACTGGTGGATATTACCATCAGTAAAGACTAACTAACGCTGAGAAATAAAGCTGCACAAACAAAAAAAGCGCCAACCAGGCGCTTTTTTTATTTAGAAGAGAGACTGTTAGCCTGCCATAGCAGCCTGCAGTTTCTTCATCGCATTCTTTTCAATCTGACGAACCCGTTCTGCGGATACCTGGTATTTATCTGCCAGATCCTGCAGGGTGGTTTTGTCGTCCGCTAACCAGCGGGTTTCAATAATATCCTGACTCCGGTCATCCAGGGTCTTCATGGCTGAGTATAAACGCTTGGTGGCATTTGCATCCCAGTCGTCATTAATTACGCTTGACTCAACGTCCTCAGATTTGTCTTCCAGATACTGAACCGGGGCAAAGCTACCGTTTTCATCGTCATCGGCGCTCAAGTCGAAAGCCTGATCCTGAGAGCTCATGCGCGCTTCCATTTGCAGCACTTCTTTAGTGCTGACACCCAGCTCGTTAGCCACAGTTTGCACTTCTTCATGACTAAACCAGCCCAAACGCTTTTTTGCTTTGCGCAGGTTGAAGAACAACTTACGCTGGGCTTTAGTGGTAGCCACTTTAACAATGCGCCAGTTTTTCAAGACAAATTCGTGAATCTCGGCCTTAATCCAGTGCACGGCAAAAGATACCAGGCGCACACCCACCGACGGATCGAAACGTTTTACCGCTTTCATTAAGCCGATATTGCCTTCCTGAATCAGGTCTGCCTGAGGCAACCCGTACCCTGAATAGGACTTGGCAATATGCACCACGAAGCGAAGGTGAGACATTACCAGCTTGCGTGCCGCATCGATATCTTCATCTTCACGCAGACGTACCGCCAGCTCGCGTTCTTCGTCTGCAGATAGCATGTCAATCGTGCTAACAGCCTGAATGTAACCTTCAATACTTCCATTGTGTGGAACAGACAGGGCCATAGATTGTAAGTTTTTACTTGTACCCACGCTCATAGTCACCTCAAAAAATCCTGTTTACTTCACCTAATCCAATAACAAAAATGCTAGTTTGCGAAGCTTGGGTTGATTACACTTTCGCTGTACTTATCGCTGCGAACATCAACCAATCAAAAACGAAATATAGGGGTTAATATCATACTTATCAAGACCCCGATATCATAAATAAGTTCAAATTTTTACTGCTGCAATAGCTAACCGGATGAAGAGTGTAGAAAAACCACTTTTTCAGCGCAATAATTAACCGGCCCTATCGTGTAACTTTTTGTAAATACCCTTACTTTACCGGCCCTACGCGGCACTACCTGTTGCCAATTAATGACCGGCTTGCAATGGCGCCATTTGCAAAAAAAAGTGCCTATTTGTGCACCTGTTGCCGGGGAGTAGCGAAATCAGCCAAGATAAATTATTCCTGACAGGTGATTATTTCTACTATTCGACGTATATTACAGTTATTGGACAGGACAAGATCAATAAACGCAAATGAATTGCGCTGAACTGCATGTTATGGGGATCGGATGTTTGCATATGTAGCGCGCCAGCCAATTGTTGATACCTCTCAACAATTATATGCCTATGAGCTGTTATTCAGAGACGGCGAAAAAAACTGTTTTCCTAATATATCACCCGACGAAGCGACTTCCCGAATTCTCGCTGCCAGCCATTTAAACGTCGGGCTCGAAGCAGTAACCAACGGTGCACTGGCGTTTATTAACTTTCATACCGATACGCTACTTCACCGTTTTCCCACCAGCCTCGATCCGAAAAGTGTGGTGATTGAAATTACCGAAACGGTAGATGTAAATGAAGAGCTCGTAGAAGCCTGCAAGCACATTCACGCCCAGGGCTACCGACTGGCGCTGGATGATTACGACCTCGAGGAGAAATGGCAGGTATTATTACCACTTATCAGTATTGTAAAGTTTGATATCACTACTGTTACTGATGACCAAATTCGTCAGACCGTGCCTCTGTTGAAAACCCATAACATTGAGTTGGTGGCCGAGCGGGTAGAAACCAAAGAACAGTTTCATTACTACCGGCAACTGGGCTTTGATTATTTTCAGGGCTACTTCTTTGCCCGTCCTGAAATCATCCGCCATCGTAAGATGAGCTCTTCGGCCGAAGTGATGCTTGAATTATTAAAAGAAAGCTCAGCAGCAGAACTGAATATAGAAAATATAAACGCTATTCTGGAACGGGATGTGTCTCTCTCCTACCTGTTACTGCGATTTATTAATAACCCCACGGTAAACAAACGTCATGAAATCAAATCGTTGAAGCACGCCATGACCTTTATGGGCGAACAGGAAGTGCGCAAATTCATTACCCTGTTGTCTTTGGCTAAATTATCTGACGGTCAGCCCGGGGAAATATTGAGTATGAGTCTGGTACGCGCCCGTTTTTGTGAGCTCATCTTTGTCGCAATGAAAGAGAAACGTCAACAACACAGTGGTTTTCTTACTGGTATGCTGTCTCTCATCGACACGCTGATGGAGCAGGAAATGCGTGAACTGGTGAACAAGTTACCACTTCCTGATGAGGTAAGTGCCGCTTTATGCGGTGAGAACAACCACCTCAAACAGTGTTTACAACTAGCCACGGCTTTCGAGGGTGGCCAATGGAGTATGGTAAGGGCAATCAGTACGCGATTTGGGCTGACGCAGAAACAGCTACACGAGATATATACCAGTGCGCTGAGCTGGTCAGCAGCTATACAAAACACAACCCGCCATTAGCCCCTGGCCGGCAAATTATAATGGCGCAAAAATCGCGTTGGTCCGGATGTTTAAAATAACTAAAGATGGATCAAAGATTAACCATCGGTTAAAGTTTATATAGGCCTGTCTTCACGGCCAATCGTATAATAAGGATAATCATTTTAATGTTCGCATTTATCGCTCGCCAGCCAATTCTAGACCGGGAAAAAGACGTTTTCGGCTATGAGCTGTTGTTCAGGGATGGCAAATCCGGTGCTTACCCAACCCACGATAGCGAAAAAAGCCGCTACATTGCGGAGCATTTTCATACACTGGGCCTGGACGATATCAGCGGCGATAAAACCTCGTTTATCAATTTTCACAGCGATACGCTGATTGCCGGTCTGCCCGCTACGCTTAACCCTGATACAGTGGTGATTGAGCTGTCTGAATACCCGGCCCAACAGGCAGCGTTAGTAGACGCCTGCAAACATGTGAAACAGCTGGGCTTTAAACTGGCCATTGATGATCCGGCCATGGTCAGCGGTCAGCATTCCATATTTCCACTTATTGATATCCTTAAAGTGGATGTGCACAAAGCCAATTACAGCGTGATTGAACAGAATATTCCGCGTTTTCTGCAATCCAGTATTCAACTGGTGGCAGAAAATGTAAACAACCACGACGACTTCGTTGTTTGTCGCGATTTAGGCTTTGACTTATTTCAGGGCTACTTCTTCGCGACCCCGGAAAAAACCGTGCAACGTCAGCTGCCGGCCTCAAAAATGAACCTGGTTGATCTGATGGGCGAAAGCGCCAGCTCGCAGTTTAATCTGGAACGCATTAACCAGATTGTCGAACGCGATGCTGCCCTGTCGTTTTTATTACTCAAGTTTATTAATAACCCCACCATTAATAAACGCTATAAAATCACCTCGTTAAAACACGCGCTCAACTACATGGGTGAGGTGGAAATTAAGAAATTTATTGCACTATTGTCACTGGCTCATCTGGGCGACGACAAACCCCTCGAGCTATTGCACATGTCTTTAGTCAGGGCTAAATTCTTCGATCTGCTTGCTCAGGAACGAGGGTTACACTCCGATCCACCGATTGGCTTTTTAATTGGTTTGTTTTCATTGCTCGATGCATTACTTGATCAGGAAATGTCCGACGTCTTACGCCAGTTACCGCTAACCGACGAAGTAAATGACGCATTACTGTGTAAATCGGCTGAATTTAATCATTACATGAAACTGGTTCGTGCCTTTGAAGGGGCGCTGTGGATGAATGTGATCCGTGAATCCAGAGAGCTTAACATCGACCAGAAATACCTGCACAGCTTGTATAATCAGGCCATTGTATGGGGCAACGGAGTAAGGAAAACCATTTCGTCCTATTTTCCCAAAAAATTGGTTACTGAAAAATAAAGGCGTTTATTCTTCCACAGCGTGCCGGCGCACCGCGGCCAACAGCTGCGGAAAGAATGTCAGAAATGTCTCTTCAAACACCGCATAATTCTCTTTCACCTCGTCGATACTGCCATGAAAACTGTGCTGAAATCGGATGCGACTGGCGGTGCGCTCCAATGCCTTTTCTATGCCCTGTAAATGCCGGTAAGTATCCAGCCAACGATGGGTCAGCATACTTCTGACCATTACCTGCATGCGCTCGGGCATAACGCCGACACGCTGGGCCAGACACTCATAGGTTCGTTGACTGAAAACCGTAAAGCTTTCATCGCTGTATAACGACCAGTGCTTAATCAGAAAATGATCAAATAACACATCCAGCATGATACCTGCAAACCTTCGGCGTCGCGCTGAGACTACACCACGGGCCTGGCGCACGGCACTGTGCGAATCGGTAAATTTATCCACCAAAATATGATTGGCCACACCGGCTCGCACCGCCTCTGAATAATGGTCAAGATCAACACCGCGACGAAAATCGCCTAACAAATTACCGAAACAGGAATCGGCAGTGGGCCGGGCTAAATATAAATGGGCCAGATAGTTCATCAGAAAGGTTACTGCGGCTCAATTTCCCGTACATGTCGCTGGACTGAAATCAACGACCCCACCAACCCCAGCATCACCGACAAGAACAGCATGGTAAGTAGCGCCGAACCGGTTAACCCGGTAATGTGAAACGACTTGTCGTATAAGCTGGCGAATGCCTGAATACTGCTGTCCATCCACCACAGAATAATGATCACCGCCATCCAGGCGATCACGCCGCCCAACAAGCCATACCAGAACCCAGTGTAGAGGAAAGGCCGGTGAATAAACCCATCGGTGGCACCCACCAGCTTCATCACCAGGATCTCATCCCGCTTGTTGAGGATATTCAGCCGAATGGTATTACCGACAATCAGGATCACGGCAATAAATAACAGCACACCAATGATGGTAACCAGCTCAGTAGCAATTTGCAGAAAACCGTAGAGCCGCTCCAGCCACTCAATGTCCAGCTTGCCCATATCCACTTCCCGTTGTTGCTGAAGCTTCTCCAGCAACATCTGCGCTGCGGTTGGCGCGGTGTGTTTTTCACCGGGAGTCACGAGCACCACATCCGGTAGCGGATTGGCTTCCAGGTATTTTACCGCATCCCCTAAACCAGACAGTTGTTTAAATTCTTCCAGCGCATCATCAGCGGGAACATAAACCACGCGGTCAATCTCTGACCAGGTTTGCAAACGGGTGAGCAACTGTTGCGCTTCTGCGGCGCTGGTCTGGTCTTTGAGGAACAGCGAAATTTCCGCCGCCTGCTCCCAGCCGGCGCTGATTTTCTCGGTGTTTTTAACCAGGATATACAATGTACTGGGCAGGGTGATACTTAACCCCAATACTCCTATAGTCATCAGCGATGCTGCCGGCTGACGCCACAGCTCACCAAGACTGCCCAGCGCCTGACGGATGTGATTCACAAAAAACATAACAAAGCGCTGAGCAAAATTAATTTTACGCTCACTGGCCCCCTGGCTGCGGCCTTTAAACAAAATACTCATCGCCCTTCCTCGCCGTCAGCTAAGCCATCGGTGATCATTTTGCCGTTTTTAAGCGTCAGGGTACGATACCGCATGCGCGCAATCAGGCCTAAATCGTGGGTGGCTATCAGGACCGAAACACCAGCCTGATTGAAATCTTCAAACAGACGGACAATTTCCATGGATAATTTTGGGTCGAGGTTACCTGTCGGCTCATCGGCCAGCAGCAAGGGCGGCTTATTAACCACCGCCCGGGCAATACCAACACGTTGTTGCTCACCGCCAGACAGTGTAATTGGTAGATTACGGGCTTTACTGCGTAGCCCTACCATCTCCAGCGCAGCATCCACCCGTTTGGCTATCTCCTTGTGGCCATACCCTTCAATCACCAGTGGCAGTGCCACATTATCGAAGACGGTTTTGTCCATCAGCAGTTGATGGCTCTGAAAAATCATGCCGATATCACGACGAATATAAGCAATCTGGCGACGCTTAATTACGTTCAGGTCGTGGCCGTTAATCAGCACCCTGCCAACGGTGGGGCGCTCCATAATGCTGATCAGTTTAAGCAGGGTACTTTTACCGGCACCGGAATGACCGGTCAGAAACGCCATTTCGCCCTGGGCTATGTGAAAGTCGACTTTAGACAGCGCGCGCTGGCCACCGGGATACGTTTTGCTTACCTGCTCAAATCTGATCATCAAGGATCCTGACTAGTCTGTCTGTTGTTTTTATTAAGGTTAACCAATACCAGATTAACTTTTCTCACCCTCGCTGAACAGCGCATCGATAAATTCGTCGCCGTTAAAGCCGCGCAGGTCGTCAATGCCTTCACCCACTCCGATGTAACGGATCGGAATACCAAATTTATCGGCAATAGCAAAAATCACCCCGCCTTTGGCGGTGCCGTCGAGCTTGGTGAGGGTAATACCGGTCAGACCTACGGCTTCCTTAAACAGTTTCGCCTGGCTGATTGCATTCTGGCCGGTAGCGGCATCGACGGTGAGCATCACTTCATGGGGCGCATCCGGGTTGAGCTTTTTCATTACCCGTACCACCTTTTTCAGCTCTTCCATGAGGTTATCTTTATTTTGTAGGCGACCAGCAGTATCAGCGATAAGAATATCACTGCCTTTAGCCTTGGCCGACTGCAAGGCATCGTACAACACTGAAGCGCTATCTGAACCGGTAGGCTGAGCGATCACCGGAATATTATTTCGCTCACCCCACACCTGTAATTGTTCCACTGCTGCCGCCCGGAAGGTATCACCAGCTGCCAGCATGACTTTTTTGCCCTGTAGCTGATACTGCTTGGCCAGTTTACCAATGGTGGTGGTTTTACCTACCCCGTTAACGCCTACCATCAGAATAACAAACGGCCCCTGGGTTTTATCGTGCCTGGCAATCACCTCTGGCAGTGGTTGCTGTACGGCGGTGAGCATGGTTCTGAGTTGCTGCTTAAGCAATTCGTAAAGCGCATCGCCGTCTTTCAATTGTGAATGCTTAGCGCCTTCCACCAGACGGTCGATTATTTTCTGGGTCGTGTCCATGCCCACATCGGCAACCAACAGTTGTGTTTCGAGCTCTTCATACAGGTCATCGTCGATAGCTTTGCCGCGGAACAGACTAACAATGCCACTGCCGAGGTTAGCTTTAGTGCGTGATAAACTGGCTTTAAGGCGACCAAAAAAGGATTTCTTTTCAGTTGCGGTAGCTTCTGCAACGGCTTGTGTGGCCTGGGGTTGTTCGACCTCCGGTTCTGGTTCCGGCATTCCCTGTTCCTGCGGAGCCGATTCCAGTGCTTCTACAATGGGTTCTTCCGGGGTTTTCGGTTCTTCGGTTGCTACGGCTTCAACTGCGGGGTCTGCTTCTACCGGACTGCGGTGCTGGTCGGCTTTCTCGGCTACTTCAGGTTTTTCTTCAACCTGCTCAGACAATGCTTTTTCAGCAGCGATGGCGGCGTTGCTGTCTGAGGTTTCTTCTTGTGGGGGATTAGTTGCTGGTTCCGGGGTTTTATTTTCATTTTTATTTTTGTTAAACCAGCCAAAGAGTTTAGACATTGTGTTGACAATTCCTTACTGAGAAACCGCTTCTGCGGTAAACTACTGAATATTAATTTAAGCGTGCTGCTTTGCATCAGCACATAATACCATCGACTGGCATAATGAATCGAGTAGCAAAACCAACCTCACGCCACCACAAAAAAAGTGGCAGCGTACGTATTATCTCCGGCCAGTGGCGCGGTCGCCGGTTACCCGTGCTGGATGCAGAAGGATTACGCCCCAGTACCGACCGTACCCGCGAAACACTGTTTAACTGGCTGATGGCCCATGTCCAGGATAGACGGGTACTCGACGTTTTTGCCGGCTCAGGTGTACTGGGGTTAGAGGCGCTATCCCGCTATGCCAGAGAAACCGTGTTTATTGAGAAACATGCTCCCACGGCCAAACAGTTAATCGCCAATCTCAATACGCTGAAAGCTGTTGCTGAGGTGCACTGTAACGATGCAATGGCGGTTTTACCAACCCTAAGCGCTCCTTTCGATCTTATTTTTGTCGACCCGCCCTTTGGCCAGGATTTAGTCAATCCCTGCCTCACCGCGCTACATAAGCACCAGTTAATGGCCGCAAACGCCCTTATCTATGTTGAGCAGGAAATCAATGGGCCGGCACTCGCTCTGCCGCCGGGCTGTGAGGTTATCAAACAAAAGCAAACCGGCCAGCTGGCTTATTGTCTGCTTGAGTATACCGGCACAGCGGCTTAAGCGTTTATTTCCAGGCCGATATTACTGATCCCTTCACTGGCGGCAATATTTTTAAGCTTTGATACTTTCTGTGTCATCGGCGCTTTGGTGGTCACAGCGTCGAGCAGTTCCTGTTGTATAGTTATTTCAAACTGCATCAGTGGATGCATTTTTACATCATCTTCCGTGGCTTCTCCGCTGGCCAGCAGATAGGCTTCAACGCTGCCCTGGGAAAGTTTACTGACAACCACCGCTCCGTGGGGCTCCACTTTCATAATCAGGTTAATGGCCGACGACATGGCAATGGCAGCATCCAGCGCAGGGTATACCCCAAAAGAGTCATAATCGCTGACATCCGGGGTTGCCTCTTCTACCTTTTCCAGTTGCGTAGCGAAGTTAATCTTGCTCTTCGGGCTGCATAAGAATTCCCAGATAAGATCCAGGCATTTTGACAGGGTATCAGGCTCAGCAAACTCCGTAAGCTCACAGAAAAGCTGATAGTTGGGCACCATACGCTGCAGCAGCGCAGCACTGAACGCTATCGCATCCGCGCCTTCCAATGCCCGGACCTGGGCGAATGTTGAGAGTTTAGTTGTCAAAATAACGCCTGTTTTTCAATCTGAAGCCATATAATAGTGGGGCACATATTAACCTACCTGAGAAAAATAAGTACCCACACCGTCTAAAAACATTTGGATGGCAATCATTACCAGGATCATTCCCATCAGACGCTCCATGGCCGTTAAACCACGCTCCCCCAACACCCGGTGAAAGGCTCCGGAGAAGAGCAGTATGGTGGCACTAACCAGCCACGAGGCGCCCAGAGCCAGCGACCAGTCCCCCATGCGATCGGGACTTTGGTTGGAAAGCAGAATAAGTGCTGCCAGCGTAGACGGGCCGGCAATCAACGGGATAGCCAGCGGCACAATGTAAGGCTCCTCCCCTGCAGCCAGCCCGAGTGGACTGCCTCCAGCTTTGGGAAAGATCATTTTGAGGGCGATCAGAAACAAGATAATCCCACCGGCAATACTCACGGTTTCCTGCTTCACGTTCAGAAAGTCCAGCACTGCCTGACCGCTAAACAGAAAAACATACAAAATAACCAGGGCAAATAATAATTCACGTATCAGTACGATGCGTCGGCGCTTTGGCTCGATCATCTTGAGCACAGACATGAATATGGGCAGGTTGCCGAGCGGATCCATAATTAAAAACAGCATAACGGCTGCCGACCAGGTATCCATAATGGTTTATCTCCCATCGAAACACAGGCATTATTTACCTATATTTAAAGTTTATTTCACAAATTAAGTTTTTTGCGCTTTACTCTTTGTACCGCTTTCACTATGCAGGTTGCATTTATGAGTTTAATGACAGTCCAGGAGGTTGC
>CATMRP010000050.1 GCA_950073835.1 uncultured Alteromonadaceae bacterium
ATGGCCAGCGTCATAATCGTGAGCGTGCAGTTTTTATGTGGGTTGGAAGCAAATACGCCGCCGTCCATCACAAACAGATTCGGGCAGTCCCAGGTTTGTCCCCATTGATTGGTCACCGAGTCTGTGGGTGAGTCGCCCATTCTGGCAGTGCCCACTTCATGGATAATCTGGCCGCCTTTGGCAATGGCTTGTTCTGGCGGGGGCAGTTCACCTACGGTTGCGCCCATAGTTTCAAGCAGCGTTTTAGCGGTTTGCAGGCCGTGGGCAACCTGATTAAGCTCGTGTTCTGACCATTGCCAGTGAAAACGAGCAACCGGAATACCCCATTTGTCGGTAACCTCAGGGTCAATATCCATATAGCAGTTATCATTAGGCAGCATCTCGCCACGCAGGGCGAAGTACACACTGGCGCCGTAATTGGCTTTGGCTTCGTCTTTTAATACCTCGCCATACCCTGAAAAATCGCCGGATACCCAGGCGCCTGGCTCTCTGAAACCGGTACCCAGCTCAAAGTGATAGCCACGAGGAAAATTCAGCTTATGTTGTTCTTTGTGACCCCACCATGGAATGAACAGATGGTTGGCAGTATGACCATCTTCGTTGTAGCGCGGGCGGTTTTTTAATGCCGGTATGGTTGCACCCAGTCCGGCACCGGTAGAGTCCATCAGGTTACGGCCCAACTGGCCGCTTGAATTAGCCAGGCCATTGGGATGAACAGACGACGCTGAGTTCAGCATAATTCTGGCCGATTCACAGGCGCTGGCTGCCAGGATAACCACCGGTGAGTTCAGGGTTACCTCTTCGCTACTGGTTTTATCAATGTATGTTAGTCCGGTGACGTTGCCATCATCGTTGGTATTGACCTGTTTGACCATGGCGTTTGTGATCAGCTTAAAGTGCTCCGTTTTGCGAGCCATCGGAATTAACGACGTCGTGGTTTGAAATGCGGCGCCAATGGAGCAGCCATGACCGCAAGGCGTAGCATAGAAGCAGGCTGCCCGGTCGTCTTTAGGCCGGGTAAGTACCGCGCGGTGCATAGGAACGGCAGTTATACCGTGCTTTTTTGCGGCTGCGGCCACCAGTAATTCGGGGACCCGCGGAGTAGGCGGTGGTTGCAGCACGCCGGGCGGGGAGTCGGGCATATCATCTAGCCCGGTGTTGGTGCCACAAACCCCTACCAGACTTTCGGTTTTATCGTACCACGGCGCAATATCGGCATACTCAAAGGGCCAGTCAGCGCCAAGGCCGTCGCGGCTTTTGCCTTTAAAGTCATGTTCGCTGAAGCGAAGGGAGTAACGGCCCCAGTGGTTAGTGCGACCGCCAAGCATCCGCGCTCGCCACCATAAAAAATCGGAGTCATCATCGGTGGTATAGGGCTCATCGGGTACCGACCAGCCGCCATCAACGGTGGCGTCGTAGTACCCAAAGTTTTTGTCTGATGTGGCCGCGCCCATTAATGGCGCGTCGGCGTTGCGCTTAAACATCGGCGTTTCGGTTTTGGGGTTATAGTCACGGCCTGCTTCGAGCATCAGTACATTGATACCTGCTTTGGTCAGCTCATAGGCAGCCATCGCACCGCCTGCCCCTGAGCCAACAATAACCACCTGATGGGCAAATTCTGTCATTAGTGTAACTCCCGGATTTTTATATTTTTAAACCACACTTTATCGCCGTGATCCTGAAGACCTATGTGGCCTTTGGCCTGGTCGCCAAAGCCTTCCCATTTGGCAAATTTACTGGCTGCCACGAGCTTGTCCCAGGTTGATGAATGCATCACGATGTGAACGGACATTACGCCGTTTTGCCAGACCTCGAGCACATCATTGTGCAGCTTAATACGCAGGTTGTTCCATTCTCCAGCGTCTTTATAGGCCGCAGGCGGTGCAACCACCATGTCGTACAGTGAACCTGAGCGGTGTGAGTCGAGCTTGCTGTCGGGATGTTTTTCGTTGTCGATGATCTGAATTTCAGGGGCATGGAAGAAAATGTACTGTTCGCTTTCATCAGCCAGAAAAAATACACCGCTATTTCCAGCCTCGGAAATCTTCCAGTCCAGGCTCAGTTCAAACTCGGCATACTGTTTTTCTGAAATCAGGTCGCCATTGCCCTCTTTGGTAAGTGTGATGGTACCGTTAGTAACCTGCCAGTTGCTGCCAGCTTTGTCCTTTTGATAGTTACGCCAACCTTTAAGTGACTTGCCATCAAACAAACTTTCCCAGCCCTGCTGCTGTTCTATGGCTGAGAGCGTGTTATCGCCAGCAAGTACTGTGGTGGAAGCGCTTACAAGTAATCCTGCCAAAAGTGTAATGAGTGTTTTCATCGTTGTTTTCCTGTTGAGTTTGGGTGCGAAGCACACAGGCCTTTCGGGCCTGTGCGATGCAGGGTTTACTTAGCCTTTACGTGTTGTTCCAGCCACTGGTCCTGTTCCCACAACATATGCAGGATACTTTCTTTGGCGCGGTAGCCATGGGACTCTTTGGGTAACATCACCAGTCGAGCTGTGGCACCAAGGCCTTTAAGCGCGTTAAAGTAACGCTCACTTTGCATAGGGTAGGTACCGCTGTTGTTGTCAGCCTCGCCATGAATAAGCAGTAGCGGGGTTTTCATTTTATCGGCATGCATAAAGGGCGACATAGTGTAATACACTTGGGGGGCTTCCCAGTAGGAGCGCTCTTCAGACTGAAAGCCAAATGGCGTGAGGGTCCTGTTATAGGCACCGCTGCGTGCTATGCCTGCAGCAAACAAATCAGAATGGGACAGCAGATTAGCTACCATAAAGGCGCCATAGCTGTGACCACCCACTGCTACGCGCTGCCGGTCGATAAGCCCGCGGGCGTCAACGGCATCAATGGCAGCCTTAGCGTTGGCCACTAACTGGCTGCGGAAGCTGTCATTGGGCTCTTCGTCACCTTCGCCAACAATCGGGAAGGCCGCGCCATCGAGTACCACATAACCTTTGTTTACCCAATAAATAGGGGAGCCCCAGAACGGATAGGTAAACTCATTGGGGTTACTGGTATTCTGCGATGCACTGTTCTGATCTTTATACTCTCGTGGGTACGCCCACAGGAGCATTGGATATTTTGTACCTTCCTGGTAGCCAACCGGCAAATATAGCGTGCCGGATAGCTCCAGCCCGTCGTCACGCTTATACGTAATGACTTCTTTTTTAACGCTCTGAATGGCTTTAAACGGATTTTCAAAGTCTGTTAACTGCGTAAGCGATTGGTCGGTTAAGTGACGGAAGTAGCGGTTCGGGTATTCACTTTTGGACTGGATACTCACGGTGAGTTTTTGTTCATCGACTTTGTAATCGTAAAGCTCTTCCAGCTTATCGGTATAGGCAGACTGGTAGAGGCGCTCTTTGTCGAGCGTTGTCAGATTAAGACTGTCGAGGAAAGGAAATTGTCCTTTATCTGAATAGCCATCGCCAAGTAAAAAGACCTGCGCGCCATCCATTGCCAGCACGCTCTGGCCAAATTCATTTCGCTCAGTCACAAAAGAACCTGGATCGTTGTACGCATCCTGGTAATTACGATCAAAAATAATCGTTGGCGCAACAGTGCTGTCTGCCGGGTTAAACGCATAGGCTTTGGTGTTTCGGGTATTCCACCAGTAATCCTGGGCGATCGCGTGGTTGTTGTTACCCCACATTATGCGTGAAAAGCGGTTGTGGGTTTTCAGTAGCAGCGACGGGCTGCCATCAAATGGTGGTTCCAGCGAGTACACGGCATCGCGATACTCAACCTCGACAGCCGGATCACCTTTATCCTGAGCTTCGGCAAAGACCAGCGTTGCGGGCTTATCGTCACGCCACTGAATAGACCGACGGCCTTCGCGTGTAGCCATAAAGCCCTTGGGCAGATCCTCAATCAGCGGTACCGACACAATGTCATTAACGAATTTGCCCCGCTGGGTATATACACTGGTGACTGATGGAAAACGGTTGTATTGCACCAGATAGCTGAACGGCTTCTCGTAACGGGTAACCAGTACATACTGGCCATTGGGTGAGACATCAATATTGCCGTACATTGCAGGCGCCAGCCAGTTGGAGGTGTTGCCGTTAAGGCCGACTTTCACCAGCGTGGAGCGGGTTAACTGCTCAAAGTTAAATTCGTCATTTTTGTTTTTAAGCAGATCCTGATAGGTACGGTTCTGGGCTTTTTTACCGTCACTCACCGATACCGTCGGACCGGTCGGCGTGGCGGATTCGGTGTTAATCAGCGACTGGCGGTCGTCAGGAACCACTTTCACCAGCAGCGCCGAGCCGTCAGCAAACCACTTGATCACATCACGCATGTTGGCGTTGAGGATGGCTTTGGTAAGGCGTTTGGCCTTGGCCGTTTTTAAATCCACAACCCATAACTCAATGCCATTCGGGGTTTTATGGGTCATGGCCATTTTCTGTTGATCCGGTGACCAGGCAAAGTTGGATAAGCGTGGGCTAGCGGGTAATCCGGCGATTTCTACCGTTTTCTGGCTGTTTATGCGTTGAATTTTAAGGTCGTTATAGAAGGTATCACGACTACCGATATTCGCTTTGGGATCAATGCGTAATCCCCCCAGTCGTAGCTCCTCCTCAGATAACTCGGCGATGGTTTTGTAGGTATCGCGGTAAAGCATTAACGCGGTATCCTGACTATCATTCATCAGAAAATAGGGGGCGCGTTTTACATCGACGAGCTGAAGAATTTCCTCTGCCGGTTTCTGATAATCGGTGGCAGCCGGAGCGGTGGGAGAGAGGATGACTGCAAAACAAAGTGCAGCAGCTCTCAGGCGTAACCTGTGAAGTTGCATGTGATTCCCTTATCGTTATTAGTATTTCTTATCTGTCGTTTTTTTAGCGGTCAAGTGACTTCAACCGCTGTCCATCTTAGCCTGAATTATTGATTCAGGTGAATAGTCCAGGGCTGAATAACATTTACATACGGTTAACTTCCAGCCCTGCGTTTTTTTCCTGTGGCTCTACTGGTGTGGGCTGTAAGTCGCTGTATAAATTCGATAATAGTTTGAGCAAGGGAATAACGAAGGTTTGAGCTGTTGTGGTTCCTGATGATTCTGTTTTGAAGTGTACTTGGTATTATTGTGCTTAGCTAAATATGAATAGACCAACAAAAAAGCCAGTCGTTAAGACTGGCTTTTGATGGCTATTAGCAAGACGATTTATTCGTCCAGGAAGCTGCGCAGCTGTTCAGAGCGACTGGGGTGGCGTAGTTTACGCAACGCCTTGGCTTCGATCTGACGGATACGCTCACGGGTTACATCAAACTGTTTACCCACTTCTTCCAGCGTGTGGTCGGTATTCATGTCGATACCGAAACGCATGCGCAGTACTTTTGCTTCACGGGCTGTCAGGCCAGCCAGCACTTCCTGTGTAGCGTCTTTCAGGCTGCCGCCGGTAGCTGAATCGAGGGGCTGAATAATGGTGCTGTCCTCGATAAAGTCACCCAGATGCGAATCTTCATCATCACCGATGGGCGTTTCCATCGAGATTGGCTCCTTCGCAATCTTAAGTACTTTACGGATTTTGTCTTCCGGCATCAGCATGCGCTCAGACAATTCTTCTGGTGTTGGTTCACGACCCATTTCCTGTAGCATCTGACGAGAGATACGGTTCAGTTTGTTAATGGTTTCGATCATGTGAACCGGAATACGAATTGTCCGGGCCTGGTCGGCAATCGAACGGGTAATCGCCTGACGGATCCACCAGGTTGCATAGGTTGAGAATTTGTAACCACGGCGGTATTCAAACTTATCCACCGCTTTCATCAGACCAATGTTACCTTCCTGAATAAGGTCGAGGAATTGCAGACCACGGTTGGTGTACTTCTTAGCAATTGAAATAACCAGACGTAAGTTTGCCTCAACCATTTCTTTCTTGGCACGACGGGCTTTAGCTTCACCAATCGACATGCGACGGTTGATATCTTTAATGTCGGCAATAACCAAACCGGTTTCTTGCTCAACCTGAGAAATCTTGCCAACACTACGCTCAATTTCTTCTTTGTACGACTGTAACACGCCAGCATAAGGTGCGTTGCCAGACAGAATCGTATCCAGCCATGCGGTAGACGTTTCGTTACCGGCGAAAGCTTTGATGAAGTCTTTCTTAGGCATTTTGGCGTGCATGACGCAGTACTTCATTACCAGACGTTCCTGGATGCGTACGCGGTCCATCATCTCACGCATATTGCGAACCAGACGATCGAACTGTTTTGGCACCAGGCGGAATTCTTTAAAGATGTCGCTCAGCGCGTTAATTTCTTTACGCGAATCGGCGTGAGTACGACCTTTTGTTTCAATGACCTTGCGGGCAACCTGATACTGATCGCGTAATTCTGCAAACTTCTGACGAGCTTCTTCCGGATCGACACCGGTATCATCTTCGTCATCATCATCGTCGTCGTCATCATCGTCATCATCTTCGTCGTCCAGCTCTTCCTGAGAAAGTTCTGAACCAACGTGTGTGGCGGTGGGGGCGAGGTCTTCTTCGTTATTCGGATCAACAAAGCCAGAAATAATATCGCTTAAGCGAATTTCTTCTGCTTCGTAAAGGTCCCATTGATCGAGCAGGTAAGTAATGGCTTCAGGATATTCTGCAACAGAACACTGAACCTGATTAATACCGTCTTCGATACGTTTGGCGATTTCGATTTCGCCTTCACGGGTAAGGAGTTCTACGGTACCCATTTCACGCATGTACATGCGGACCGGGTCGGTGGTACGTCCAATTTCGCTTTCAACAGTAGCCAGCGCTTGCGCTGCCGCTTCTGCAACTTCTTCGTCAGTGGTGGTTTCCTGCATTAACAGTTCATCGGAATCCGGTGCTGATTCTGCTACCTGGATACCCATGTCATTGATCATGCGGATGATATCTTCTATCTGATCCGAATCGACAATGTCTTGAGGCAGATGGTCGTTGACTTCAGAAAACGTCAAATAACCTTGTTCTTTACCTTTCGCAATCAGGAGTTTAATCTGAGACTGCTTGCTTTGCGCCATATACCCTACACTTTTCAAAAATTAACCATTGCAATATGACCCGTCCAAATGTAAATCTATGACGGACCGAGGTAATAACGTTACAACTTACCTACGGTAGACTGCTTTTGTTGGTTTACGTTTAATTGCCTGCCCATTGCGACGACGGCAGCGAATTACACAGTATAACAGAAACACGGTTATTTTGACTACTACGGCGGCTACTTTTACCGCATCTAATTTTGCTGATAAGCCTTTCAAAACTTGCCGGTTCTGCTGTAATTGTGGTGCTAATTCGCCGTTAACTGGTCTGCCGGTCGCAAGCCCGTTGCCTGCGACTAATGCCGAAGTCTGCTCCGGGGTCGTTGTTGCTTAGGCTTAAAGCCTTCACCGCAACTTTCAATATTTCTACCCAATGCATTTGTTGCTGTGATGAATTAACTGCTTTGCCGTTCCCGCATGAGCATATTTAATTCCTGTTTTTCGTCACTACTAAGCGCCTGAATTCTTGATTTTGACAACAATTGGTCAATGCGGCTATCGAAATGCCAGTCTAACAGGCGGGCAAAGCAGTCCCGAAATACCCTTTGTGCGTCGGCCTCATCAATAAAGTGCTCCTGCACGAGTAACCGACCCAGACTCTTTGAATAGGGGTGCTCGCGGAAGTTTTCAACCACTTGTGCAGTTTTAGCCTGCGGATGGCTGGCACAAAAACTGAACACATCCTGTAAAACATTGAGGCCGGCAATCCCTGAACCGTTAAGGAATTCAGGCTGTACGGAATCACTACACTCTGCTGCAAGTGACGGATGTTCCAGTAACAATCTAATCATTACACTTATCGGCGACAGGCGGGTTTTATTGATATTGCCGGCGTTATTATTTTGCTGTCTGGGAGTGGCCGGGCCAGAGTTTGCGTTGGCTGCGCGAATATCCCTATCGAGCTTAAAACGGTCGTACTCACCTACGTGTTTGCTGAGTTCTTCACTCAGCATCAGCTTTTGTTGTTCGCCGGCTACCTGGTCTATCAGTGGTTGTGCAGCCGACTTCAGGGCAATTTTACCTTCCGGGGTACCAACAGAATGCTGTTTAAGTAACGCATCAAAGAAAAAGGTCGATAGTGGCGTTGCTTTGGCGACCATTTCCTCAAAGGCTTCCTGACCAATCTGACGCACCATGGTATCGGGGTCTTCGCCATCCGGCAGAAACAGAAATTTTAACTGTACGCCATCCTTTAAGGCTGGCAGGGCATTTTCCACCGCGCGCCAGGCAGCATCTCTACCCGCCCGGTCGCCATCGTAACAACACACAATTTCCTGCGTACCACGCATCAGCATGGTCATATGATCCTGAGTTGTTGCGGTACCAAGTGCAGCGGTAGCGTACTGGATGCCATACTGACTTAGCGCCACCACATCCATGTAACCCTCAACCACCATGATGCGCTGTAAGTTACGTTGCTGGCGGGTTTGGTAGTAGCCAAACAGCTCGTATCCTTTATGAAAGATACGGGTTTCCGGCGAGTTCAGGTATTTCGGGCCGTTGCCTTCCATAATCCGGCCACCAAAGCCACACACCCGGCCGCGCTTATCACGAATGGGAAACATGATCCGGTCGCGAAAGAAGTCATACTGTTTGCCGTTGTCGTTTTGGTTTACCAGTTTAAGATCGAGCAATTGTTTTCTTAACGCATTGTCGGTACCAAAGGTTTTGAGTACCGCATCCCAATCCGGCGGCGCGTAGCCAATTTCCCACTGCTTAACAATTTCCCCGGACAGCCCGCGCTGCTTGAGATATTCAACCGCTTTACTGCCCTGGGCATGGTGTTTAAGCTGATGCTGGAAAAAGCGTGTGACCTTTTCCATTAACTGGAAGTCAGACTCATTCTGCTGCTTGTCTTTATTACTGGTAAAGCGCCCTGAACCCTGCTCTCTTGGCACTTCCAGACCGTGCATTTTGGCCAGCTCTTCAATGGCTTCAACAAACTCCAGTCGGTCATAGTCCATCAGAAACGATATGGCATTTCCATGCTCACCACAGCCAAAGCAGTGATAAAACTGTTTATCCTGACTTACGGTAAAAGAGGGCGTCTTTTCGTCGTGAAACGGACAGCAGGCTGAATAGTTTTTCCCCGCTTTTTTTAGCCGGACGCGGCTATCAACAATTTCAACGATGTCGGTTCGGGCCAACAGGTCGTCGATAAATTCGCGAGGGATTTTACCTGCCATAGATTGTACTACGCTGCCATGATGAATTGGATTGCGGATACTTTATCAGGATATGTGGTAAGCGCAACGATCTGCGCCGCTACCATAAATGCCAGCGTAGGTTCGGTAAATTACCCTAAACGCTGTTTGATTTGGGCGCTCAGTGCGCCCATATCGGCCCGGCCTTGTACCTGGGGTTTTAACACACCCATCACCTTACCCATATCTTGCATGCTGCTGGCACCGGTTGAAGCCATAGCTTCATCGATCAGCGCGGCAATTTCCTCTTCAGTGAGAGGCTGGGGTAAGAAAGACTCGAGTTCGACAATCTCTGTGCGCTCAGTTTGCGCCAGGTCTTCACGACCTGCCGAATCGTACTGCGCGGCAGCATCCTGGCGTTGCTTAACCATTTTGGTTAACACTGCCAGGATATCAGAATCGCCTAAAGTTACCTGCTCATCGATTTCTTTTTGCTTAATAGCTGCTAACGCCATGCGAATAGTGCCAAGACGGACCTTGTTTTTTGCCCGCATTGCCTCTTTTTGTGCATTTTTTAAATCGTCGATTAGCGCCATAAGTTACTCAGTCGATAGTTGCTTACAGGTTTTTTACTGCACGTTATTGCAGCTAAACTGAACTAAGGGTGTCCCCTAAAAGTCTAACTTAGTACAGTTTTACGCGACGTGCGTTTTCGCGAGCCAGCTTTTTCAGGTGACGCTTTTTAGCAGCTGCTTTCTTGCGCTTACGTTCCCAAGTTGGCTTTTCGAAAAATTCACGACGACGAACTTCTGACAGAACACCGGCTTTTTCACAAGAACGCTTAAAACGACGCAGTGCTACGTCAAATGGCTCGTTTTCTCTAACTTTAACGATAGGCATTAAAAATTCACCTCAAAACTTAACAGGATGTCCGGGTTAAAAATAGGTACTTTTAAACCACCCGGGTTAAAAATGGTGCGAAATTCTAATCATTCACGCCCACGATGTAAAGTCTTAGTGTTAAAAAAATAGCCAAAACGCCCCATATAATACACCCAATGCACCGTAGTGGCCTGAATTCACCAATTCGGTTAAACTGCGCAGCCGTCACCCCGGCTAAATCTGATCAACTAAAGGCAAACAAAACACTATGCGCGTATTAGGTATTGAGACATCCTGTGATGAAACCGGTATTGCTGTTTATGACGACGAACAGGGGCTTCTGTCGCATACCTTATATAGTCAGGTTAAGTTGCACGCCGATTATGGTGGCGTAGTTCCAGAGCTGGCATCGCGTGACCATGTGCGCAAAATCGTCCCGCTGATTCAAAAAGCGTTGAGCGATGCGGGGTCCTCTTCTGACGATATCGATGGTATTGCCTATACCCGCGGACCCGGCCTGGTTGGGGCATTATTGGTAGGCGCCTCAGTAGGGCGCTCGTTAGCCTATGCCTGGGATGTACCGACCATTGGCGTGCATCATATGGAGGGGCATTTGTTAGCCCCTATGCTGGAAGATAATCCGCCGCCGTTCCCTTTTGTTGCGCTGCTAGTGTCTGGTGGTCATTCCATGCTGGTGCGGGTAGATGGTATTGGCAGTTATGAATTACTCGGTGAGTCTATCGATGACGCCGCCGGTGAAGCCTTTGATAAAACCGCCAAGCTGCTGGGGTTGGATTATCCTGGCGGTCCGCTTCTGGCGAAGCTGGCCGATCAGGGCGAAGGCGGCCATTACAGCTTTCCGCGCCCAATGACCGACCGCCCGGGCCTGGACTTTAGCTTCAGCGGTCTTAAGACGTTCGCTGCGAATACCATTCGCGACGCCGACGGCAGCGATCAAACTAAGGCCAATATTGCTTTTGCTTTTCAGGAAGCAGTAATTGATACCTTAATCATCAAGTGTAAAAGGGCGCTTAAACAAACCGGCTTGAAACGCTTGGTGATAGCCGGCGGCGTGAGTGCCAATACGTCACTGCGCGCTGCTATGACAAAATTAGTGCAGGACATTAATGGCGAAGTGTATTACCCGGGTTTAAGTTTTTGTACCGATAACGGTGCAATGATAGCGTATGCCGGCTTGCAGCGACTCAAAGCCGGTGAAACCACTCCTCTAGCAGAATCGGTAGTTCCTCGCTGGCCACTTGATTCATTAACACCAGTGTCATAAAAAGGGTGTTATCTTAAGCTTTTTATTTGATATCAAGCCTCTTATGACATTTTTTAGCTGGCGTAGCCTACTAGGCTGCCTGATTCTTGTTAGCCTGAATGTGCATGCTGAACGCCCGGAACAGCATGTGGTATTAATTTCAATCGATGGCTTTCGGCACGACTATATCGAAAAGCATCAGGCCCGGGCGATGGCCAATATTGCCGCTCGCGGTGTACGCGCCGAAAGCATGCAACCGGTGTATCCGGCCAATACTTTTCCCAATCACATTTCGCTGCTGACAGGCCTGTTGCCGGTTAATCACGGCATTGTGAACAACCGTTTTTACGATAAAAGCCGCCATGCGTACTATTCCATGGGTGAAGCTTATAAAGACAGTACCTGGATCACGGCGATGCCGTTCTGGAACCTGGTGGAAACCCATGGTTACCCGGCAGCTACCTACTTCTGGCCGGAGTCAGACGCACGGATTGGCGGGCAATTACCTTCTTATCACTTTCACTATTCCAAATATTCAGATTATCAGCAGCGTATTGATCAGATCATTGAATGGCTGACCTACCCGGATGCGACCCGCCCGGTGTTTATTGCCGGCTATTTCTCTTTAGTCGATACCGTTGGGCACGATTATGGCCCGGACGCACCGCAGACTTTTGCTGCCGTGCAAAAAATCGATGCTCTGGTTGGCCAGTTGTATGAGCGTATTCAGGCTTTGCCAATAAAGGTCAACCTGATCCTGGTGTCTGATCACGGCATGAACGCGGTAGATACCAGCCGGATAATTTATCAGGATGAGCTGAATATCAGCGATGACTTTCTGGTACTCAATGAAGGTGAGCAAATACTGTTGTACGCCAAAGACGGCGTCAGCGAGGCGGCCGTTAAAGCGCAGGAAGAGGCGTTGCGAGCTTTGGCGTTACCCGGTGTTAAAGTATTTGATGAGCATCAACGAAAGCATTATCACATGCCGCAAAATCCGCGTACCGGTGATATTATCATTACCATTGATGCGCCGGCACGTTTTGCCAAAAATAAAGACAGTCGTATCGGCCCCGGCGGTCATGGCTATTTGCCTGAACATCCGGATATGGGCGCCACTTTTGTTGCAACCGGTCCTGCTTTCAAGCAGGGAGTACGACTGCCGCGCTTCAGCAATCTGGAAGTATACCCGGCACTGGCTAAAGTACTGGGGCTTGAGTTGCTCCGTCCCATCGACGGCAAACTGGATGTGCTCAATCAGGCGCTGGCGGAACAATAACCGAGAGGTCTTGATAATGAGTAAGTCTTACCCTGAAATTACCCAACGTATTGCTAGCAATTTAAAAGCTTTGCGCAGCGACATCAGCGATACCATGCAGGGATTCTCTGCAATGGCGCAAGCCGCAACCAAAGACGGCGTGCTGGACAAGAAAACCAAGGAACTCATCGCCCTGGCAATCGGCGTATCTACCCGTTGTGACGGCTGCATTGGCTTTCACGTTAAAGCCCTGGTAGAGCTTGGCGCAACCAAGCAGGAAATCGAAGAAACGCTGGGTATGGCGGTTTACATGGGCGGTGGTCCATCACTGATGTATGCCGCCGATGCCATGCTGGCTTATGAACAGTTCAGTGAAGCCAGCGCTTAATTACTCTTGTCGGTTAAGCTGGCTTGCATAGCCTGTCGATAGGGCCGGTGGGCCTGGCCATTGATTATGTGCTGGTGTGGGGAGCTTTGTTTCTGGCGCTTATCTGGCTTCGTCTGGTAGAAAAAGAAAAGCCACTGCGCGCGCAGGTAGAGAACTCCTTGTTCGCTGTTTTTGTGGCGGCACTCCTTGGCGCCAGAGCGGGATTTATCTGGTGTATGTGGCCACAGTACCAATCTGACTGGTTGGCCATGTTGGATATTCGTGATGGCGGCTTTTTACCCCAGGCCGGGCTGATAGCCGGTATGCTGGTACTGATATGGCGCATACACAAACGGCCTCTTACCCGAAATACCTCAGTGAAAGTGGTTCTGCTCACTGCCGCCTGTACATTGCCCTTATATATTGGCGTTAACTGGGTAAATCGCAGTTCGACCATGCCTTTACCCGTGGTGCAGAATAATGCTCTTCAAACGGTGGACTTTGCTGCTTATACGGATAAGCCTATTGTACTGAATGTGTGGGCTACCTGGTGCCCGCCATGTCGCCGCGAAATGCCAGTGCTTGAGCAGGCCCAGCAAAACTACCCCAACCTGCATTTCATTTTTTTAAATCAGGGAGAGTCGGCTGCCGAAGTTAATGACTTTCTCAATAGCCAGGGCCTTAAACTCGAAAATGTCCTGCTTGATACCAGCGGAGCAGTGAGTGAAGCTTTCGGCGTGGCTGTATTGCCCACCACGCTATTTTACTCTCCACAAGGTAAGTTGCTGTATCGCCATGTAGGCGGTGTCTCGTCGGCAAGCCTTGATTACGCACTGCAACAGCTTACGCAAAACGTGCCAGAAGCGTAAAGCCTACTCGTTGGCTTTGCCTTTATCCCAGACTTTACTCTCTTCGCCTTTGAGCAACCGCTGAATGTTTTCTTTGTGTCTGAAAATGATCAGTACCGACAGCATGGCCACCGGGATAGTGTACATAGGCTTGATTAACCAGGTAAAAACCGGCGCCAGCAGTACGGTAACAATAGCGCCCAGTGAAGAATATCCCCAAATGAATACTACCACCGCCCAGGTGGCAATCAGCGAACCTGCCAGCGCCGGGCCAATTGGCAACATGGCGCCAAATGCTGTAGCGACCCCTTTGCCGCCAGCAAAATTAAAATACAGCGGGAAGATATGACCCAGACAGGCAGCAATAGCAATAAAGCCCAGGGCAACCGGGGGAAGCCCCATAAAATAGGCTGAATACACCGGAATGGTGCCTTTCAACACGTCGACAATTAGCACCAGTAAAGCCGGCACCCGACCACCGAGCCGATATACATTGGTGGCACCGGGATTGCCCGAGCCATGGCGGCGCGGATCGGGTAATCGAAAAGCACGGCTAACCAATACTGCACTGCTAACAGAGCCTATCAGGTAGGCAATGCCAATCATTAACAGACTGAGTGCAATCAAGCCAATGCTCCAACTATGTATGAAAAGTGTGCACACACTACTAGAATATCGCCCGCAAAGCCAGACTTTGTGATGCTATGAGCGCTTGGTGAAGAACGTCCTGAAAGCTGGCTGTGCTGGTCAAGGTAGCCAGGATCGCGTAATCTGCAACGCCAATGCTATACTCGCAAAAAATGAGTGTTAAGGTGCAGCAAATAATGCAGCAAATATTTATCGAAGGGTTGGAAGTGCCTACCCTGATAGGCGTATACGACTGGGAGCGCACGCAAAATACCGTGCTGATCGTCGATTTGTTAATTGATGCCGACTTGAGCGCGGCCATGCAGTCAGATGATGTGGAGCACACTATAGATTATGCAGCGGTTGCAGAAACCGTTAAGCAAGTGGGAATTGACTCCTCTTTTGAGTTACTTGAGGCGTTTGCCAATGCCATTATCAATGCTGTTTGCCACACGTTCCCCGTACAAAAACTGGTACTGACAATCGAAAAGCCGGGGATATTACCGGATGCCCGAAAAGTGGGTATCCGCATTACCCACGAGGCAGGCAAATAAAGTGAGCCTGCATCGGGTTTATATAGGTATTGGCTCGAACATAGAACGTGAGTTTCATACCCGCGAAGCTTACCGGGTGCTGCAACAGTATTTTGATGAAGTAGTGGTTTCGCCAGTTTATGATTGTCCGGCCCAGGGCTTCGATGGACCGGGATTTTACAACTGGGTAGCACGAGTGGATACCAGCTTATCGCTGCAGGCTATTTATCAGTTATTCAAACAATTAGAAGCCGAGTACGGGCGAAAAGACTGGTATAAAAGGCACTGTTCACGCACAATGGATTTAGATTTATTGTGCTTCGATCAAATGGTGTGCGATGCACCGGTGACGCTGCCCAGAGCGGAAATTCTACAGCGCGCTTTTGTATTGCGGCCGCTGGCTGATATTGCCCCTGATATGCGCCACCCGGTAGTGGGAAAAACTTTCTCGCAACTCTGGCAGGCCTTTGATCATAGCAAGCAGCCAACTACACCTATCGATTTTAAATGGAGTTCACCCCAGGGATGACGCTTTTCGAAATTATTGTTCTGGCCATTATCCAGGGCCTTACCGAGTTTTTGCCTATCAGTAGTTCTGCCCATTTGATTTTACCTGCCGAAGTACTCGGCTGGCGTAATCAGGGGCTGGCATTTGACGTGGCGGTACATGTAGGCAGTTTACTGGCGGTAATGATTTACTTCCGCAATGACATACTGCAAATGACGGGGGCCTTTTTTAAACATGGGTTCAGTCAACAACAAACCACCGACAGTAAGCTTGCCTGGTTTGTGGTAATCGGTACTATTCCGGCGGTAATAGCCGGTTTTTTACTCAAAGACCTGATCGAAACCCATGCGCGCAGCGCTGCTGTAATTGCTACCACGACAATTCTGTTTGGCTTGCTGCTTTGGTATGCCGATGTAAAAGCGAAACATGTGCAGAAGCTGGAACAACTGACCCTGCGTCAGACTATTATTATTGGTCTGGCCCAAATGCTGGCATTAATTCCGGGTACATCCCGTTCTGGTATCACGATGACAGCAGGTTTGATGCTGGGATTAAATCGCGAAAGTTCGGCACGCTTTTCGTTTCTACTGTCTATTCCGGTGATCCTCGGTGCCGGTTTATTAGCAGTAAAAGATCTGCTCGAAGCCAATGAAGCTGTGGATTGGTCGGCACTAATTTACGGCGCAGGCTTTTCCTTTGTTAGTGCTTATCTGTGTATCTTTTTATTCCTGAGCTGGATAAGCCGCATCGGTATGTTACCGTTTGTGATATACCGCTTACTGCTTGGCGCCGTGCTGATTGCCTTTATATTCTGGTAAGCCCTGTATCGATTTGATGGAGATAACAAATGGCTGAAACTATTTTTGATAAGATAATTGATAAGTCTATCCCGGCAGATATTCTGTACGAAGACGACAAGGCGTTAGCCTTTAAAGATATTAATCCGCAGGCACCGATTCATTTTTTAGTCATCCCTAAAAAGCAGATTGCCACCATTAATGACATCAGCGAAGCAGATGAAGCCGTGGTCGGTCATTTATATACTGTCGCCGCCAAACTGGCTCATGATATGGGCTTTGCTGAAGAAGGCTACCGCGCTGTAATGAACTGTAATAAGTTTGGTGGCCAAACTGTTTATCACATCCATTTGCATGTTCTGGCCGGGAAAATGATGGGCTGGCCACCATACACAGACAAACCCAAGCATTTAGAGTAACAAAAAGCTAAAGCTTTTTGTTATCCCGGAAGCGCCACCGGCGCTATCCGGGATCCCCTGAGAAGGCTGACTAATCTAAACAGTATCGCGTTTGTTATCCTCGAAGCGCCATAGGCGCTATCCGCTTTATACCTTGTCATCCCGGAAAGGACGCAGTGCTTATCCGGGATCTCCTTGACTGATATTGTGGACTAAAAAATACCATTCTTTGCGTATCTATAGAATGTAGGCACTTCCACCACCATTCATTTCTCCACATTTTGTCTGGGTGCCGACTGCACCCAGAGGGGAGGTGGCTCCCCTCTGGACACCCCCAGTTCTTTAATCGCGAAGTAGCATACTGAGACCGGGCAGGTAAAACCTATCGGCCAGAGCGGGCGTCCTGCCCGCACTGGCCGGAGCCGTCATCCATGACGCCTCTACGCTTTTACTTAATCTGCCCGGCCTCAGTATTTCGCAATACAAAGAACCAAATAAAAAGCAGGTTGTTTTAGACATCACCGGATAAATCAACTAACTCACTATGGCTTATTGCTCAGTCATTCAATCCCCGCTAGAAGCGTGCGGGGATGACGGATTGAGGCAGTAGCGAGGGCAATTCGGCCTGAGTTAGGGGGCTAATCATTCCCCATTTCTCCACATTTTGTCGGGGTGCCGACAGCACCCAGGGGTGGCAGTGAGGCCACCCCTTTAGCTATCTATAACAGCTTCGCTAAGTTCTATGTAGCGAAACAGCTAACTGACAGACAAAAAGGGGAAACCTAACGAGGCAGAGCGGGCGTCCTGCCCGCGCTGCCCTGGCCCGTCGTCCGTGACGAGCCTACGCTTTCCCAGATCTTTTTGTCAGTCAGTAATTCGCCACAACAGAACCACATAAAAAGCAGATTGTTTTAATCTGATAATAGAATTTATCTCTTACCGTCATACCAGCCTTGAGCCGGTATCTTCTATACTTTATCTCACGGCTGAATAGTCTTGTTAGAAGAGGAATACTGTTCAGGAGATCCCGGATATTTCCTGCGGAAATTCCGGGATGACGATGATTTATTAGAATTATAAAATTTCCTGTCATCCCGGAAAGTACGTAGTACTTATCCGGGATCTCCATGGTGCAATTGTAGAGTGTAAAAGTGCACCAGCTCTGTCATTGAAGCGTCAATGAGACACTTACTCCACTAATATCTACCCGTCGGTCTTGAGCCGGTATCTCCTATACTTTATCTCACGGCTGAACAGTCTTGTTAGAAGAGGAATACTGTTTAGGAGATCCCGGATATTTCCTGTGGAAACTCCGGTATGACGGTAGTGTTTTAAGCAGGTTTATAGTTAGTAGAACAGCAAAGTAAGTGAAATAGTCAGTGATATCATGCCCAATCCGCAAATTTCATATGCTGCTTTTTTATCAATGACGAAGGGATGTGTGGTGAAGTACTGTTCGAGCTGTTGAATAACGTTAATGATTGTCGTAGTTGAAAAACTGCCCTTAAAATTAAACAGAGTTTCTTTTTTAGAGTCCTTGGATTGATAACCAATGGCTCCGGGCAGTGCTGGCACTTTGATGATTCCGGGTTGTTCGCAATAATTCAGATGGTTATGCGTTAATGCACTTTTAAGTGCCGGTGTAAAGTCATCAGCCATACCGATAACCTGGTACGACCGCCTTTGTCGCCAGCATTTAACACCTAAATAAATGGTTACCGCCAGCAGAATAATTTCTTTGCCTTCCAGGCTACCGGTTTGCAAAACCCGAACGGCCTCCCGGACAACTTGCACTAAATAGATCAGCAGGGCAAAGCTCATCAGCAGAGCGCTGGAGACAATAAAAGGCCGTTTGGTGGAAAGCACCCGCCAGCCTAAATAGATATAATAAAGCGACATTGCGAGTAGAAATAGCGCAACGATTTGTTTCATACAGGACTCCTTGTCAGATGAAAACGGCCTGAATAGGCAGGCCAATTATTACACTGCAGATTGTGTTCCTTATCTGCCTGCGTGCCGGGCGATAAATAAACCCGGTAGGCTCACTGCTACCGGGATGCCTGAAAATACCTGGCGTTATCTTATAAACCGAGTTGTGATTTACCTTGCTTAAACACAATATCAACCGGAATACTGGCCGCTTTTAAACGGGCTAAATCGGCTTCCAGTTGAGGCTTAATAATACCTTTATCTGCAACCAGCTCAGCTACGCCATTGTAATCACCATTACCTTGCAGGGTAAGGATAAGCTCTGATAAGGAAGAAACCGCTTTCGACATTTTTTCCATATTCACGCTGTACAGGCCGTCTTCATTACGGTCAAAGGCGCCCATGGTGGCGAAATAGTTAAACCGGATCATATTGGCCTTACCGTGGGCACTGGACGCACCAAAGCGCACCGAACGGAAGATCCCCGCCATAAAGGTAACGTAATAATCTTCCAGCGTGCCCTCGGTTATTTCACCTTTTTCCAACAGGCTTTGCACCATGTAAAGGCCCAAAATATCGGCTTTACCTTCTTCCAGTGCTGAGGCGTGCTCTTTAAGTGCAGCCCGCACGGTGCCTTTATCAGTAATGGTATTTTTGATCCCCAGACCATGGGCCACTTCGTGGAACATGGTGTTAGCAAAAAAGGCGTTAAAGGTAATGTGTTCGCGTTGTTCAGGGGCAATTAACACCTCTGAAATGGGCTTAAGAATATGATCAAACTTTGCCTGCATCGCATTTTTAAGCTGCAACCGGCGGGTGCCTTTAGCCAGTTGCACCCGCTCATCGTTAGGCAGGTTTATGGCGATGGTTTTGCTACCGGCATTTGAGTGCCCGGCATAATAGATCACGTCATAAGCATTAAGGTCTGCATCTGAGCCGGGAGTTTCTTGTTTGTAGGCTTCATCGACTGGCAATCCTTCTTGCAGCTCAGGCAGGAACTGAGCATATTTTGCTAACCGCTCACTCCAGGCCATGTCTTTGATTAGCACATACGATTCAAATGCGGCGCGATAACCATAGAGTTGGTCTTCATAGGTTTCGATGGGGCCAATCACCAGCTCAATGGGGTTGGTCTTCATATCCATCCAGGCCATGTCTGATGCGTAATAATCATCGCTCAGTAAGGCTTCTGCACGCAGTTTCAGGTAGTTTGCGAAAGCCTCATTATCAGCCAGTTCAGACGCTTCATTCAGCAGCGCTGCGGCGTTAGTCAGTTCTGCCTGATATTTCTCGGAATAGGGCGTGGCAGTTAAATTGCCACTTTTGGTGCGCTCGACCACTGAATACAGGCCATCTTTATCCGCAAAATCGGCGGTGGCGAACTCTGCTTTGGTCATGTCCTGAGGGTAAAATTCGGCACCAGCGGCTTTTTCTCCGAAGCCACTCAGGTATGGCGCATCGCCGTTTAAGCGATCCCAGGGGCCATAGTTAATGGCCGCAAAAGCTTTGAGTTCCTCATTGCTAAACTGCTGCAGAAATGCTTTTTTATCGCCAAAAAAGGCTTGTTTCCAGAACAGGTCGTCCATAATTTCAGAGGCGTCTATCAGCTTGCTGAGCATATGTTTTTGATTCTTACTCAAATGCGACAAGTCGGCCGTTAGCGGGACCTGGTGATAGATCCCCAGACGACTGTTATCAACCAGCAATTCAGGCGCCGTTTCCTGGGTTGTAGATTGCGGCGATTGTGGCTCTGAGCAGCCAGCGAAAAGAAGAGAACTTGCCAGGGCGGTGAGGGCAAATGTTTTTTGCAGTGCTTTGCGCATGTTAATTCGTCCATCGTTTAATAAAAGTTATTGTTATTGTTCTGTCTTTTTGTTTGTGAGCTTGTTTTTCATTACCATTTTCGACCTCTTGGGGCATGTTGAATGGCTACCTGTCGATAACAAAACAAAAACTCCCCCTAGCATAACCAAGCCGTAAAGCAGATGCTATACTGAGATACGCAACAAAATTTCTTTTGCCGATTCGAAAAAAAATCGCAGAAAATCACTTTTTCTTTATCTTGACTGGTCGCATGATAGAAATTTGAGCTATGTTATGCTTATACAACAGCAACATTTTTTGATTTTCAACAATATAACAGGCAGCGCGCTCCGTTATTGTTAACCGCAACGGATGCGAGAATACACTGACCATCGACAAAGGTAGGAATATGTCTACACAAAATGCGCTACTCACCATTCTGGTTGAAAAGATTAAGAACGATACCCTGGTTCTGCCAACATTACCGGCCGTCGCGCTAAAAGTGCGTAAAGCCGCAGATGACCCGGATATCAATTTACAGGATATGGGGGAGGTGATTGGCCAGGATCCGTCGCTGAGTGCAAGAATGATCAAAATTGCCAACAGTGCCTACCTCGGGCGGGCCGTAAAAGTCACCTCTATCTCCCAGGCAGTAACTCGTATCGGCCTGAGGCAGATTAAGAATATTGCCACAGCGCTGGCGATGGAACAGCTGTTTGTGTCGAAAAACGAGCTGGTCGGCGAATATATGAAAAAAGAATGGTCGAACACGGTGGATGTAGTGGCTAATGCTATGGCTGCCCTGCAAATGTATACAGCTCGCACGAAAAAGCGCGACCTCAGTATAGATACCATGACGTTGATGTCGTTAATTCACAGTATTGGTGTACTGCCTATTTTAACCGAGGCAGAGCGTCATACTGAGGTCTTTGCAAGCCCCAGCTTCCTCGACGATGCCATTGACAAGCTGGCCCCTAAAGTGGGCGGCAGTATTATGCGTAGCTGGGAGTTTGGTGAGGACTTTGTCGTGGTGGCAGAACGCTGGCATGATCTGGCCTACATACCAGAGAAACTCGGTTATATTGATTTCGTTAGAGTGGGGGCAGCTTTAGCCGGGCAAATCAACAATAAAAAAGATGCCGTGCTCAATTTGGCAATCCAACGTGGTGTGGTTGAAGACATTAACTCATTACTGTCTGATGACTTTGCCGAAATGCGCGCTGGCGCTAAGCAGATTTTTGCCTGATCGCCTGGGGCCAGTTCAACGGCCCCTCTACATTATCAGGACTTTACCGGCTGTTTCCATTGGGGATGCAGCCACAGTGTTACCATTCCAACCAGTAGCCCCCATACCGGCGCACTAATCCCGACCAGGCTTAATCCTGACGCACTGCATAGCAAGGTAAGCATAGCACCCTGCCGAAATGGCGCATCCTGCAGACTTCGCAACAAGCTCGATTGCAGGGTTGATAGCAGCGCGAGGCCCGCTAACAGACTGGTTACCACCAGTGGCATTTGAGTAAAAATTAAAGCGATGGTTACAGCAAACAGGCCTGCCAGGCAGTAACCAACTCCGGCCACTACGCCGGCCAGATAGCGCCTGGCCGGATTCTCATCCACGTTGTCAGCCATACAAATGGCTGCGGTTATCGCTGCCAGGTTAATCATAAAACCGCCAAATGGAGCACTAAAAAGCTGCACCAGGGCGATCCCTGTTAAAACAAAACGGTTGTCAGGCTTATAGCCATGGCTGTGTTGAATACTGATGCCCGGCAGGTTTTGCGACAAGGTAGTAATGAGAAAAAGCGGCAAGCCGATGCTGATTACAGCTGCACTGTTAAATACCGGCATAACCCACTCGAGCGCCGGCAGGGCAAAGCGGATAGGTTTGCTGCTGGTACCGGTAATCATCAGGGCGGCCAGTGCGGCAATTACCAGTAAAACCAGCATCAGATAACGGGGAAACCAGCGGCTGCCAAGCAGGTAAATCAGAATAAACTGGGTGCTCAGCAACGGATAGTCCTGAACGCTGGTAAAAATACCCAGACAGTAGGGCAATAAAATACCGGCCAGCATAGCAGCGGACAGCGCCGGGGGAATACGTTCAATGCCGCGCATCAGCATACGACTACGTGCAGCTAAAAGGCTCAGGATCCCGGCAAATAAAAAAGCACCGGTAATCTCAGCCAGCGAAAAATCACCAGCGGTAGAAATTAAAAAAAACGCTCCGGGCGTCGACCAGGCGGTAATGACCGGCATCTTAAAGCGCCAGGAAAAATACAGGGTGCTTAGCCCCATTGCCAGGCCTAATACCAGCAACCAGCTTATCAGTTGAGATTCGCTGACACCGGCCTGCCTGGCCGCCTCAATGACAATGACCACCGAACTACTGTAACCCACAATGACGGAAGTGAAACCCGCAGCCAGGTGACTAAGCTGAAGTGAGTGGTTGTGTTTCATAGCCATATTTACCTGTGTAAAAATTTGCTTTGTGCGTTATAACGTACATTTTGTGGTGAATATAACATTGTGCGCTATAGCGTACAATTGGCAGGTGGTCATTAATTGCTATTGTGAGGGGCATAACAAAAGCCGTTTCTATTCGTCAGGGCAGGGTGTACTGTGATTGATTGATGTATACTGTCGCCACAGGCAACATCTGTGTGCTAACTATCCAATCAAACTGAAAGGAAACTGCCAATGCTTAAGGACAAGCAATGAACCAGCCGTTATCACCCGCCAACCGCATTTTAAGCCTTGATGCGTTACGGGGCGTCGCCTTGCTGGGTATTTTGATGATGAACATTATTGCTTTTGCGTATCCGCGGGCGCTTTATGATAATCCTTTCGCGCTGGGGCCGCTAACCGCCGTAAACGCGTGGCAGTGGTTCCTGGCCGAAGTGTTATTTGCAGAAAAATTTTACGCTTTGTTTGCTGCCTTATTCGGCGCAGGCATTGCCATGATGGCAGAGCGGCAGCCGGATCCTGTCAAGGCTAAACAGGTGCACTATCGCCGTATGTTCTGGTTGCTTCTGATTGGCTTATTGCATGCCTACGGTTTGTGGTGGGGCGATATACTGGTCACTTACGCTATTGGCGGTATGCTGATCTTTAAGTGCAGAAACTGGTCGGTGAAAAAGTTACTCGGCTATGGCTTATTCCTGCAGAGCATTCTTATACTGTTGCTATTGCTGGTGTATTACTCCTGGGCTGGTATGTCTGATGGTGAACAACTGGAGATCATCGAGAGTATCAGCCCACCACTGGCGCAACTCCAGCAAGAAATTGCTGCCTATCAGGGTAACTGGTGGCAAAGAGCGGCAATGCGCGTCGACACCACACTGGATTTTCATGTTAATGCTCTGATTGCGGTTGAATTTCGGATGTGCGGCTTGATGCTGATAGGCATGGCGCTGTATAAACTGGGCATTCTGACCGCGAGTCGATCGCTTAAATTTTACTGGATAAACGGGTTGTTGGGCGCATTTATCGGTACCCTGATATGTGGGGCGGGAGCGGCGTTAATTAAACAAACTGGCGTGGTATTTCCAGACTTTATGAGCATCTACCGTTTTCCCAATTACTGCGGCGCACTGGTTTTAGCCTGGGGATATTTGTGTCTGGTGATGTGGCTGGTAAAAGTGGCGGGTAATAACTGGCAAGGGGCGGTAGTCAATTATTTAGCTCCGGTAGGGCAGATGGCGTTAACTAATTATCTGCTGCAAACGGTGCTTTGTTGTTTCATTTTTTATGGCTGGGGAATGGGGTTGTTTGGTGAATTGCAGCGTAGTTTACTTACCCTGATCGTAATTGCTATATGGGTTGTGCAACTGGGTTTCTCACGCTGGTGGCTTAAGCGCTTTAACAGCGGGCCTATGGAGCGAGTATGGCGAAATCTGACCCAACGCCGCTGGCAACCGGTGCTGCAGCGTAGGGCCACGCAGGCTGTTTAACTGTCTTTATCGAGGTCCAGTGCTTCGCTCAGGAAATTCACAAAGGCACACATCTCGGCAGACATCAGGCTGAATTCCGCATCTAAACGGGCGGCAACCTGATCCTTAGGAATATCCTGGGTTTCTTCTTTGATCCGGTCGGTAAACTTAATGCGTTTTACCGAACCGTCTTCCTGAATGACCGCTTCCAGCGTTTCGTCGAATTCAAACGCCACTTTTTGTACCAGCTTGCCAGCATCCAGGTGGAGTTGAATCTCCTCGCTATCCAGTGGTTGGTTTTTACAACGAATAACGCTGCCGACTTCATCTGTGGATTTAAATTCGGCTTCTTCCAATAATTCAATTTTGGCAGGCGGCTTGTCGGTTAACCAGTGAGTGAGTTCACTTTGCAGGCTGTGGCGAACCAGGGGAACCACCGGCAATGAGCCCAGGGCCTTACGGACCATGGCCAGGAAGGCTTCTGCTTTGCCATCGGCACTGGCATCTACAATGACCAGGTTGTCAGCAATAGAGATAAAACCATTGGTATAAGAGTTTTTCACAAAAGCCTGGGGTAATAAACGGGTAATAATTTCCTGTTTCAGGTCTGACTGCGCTTTTTTACCCACTGGTGAGCCGGTTTCTGCTTCAATTTGGGCGACTTTGTCGGCCAGCTCAGAATTGACCACTGAAGATGGTAACAGTCGTTCCTGCTTTTTCAGCGTTATCCAGTAACGCAACTGAGTCTGGTGGAACAGCAGGGTGTTCTGGCCAGCGTCGTGTAATGGCGAGACAAAGCCCATGGTGGCACTTTCCTGGCTGCCGCAGGGGCGAAAGGCGAGTTCATTTAACGCCGTTTGCAATTCATCATCATTCAGGGCCAGCGGCTGGGTGAGCCGGTAGGCTTTTATATTCTTAAACCACATAAACAAGATCTGTCATTTTGAAAAGGCCGAAAGGTTAGCAGCGCACTGGGAACTGCGCAACTGCTGCAGGTGATTTCACCGGTTAAAGAAAGTGACTATCAGGTTCTTGCCGGGAAACGGAGCTCGTAACGTAACCCTTTACCAGGTTCACTGCGGGCTTCAATATTGCCATCGAGTGCCTGAGTCACCAGGTTATACATAATGTGAGTTCCCAGGCCGCTGCCGCCCTCACCACGTTTAGTGGTAAAAAACGCATCAAAAAGGCGGCTGAGCTGGTCGGCAGGGATACCGCAACCATCGTCCTGATAGGTGAGCAGGACGTCCTCACCATCCTGTTTCACGACAATATCAATATGGCCGTCAGGCTTGTTCTCAAAGCCATGGATTATGGAGTTCATGATCATATTAGTGATCACCTGGGCAATGATGCCTGGGGCTGAGCGAATGTACAGGCCGTCCGGGCACTGTACATTTACCTGGTGCTGGGTATGTTTAAATGAAGGCCCAAGAGATTGTAAAATCTCATGCAGGTAATTATTTAAGTTAAACACCCGTTCTGCTTCACTGGTTTGGTCAACGGCGACCTGCTTAAAGCTGGTGATAAGGTCAGATGCACGGTTCAGGTTAGTCAGAAGCAAGTTAGTGGTCTGTTCAGCCTCATCTAAAAAAGACGCCATGGTTTTATTGCTAAGCGATTTATTTTCATAATTGCTGCGTACTTCAGCCAGGCGCTCATTGAGAAAACTTGCGGCGGTAACGCCTACGCCAAGGGGCGTATTCACATCGTGAGCAATACCGGCAACCAGACCACCAAGTGAAGCCATTCGTTCAGACTCCAGCAACTGATCCTGCGCCAGTTTGAGGTTCTCCATAGACTGGGCCAGTTCCTTGTTTTTATCCCGTAACACGTTTTCGATGTACTGCCGGTTTTCATTTTCCTGGCGAAGCTCACGTTGATTTGCAATGAGTTCGTCTTTCTGACGTTCCAGATCCAGCATGATCTGACTCAGTGATGCGGTCTTCTTGGCCACTTCCTGTTCCAGTAAGAGGTTCTGGTCGTCGAGTTTTTTATTCACTCGCTGCAATTCACTTTGCGTATTTTTCAGTTGTTGCTGGGAGACAATCAGGTCATCAATCACCTGATTGTAGGAATATTGCAGCAGTCGCAGTTCATTCTCGTCGTCGAGGGTTAAGAAAATTTTCGACTGCTCCGGGTTGTCCGGATTAAACGCACTCATTTTTTGCGTGACTTCCATTAATGGATCCGACAGCATACGGCGGAAAGCGGTCATAAACAGAAATACCAGGAAAGCGGTTTTAACAATCGCGTTGCCGATTAAAAAGAAAATCCCCACTTCGATTCGACCAAAAATAATATCGAAATTGGAATACAGGGTCACATCGCCCACTGTGGAGGCACGGTTGGAGAATTCAAAAATCAATGGAAAGCTGTAACTGAACAGGCCGCCGTCATGATCCTCAAGTTCGCCGCTGGTGAAGGGGGCGCGAATTTGCGCAATGGTCACGCCTAAATCCGCAATGTAATCACCGTTTTCATCGCGAATTTGTACGCCAGTGACAATGGGTAATTCCATAAGCCCTTCGGCAATTGACTGTGCCTGAGGAATGTTGACTTCCCATATGGCTCGGGTAAGACTGGTGGAAAAGGTGTTTTTCAGGGTTTGAAGTTCAGATTCAATGTGGCTTTTGGTACTGAGGTACTCGGTAAAGATCTGGCCAACGGTCACAATGAAAGTCAGAAAGAAGTATACCGACAACACGCGTGTTAGTAGCTTTCTCGACAATCCTGTCTGAACCGACGCCATCTGATACCTATCTAATAATACTGATGAGTTTTTGAACTCTTTCAAGAATATGTGTTA
>CATMRP010000051.1 GCA_950073835.1 uncultured Alteromonadaceae bacterium
TCACCTCCAAGTCATCGACTCACCACCACAATGAATCGAACAGTGCTTTCGCACTACGCGCCATGCCCGGCGCACCATAAAAAAACCCGGCATAAGCCGGGTTTTTGCATTCTGTAAAAACGTATTAACGTTTTGAGAATTGTGGTTTCTTACGTGCTTTATGAAGACCCACTTTCTTACGTTCAACGCGACGTGCGTCACGAGTAACGAAGCCTGCTTTACGCAGAGCCGGACGAAGTGCTTCATCATATTCCATCAGTGCACGGGTAATACCGTGACGGATTGCACCAGCCTGACCGTTTGAACCACCACCTTTAACAGTGATGTACAGGTCAAACTTTTCAGTCATTTCTACCAGTTCCAGTGGCTGACGAACAACCATGCACTCGGTTTCACGACCAAAGTACTCGTCAAGAGCACGTGAGTTTACTGTGATGTTTCCTGAACCTGGACGCAGGAATACACGAGCAGTAGAACTTTTGCGACGGCCAGTGCCGTAATATTGAGTATCTGCCATGTGATAAGCTCCTTAAATGTCCAATACTTGAGGCTGTTGAGCAGTGTGCTTATGTTCAGCACCTGCGTAAACTTTAAGCTTACGGAACATTGCACGGCCCAGAGGACCTTTTGGCAACATACCTTTAACCGCTTTTTCAAGAACCATTTCTGGCTTGTGAGCAAGCAGCTTCTCAAAGTTAGTCTCTTTAAGACCACCAGGATAACCAGTGTGAGCGTAGTACATTTTGCCCTGCGCTTTGTTACCAGTTACAGTAATTTTCTCAGCGTTGATAACTACGATGTAGTCACCAGTGTCAACGTGAGGAGTATACTCAGGCTTATGCTTACCACGTAAACGCAGTGCGATTTCAGAAGCCAAGCGACCCAGAGTTTTGTCTGTGGCGTCTACCACATACCAGTCACGGGCTACCGTTTCTGGCTTTGCAACAAAAGTTTTCATTTTAAAATTCACCGAAATAATTCGTCGTTACTTTGGTTATGACCCGCTATTGTTTGATTAATAACGTTTCAAACCTACCTAAAATCAACTGTCTGACCCCTTCGAGTCTGATGATTCTTCCACCTTCCCACAGGCGGGTGTAACTGGGCAGGGCGCGAATTATACAGCATTTGCACAAAAAGCATACCCCTAATAAAGCAAAAAATTAAATTGGCGCAAGCTTTATTCGTCGACTAATCTTGATAGCGAAATTAATCATATATTGCTGTTTATGAAACCCTTTTCATTTTTATTCCTGCTCGCCCTGGTATTCAGCCCGGCAGGCTTCGCCAACGACGCGCCTGAGAAAGTGATTTTCACCCGCGCCTTTGCCGATGAGGCATATGGGTATTATCACGCAGAGATCCTGAGGCGTTTACTGGAGTTAACACCGGAATTTGGCGCAGCAGTGGCAGAACCACATCCCCAGCCCATGCCCCAGGCCCGGCAAATAATGAAACTCCAGAGCGGCGAAGCCCATGTTATGTGGAGCGCTACCTCAGCAGAGCGGGAAGAGCAGTTGCTTACGGTACGTTTTCCCTTGTTGCAGGGTCTCGCCGGATACCGGGTGTTGGTGATCCACAAATTTAAACAAGGTAATTATCCAGTGGACGTGACTGAATCAACGCTGCAGTCATATCTTGGCGTACAGGGCGCCGACTGGCCCGATTTAACCGTCCTCAAACACAATGGTTACAAGGTTGAAGGGCTGCCATGGAGCCTGTGGTTTGCCAATATGTTTATTGCCGTAGAAAAAGGCCTGGTTGATTATTTCCCGCGCAATGTTATTGAAGTGTCCAATGATTTGGAACGCCACGCCGACAAGTCAGTCAAACTCGAGGATAACCTGCTGCTGCGCTATGCCAGTTACGAGTACTTTTTTGTTTCCCCAAAACACCCTGAACTGGTAAAACGGCTGTATACCGGGCTGCTAAGAATGCTGGATAACGGTGAGCTTAAAAGCTATTTCGATAAGCACTATAACCATCGCCGGGCAATGGAACTGGCTACTCAGGACACCCGCACCATCTTCGAATTGGCAAATCCGGGGATCACTCAGACGTTTAAAAATCCGCTCTGGAGCGTGAGTCCTGCCCCCATGCGCGCTTACCTTGAAGCTCGCCTTGCAGAATAAACAATAAGTAAGAAAAAACGCTGTCAGGCACCGGTTTCTTTTCGCTTTACCCTTTGCCACAGTTGCTCAAGTTCATCCAGCGAGTGCGCTTCAAGCCCGCCCTTTTCAGCTTTTGCCATCACTTCGACCGCAGCAAATCGACTGGCAAATTTATGACTGGCCCTGCGCAGCGCCGCATCGGCATCCACATTACAATGACGTGCCAGGTTTACCATGGCAAAAAGTGCATCACCAATTTCCGCTTCGAGGGCCTGCTGATCGCGCTTAGGCGCATCCAGCTCCGCCTGTATTTCCGCCACTTCCTCGCGCACTTTATCAGCCACCGGGGCTACCTCCGGCCAGTCAAAACCCACCCGCGCACACTTTTTTTGAATTTTCTGGGCATACATCAATGCCGGTAGGCCGGTGGGAACACTGTCCAGTAAGGCTGGCGGTGCGTGTTTGCGCTCCTGCGCTTTAATGGCTTCCCATTGCTCCGCTAAGCCGGTGTTATCGGTGGTGGCGTCGCCAAATACATGGGGATGGCGGCGCACCATTTTATCGCTGATCGCATTGGCGATATCGGTAAAGTCGAATTGCCGTGCTTCATTGCCAATTTGCGCATAAAAAACGATTTGAAATAGCAGATCGCCAAGCTCGTCTTTAATCTCATCCGGTGCGCCCCGCTCTATGGCATCAACTGCCTCATAAGCTTCCTCGATGGTATAACGGGTAAGCGACTGCATGGTTTGCTGCACATCCCACGGACACCCTGATTGCGGGTCGCGCAGGCGCGCCATGATATCGAGTAAGCGGGCTAGCGCCGCCCCCGGCTCAGTTGGTTTTTCGTCTGACATCAATGATGTCCTTCAGTTGTCGCAAGCGATTCGTCAGGCGGCTCAGGGCTTCCACATCAGAGACTTCGACAGAGACTGAAATCAGTGCCGTATGGCTGTTTTTATCACTCAGGCTGTTTACGCCCAGCAGGGCTACGCCTTCGTTAGCCAGCACCGTGGTGATATCGCGTAACAAACCAGTACGGTCGTTACATTCGATATCCAGATTCGCTTCGTAGCCTACGTTTAAGTCTTCTGACCAGCTTACCTCAATTTGCCGTTCCGGATGCTGATTGAGCAGGTTCTGTAGTTGCTCACAGCTGTCTTTGTGCACGCTTACGCCGCGCCCCTGAGTGATATAACCCAAAATATGATCGCTGGGCACCGGCTGACAGCAGTTGGCCAACTGGCTCATCAGGTTACCAACGCCCTGTACCACCACGCTATCGGGTTTATTTTTGCCTCGCGCCGCTTTGCGGGTTTTAACCTTGGGACTGAGTTCTTCCACTTCTGGTGGCGGCGCCACTAACTGTTGCAGATGATGCACCACAGACATTACCCGTACATCGCCGGCGCCTATGGCAGCAAACAATTCGTCTGTACTTGGCACATTAAACCGATCGCAGGCATCAGCCGCCATTTTGACCGGCAGACCAGCGCGTTGCAGTTCGCGCTCCAGCAATTCTTTACCGGCCTGCTGGTTTTTCTCTTTATCCTGTTTCTTAAAGAAGCTGTGAATCGTTGCGCGGGCTCGTGATGAATGAACATAGCCTAAACCGGGATGTAACCAGTCTCGCGACGGATTAGGCTCTTTACCGGTCAGGATCCCCACCTGATCGCCGCTTTGCAACTGATAGGTAAACGGCACAATACGGCCGTTGATCTTAGCGCCGATACAGCGATGACCAACGTTACTGTGGATGTAATAGGCAAAATCCACTGGCGTGGAACCCTGTGGTAAATCAATGACATCGCCGCGCGGCGTAAAGACATATACCCGATCGTCAAACACCTGGCTGCGCAGTTCCTCAACCAGATCGCCCGACTCGGCCACCTCTTCCTGCCATTGCAGAATTTTACGTAACCAGTTAATCCGCTCATCGTAGCCAGAAACCTTACCAGCACTGCCCTCTTTGTATTTCCAGTGCGCCGCCACACCCAGTTCTGCATCCTGGTGCATTTTCTGAGTGCGGATCTGGATCTCTACCGGTTTCCCTTCAGGGCCCACAATCACCGTATGAATCGACTGATAACCATTGGGCTTTGGCGTGGCAATATAGTCGTCAAACTCTTTGGGAATATGCTTGAAGTGCGCATGCACAGTACCCAGCGCTGCATAGCAGTCCTGCAACCGTTCGGCGATGATCCGCACCGCCCGGATATCAAACAGCTGCTCAAAAGTCAGGCGCTTTTTCTGCATCTTTTTCCAGATGCTGTAGATGTGTTTTGGCCGCCCGTACACCTCGGCCTTGATGTGTTCGTTATTGAGGAGGTCCTGCAGCGAACCCACCACATTGTCGATATATTCTGCGCGTTCCCGCCGTTTACCATCGAGCTGTTTGGCTATCTGCTTATACGTAGTTGGGTGCAAATAGCGAAAGGCTAAATCTTCCAGCTCCCATTTTAACTGACCAATACCAAGGCGGTTCGCCAGCGGAGCGTAAATGGTGGCACACTCCCGGGCAACCATCACCCGGGTTTCTTCGTCGGCTTTCTTTACCTGTTGCAGCGCGCAAATCCGCTCGGCCATTTTGATCACCACCGCGCGTACATCTTCCACCATGGCCAGCAACATGCGACGGATACTGTCGATGTGTTGCTCATCGGGTGCAGAGAGCTTACTCTCGGATTGCTTGCGATTATGCAGCATCCGAATCGCTTCCATCCGACGAACACCCACAACCAGTTGTTCTATCTCTGTACCAAAGTTTTCTGCTACCTCGCCATCGGATAACTCATGTTGCTGACAATAGGGATATACCAACGCGGCCTGCAGGGTTGCATCGTCCATATTAAGCTGGTGAAGGATCTCTACCATCTCCTGCCCGACCAGCAGTTTATCGGGCATGTGCGATATATCGCGCAGCTTCTGGGCGGTACTTTCAGACAGATTAAGACTGGCCAGCCATTCTTCAAAAGGCGGGCGGTGTTCTTCATGCACTGTGCGGGTTGAAACCATATTTACCTCTTACCCTTTGGCCACGCGTTCGAGTAACGCCATCGACTCAATATGCTGGGTATACGGGAACATTTCCATTATGCCGAGTTTCACAATCCGGTACCCTGCTTGCAGCAGCGGTGCCAAATCGCGATTAAAGGTTGCCGGATTGCAAGATACGTACACGACTGACTCAACCCTGGCTTTAGCAATTTGCTGGCAAGCCTGTATAGCCCCTTCCCGGGACGGGTCCAGCAACACTTTATGGTATTTTTTTAGCGTCAGGGCGTTAAGTTCTGCCTCATTACTTAAATCGGCAGTGCGCCACTGAATATTAGTAATGCCTTGTTGTCGGGCAATTTTCTCACCTCTTTGCACCATTGTGGAAACGCCTTCCACTGCGGTGACGCTGGCGCACCGCATTGCCAGAGGCAATGAAAAGTTACCTAATCCGCTAAACAGATCGAGCACGTTGTGCTGCGCCTCGGGCGCCAGCCACTCCAGCGCCTGCTCAACCATGGCCAGATTTACCTCGGCATTCACCTGAATAAAATCTTCAGTGGTGACCGCCAGTGATAAATCATTCGCCGTCGCGCACAGCAATTCATCCACCGATGCATGCAGCGTCTCGCTGTGCTCGCCTGAATCGACACGCAGCAGCAGTTTGTGCGTTTCGGCAAATGACACTAACAACGACCGGTCATTAGCCGACAAAGCTTTGGTACAACGAAGCGTTACGCCAATGCCGTTATGCGCTTTTAGCAGGCTGATATGGCCAATAGCAGCGCGCCCGGAAAGCTGTTCAAGCAACTCATGTAGCAGCGGTAACAGGTTATTCAGTTCAGGTTCCAGCACCGGGCAATGCCTGACATTGACCACTTTATCGCTTTTTGGCGCTCTGAATCCCAGCGCCAGAGGTTTTCCTTTGCGGGCATCAATGGCCAGGCGTGTTTTACGCCGGTACTGCTCGCGAGGACTGCGTAAAGGTGCTACCCAGGGCAATTCGTCTAATGCGTGAGTGAGCCGGATTTGCTCATCCAGCGCCTGTTGCCGCCAGGCTAACGCGGCGTCGCGCTCAACATGTTGCAACTGGCAGCCACCACATTGCTCGTACACCGGGCAGAAAGGCGTTTGTCGCGCCGGGGCAGACTCAAGCACTTTGGTTACGTAACCTTCGCAGACTTGTTTTTTACTGCGCGTAATGGCTACCTGACAGGTTTCACCGGGCAGTGCGCCGTCTACAAACAGCACTGGCTGATGGGTACGGCAAATACCGCGCCCCCGGGGATCCCACTTTTCCAGCGTCACGGTTGCAGAAGATACCTGAGCGGGCCCTTTTCGTTTTCCACCCTTGCGCCGCTTACCGCCGCTCTGATAAATGCTAACCATTACCTTGCCTCACGGTGTTTCCAGGATCACCGTAGCGACGGCGTAATGTTGTTCATCAGATAAACTTAAGTGAGCACCCACTACACCTTTAAGCTTACATTGCTCGGCGAATTCACCGCTGTAATGCAGTGTTGGCGCACCCGCCTCGTCATTGCTGACACGCAGTTGTTGCCAACTGATGCCCCGGCCAATCCCGGTTCCCAGCGCTTTCACCGCCGCTTCTTTAGCGGCAAACCGTTTAGCCAGATACCTGACCGGCTGATTGTGCGAGGTATAAATGTCCCATTCATCCGGCGTCAACACCCGTCGCGCGAGGCGATCCCGGGAGCCATCCTCCATTTCAAAACGGGCGATTTCAACGATATCAGTTCCCAAGCCTGCAATGGCCATGGTCAGCTCCGGTGGTGATTAGCCTATGTGTGCCTGTAAGCGCGCTTCCTGCATCAGGCTGCGCATATCTGCCACGGCTTTGTGCAAACCGTCAAACACGGCACGCGCGATGATGGCATGTCCGATATTGAGCTCAATAAGCTGTGGGATAGCCGCAATGGGCTTTACATTGTGGTAGTGCAACCCATGACCGGCGTTAACCTGCAGTCCCAGATTATCAGCATACTCCACACCACGGCGGATTTGCGCAAGGTGCTCCAGTTGCTCTGCTTCACTGGTTGCATCCGCGTAATGACCGGTATGTATCTCGATATACGGTGCTCCGGTTGCTTTCGCTGCATCAAGCTGACGTTCATCACCATCGATGAACAGGGAAACCAGAATATTTGCTTCGGCGAGACGCTGACAGGCATCAGTCATGCGACTCAGATTACCGGCTACATCCAGTCCGCCTTCGGTGGTTAACTCTTCTCGCTTTTCTGGTACCAGGCAACAAAATGTGGGTTTAACCTGTTCGGCAATACCGAGCATTTCTTCGGTGACGGCCATTTCCAGATTGAGGCGGGTATTGATGGTTTGTGCCAACAGGGTGACGTCGCGGTCTTTAATGTGGCGGCGATCTTCCCGCAAATGCACGGTTATGCCGTCTGCGCCTGCGCGTTCTGCGATATCCGCAGCATGCACCGGATCGGGGTAAGAGGTACCACGCGCATTTCGCAGCGTAGCGATATGATCAATATTAACGCCAAGCAGAATATCTTTCATTCCCAGGGTCCTGGATTACATTACAAACTGAAGTGGCGCGTATTGTAGCAGTGATTCAGCGGGAGGCCAAAAAGAGCTCACGACTTTTCAATGGCTTGTCTCCCACAAAGGGATGCAGAGCGAGCCGACATAAACGCTTTGCCGCTTTTAGCCCCGGCGGGCTGAAATCCTGTTCTGCCAGCATCAGCAGTTCGATACCGGAAAAAGTGAGTTTGTTTGCCTGTTTAACCTGACAAAACCCAAGCTCCGGTACCAGTTCGTAGTGTAAAGTGGGTTCCACGGGATCATTGGACACCGCGTCGGTGGTGAAATCAGGCATAACACCAAGCTCCTGCAACAGTGCCAGTTCGTACTGACGCAGTATGTATTCTGCGGCCCCTACTTCTTGTTGCAATGCTGCCAGGGCTGTTGCATAGGCGCCGTACAATTCTGCGGCCTCGACACCGCCGGGCAAGACCCGGTTGGTGATCTCATTAACATACAAGGCACAATAAAGGGCATTACCAGTGAGCATGCGCAAGGCGCCGTTGCCCTCCAATTGAGTGAGATTTTTTAAATCGCTTTTGCCGCTAAGCTGCACCCGCAACGCCTGAAAGGGCTGCAGCAGACTTCGGCGGTCGGATTTGGCGCTGCGCACACCACGGGCTACAGCACTAATGCGGCCAAGCTCGAGGGTGAAAAAATCAACAATAAAACTGGTTTCACGATACGGGCGACGATGCAAAACATAGGCATTCAACCAGCTATCAGCCATGATTATGCCCGCTTGATCCGCACAACTTTCATTTGTTCAAACTCCATACCAGCAACCGTTTCCACAGTGCGGTAGTAGGTCATATTCACCCGCGCTCCCTGCAGTGACTGATAGGGTTTGGTGCGTTTAAACACAAAGGGCGCATCGACATTTTCTATCATTACGGTATGACGAACCCAGTCGCCATCCTGACGCTGCACATGAGAAACCACTTTCATGTTTTCACTGTGAGTCAGTGACTGATGACGTTTTAGCAGCTTATCCACACTCATAGCAATTCATTACCTGTCAGGCCAGGGGAGCCAGTGCTTCCACCAGCAGTTGCAGCGATTCCCTGCCCCGATAATAATTCACATCCAGTTGATAGGCCAACTGTACCTGCTTAACATCAGGATTTGGCCAGATATCGGGATCAATATTAAACGCAATGGCATCAAACTCTTCACCGCTATCCGGGTGTGCCAGCACCATCTTCAGATGACGCTCGCCAACAATACGCTGCTGAATAAGCTGGAAAGTGCCGTCGAACAGGGGCGGCTGAAAGCCTTGCCCGAACGGGCCAGCCTGGCGCAATACCTGCGCGGTAGGCAAATTAAGAATATGAGGCTCCAGTTCGCCATCACTGAGGATGATATTCGGGTCGTCAATGTCAGCCAGCGCCGCTTTAACATGGCTGGTAAAAGCGGCGGTAAAGGCGGAAAGATTGGCAGCTTGAATTGATAACCCGGCGGCTGCCGCATGCCCGCCAAATTTTTCAATCAACCCCGGCTGAGCGGTACTGACGGCCTCCAGAATGTCGCGGATATGCACCCCGGTGATGGAACGCGCGGAACCTTTTATGGTTTCATCGTCCTGTTTGGCAAAAACAATGGTAGGTCGTTTATATTCATCTTTGAGCCGACCCGCCACGATGCCAATGACGCCCTGATGAAAATGCTCATCGTATAGCACGATGGCATCCGGCGGTGCACTGCTGTCGAGTTGCACCGATGCCAGGGTTTCCTGGGCTTGCTGTTTCATTTCCTGTTCAATGGTTCGCCGCTGCTGGTTGAGCCGGTCGAGTTCCGTCGCCCGCGCCCGGGCTTCCATGGTATCACTACAAAGCAGGCACTCAATTCCGGCAGCCATATCATCCAAACGTCCAGCGGCATTCAGCCGGGGGCCAATCACAAAGCCCAGATCCGTTGCGGTTAGTCGGCTGGCATGACGCTGAGCTACGTCCAGTAAGGCGGTAATTCCCGGCCGACATTGCCCGGCCCGGATCCGCTGTAAGCCCTGATGAACCAGAATACGGTTATTCTGATCAAGCGGCACCACATCTGCTACCGTACCTACTGCCACAATATCGAGTAAATTGGCTAAATTAGGTACCCGAAGCCCCTGCCGGGTAAACCAGTCACGCCCTTCCAGCTCAGCCCGCAGTGCCAGCATAAGGTAAAACGCCACGCCAACGCCGGCGAGGTTCTTCGACGCAAAATGGCAGTCCGGCTGATTGGGATTAACGATGGCGGTAGCCGCGGGCAATGTTTCACCAGGTAAATGGTGATCAGTCACTATCACTTCCATGCCCAGTTCGTTCGCTCGCTGAACTCCGGCGTGACAGGAAATACCATTATCAACGGTGATAATTAATGGCGTTCCCCGCTCGGCCGCCACCTCAACAATCTGTGGCGAAAGCCCGTAACCAAAATCAAACCGGTTAGGCACCAGGTAATCCAGCCGGGTTGCCCCCATCTGCCCCAATGCCAGCATACACAGCGCGGTACTGGTAGCGCCATCGGCGTCGAAGTCGCCGATAATGGTTATCGGTTGCTGCTCAATAATGGCCTCGGCAATGCGGGCCGCGGCTTTGTCGCAGCCCAGCAAATCACGATAATGCAGCAGTGCTCTGGCACCGGTGTTTAATTGCTCAGCAGACTGAATGAATCGGCCACGGTAAACCCGCTCAAGAACCGGATGTAATGCCGTGTCAAAGGTATCGGTTAACGGCCGGCGCCTGATGTGTAAACTCATAAATTAGCTGTGATTCGTTGCTGGAACTGAAAAGAAATCTGGTTGGCGAAACCACCGGATACCTGAGAAGTATGGTATCCGGCAACTGGTAAGTAAATTAACCGGCAATCTGTTTAAGCGCCGATAGCAGCTGTTCTGGCGGTTGATAGCCGGGAATGATACTGCCATCGCTGAGCACGATGTTGGGTGTGCCATTTACGCCAATCTTGCGACCAAAACGAAATTGCTCAGCAATGTCGTTATCACAGCTGTTTGGCGTTACGCTGCTGCCTGATTTGGCACTGGTCATGGCTTTTTTCGGATCAGCAGAACACCAGACCGACACCATTTGACGATAGACCGGGCTGTTCAGGCCAGCACGAGGATACGCCAGGTATCTTACGGTAATACCTTCTTCGTTATACTGAGCAATTTGCTCGTGCAGCTTACGGCAGTATCCGCAGGTTGTGTCGGTGAACACTGTCACGACATATTGTTCGTCTTCTGCTTTAAATTCGATGTAGGAATCATCAAATTGCTTTAAACCGTCCAGACGCATTTCGGCCAGCGCAGTTTCGGTTTCGTTACGCATTTCTTCGTCGAGGTTGTAAACCCGCGCCTGGAGTAAATAGGTGCCATCTGCACTTACGTAAAAGAGGCCGTTTTCGGTACTGATTTGCAGTAAGCCATCAACCGGTGAGTCTGCGATGGCATCTACCCGCCACTTCAACGTGGTTTCGATTTTCGCTTTAACGCTCTCTTTATCCGCCGCATCGGCCAGCACATTTGCAGTTGCAGCAGCCGAAACAACACTCAGCACTGCCATTAAACTGCGAAGAAACACTTTCATTTAATCACTCCTGAAAACCACTCGGATTATGGCCTTTAAGGCCTCTGGGGTGCTGAAATTGCAGCACATTGTTTTCTTTAAGACCGGTATTTAACCGTCAAATTTGCTCTAGTGTATCAAAAAATCCCGTTCTGGCGATGATTGCCATCGATAATTACCCCGGCGCTCATCGAATCGGCCCTGCCGATAATTCGTTTTATCCCCTAGGATGATGCTCTGTGATCAGGTTTTGAAGTCTCTCTGTGGCAACATGGGTATAAATTTGTGTGGTTGACAGATCGCTGTGGCCCAATAGCATTTGCACCACACGAAGATCGGCTCCATGATTAAGCAAATGGGTCGCAAACGCATGACGCAGTGTGTGCGGAGACAATTCAGTCCGGATCCCGGCTTTTACTGCGTAGTGTTTGATGCGATGCCAGAATGTCTGACGGGTCATCTGTACCCCACGGTTACTGACAAACACCACGTCGGTCTGATGCTTTAACAATTGCGGGCGGGCACTGTGTAAATAGTCCTGGATCGCATCGAGAGCATTTTCACCCAACGGCACCAGGCGCTCTTTATTGCCTTTACCCATTACCCGCACCAGTCCTTGCTGCAAACTAACTTCAGACAGCCGTAAGCCAATCAGCTCACTGACCCGCAGGCCGGTCGCATAAAGTACTTCAAGCATACATTTGTCGCGACACTCAATGGGTTCTTCTGTCTCCGGCGCATCGAGCAAAGCCTCAACATCGGCCTCACTCAGCGTACCCGGTAACTTTTTGGCCGCTTTGGGGATAGCCAGTTGACTCACCGGGTTATCCTTACGCTGATTGTCGGTAATCAGATAGCGGTAAAACTGCCGCATAGCACTGATGTTGCGCTGAGTACTGCGCGCCGACAACCCCCGCTGCTCGCGAAACATCAGATAATCCTGCATATCAGTAAGACTGGCCTGCTTCAGACTGGTGGAGCGACTGGTTAGAAAGCCCGCCACATGACACAGATCCCGGCGATAACTCTGCTGGGTATTATCGCTTAGCCCTTTTTCGAGCCAAAGCATTTCGATAAAGGCTTCTATCAGGTCAAGATCGGCTTCGCCGGGAAGCGGCATTTTCTGACTCATTTAAAGCCGCGCCGCTCTTTTATCAGCTCGTAGGCAGCCTGAATGTCCTGGGCTTTATTTTTGGCGATTTCCATCGCCTGTTCCGGCAACCCTTTAGACGCCAGCTTATCCGGGTGATGCTCGGACATTCGCTTACGATATGCGCGCTTGATAGCCTTTTCATCATCATTGGCGGTTACCCCTAACACAGCATATGCATCTTCCAACGACGGCCCGTTTTGCTGACTGCCCTGACGTTGGTGGCTGCCGCGCCCCTGATTTCTGAAGCGCACCTCGGCTTCAAACATGGCAATAAGATAATCGAGATCGCGACGAACAAACCCCAGTGCTTTGGCGACTTTCTCCAGCACCCGGTATTCTTCGTTGGCAAGCCGGCCATCGGCAAAAGCCGCCTGAATCAGAATTTCCAGAAATACCTGCAGAATATCCCGGCGACCGTGGCAGGACTCATATAATTGTTTGAGAATATCGGCAATTGGAAAATCCCGCGATTTCCCCTCCCGGAAAGCCTGCTGCGCTTCCTGACGAGCCTGCCCCTGCAATTGCATGTCGTCCATCAGACGTGAGGCGACTTTTATTTCCGATTCCGTGACTTTACCGTCAGATTTTGCCAGGTGCCCCAGGGCTGCAAACAGACTATGAAAAAATATGGCCTGTTGCTGTAACGCATCCTGACTGGAGAAAAAGCGTCCGAATCCCCCCATACGGCCAAAATCCTGACTGTAGCCTTTGTCGAACATATAGCCAACAAAGAACCCCAGAATGGCGCCCGGTATTTTTAAAAACATCATCCCGAAAATTAAACCCAGTAATCTGCCCCAAATTGGCATGCATTCCCCCTGCAACTAAGACGCCCGGCATCTGATGAGTTGATAAACACGCTTATCAACCCTTAAAGAAGTTTCGATGTTAGGCACTATAACCAATGGTTATTCGCTTGAGAAGTCGCCTACACCTTTGCTTTACAGTGAATAAATGGGGCTAAGATATGAATTTTTCGATTTTTTTAAGGTCTGCTGTTGGTAAATGGCGGCGAAGTGCATAGAATTAGCGCCTGATTAGAACAGACATCGGCGCCCCTACCAGCCGAATAATCCTTTGAAGCACTGAGAATAATAATTTGCTGTCGAAAACTACACAACTTGCTCTGCAGCATGACCAACAAAATATCCGGGCTCTCAGACAACCCATCAGCCGCCAACGGCGTATGAATGGCGCCCTGATTTGGCTTGCTATAGCAGGTTTAAACAGTCTTGCCTGGCAGGCCAATGCCCAGACCGCCATGAATAACGATGCGCTGTGCATGGCTGTACCGGCGCCTTTTGACAGCTCGCAACTGCTACAAAAAAAACAAGTGCAGGTGACAGCCGATTCAGCAGAAATTCGCGAAGACCAGTTTGCCCTGTTTGAGGGCAATGTGGATATTGTGACCGACAGCGCCATTATTCACGCCAACACAGCCGAGGTGACCGACAATGGCCGCGCACTGTCGGCCAGTGGTGATGTAAGTTATCGCAGTCCCGAACTCACAGTAAATAGCGACTTGCTGTCGGTTGATTCGGTTGAGCAAACCTTAAAACTGGAAAATACCCAGTATCAGTTAACCGGTTTTGTAGGACATGGCGCTGCTGGTGAGATTGATATAGGCACCCAGCAAGGTATCGCCCTGCGTGATGTCAGCTTTACCACCTGCCCGCTGGACCAACAGGACTGGCGGCTTGAAGCCTCGAAAATCAGTATTGAACCGGGTGACACCCTCGGTGAGGCGCGTCATACCCGTTTTTATCTGGGCGATGTGCCGGTACTGTATTTACCCTATTTCGCTTTCCCGGTGAGTAATCAACGCCAAACCGGCCTACTGTTTCCAATGATCAGCAGTTCCAGCTCCACCGGGGTAGATTATGAGCAGCCGTTTTACTGGAATATTGCGCCAAATTACGACATGACCCTCTCGCCACGGCTGATGACGAACCGTGGTTTACAGCTAAAAACAGAATTTCGCTATCTGACCCGCGCATCCGGTGGTCAGATGCACCTCGAATATTTAAACAATGATACAAAACTGGCCAGTGATGACAGCCGCTACTTCTATCGCTTACAGCATCACGGCATGCTATCGCAAAACTGGCAATTAAATGTGGATTTCAATGGTATCAGTGACAATAACTATATCGTTGATCTCGGTTCTGACTTTTACAACCGTTCGGATACCACTATTAACCGCACGATAGGCCTGGACTATTACAGCCAGTCGCTGGATATGAGCCTGTACTTACGTGACTTTGAAACCCTGGGCGATTTTGATGCCATTTACCGCGCCTTGCCGGAAGCAAAACTTCAGTGGCGCAATAACCTGGGTAATTTACTGACCTTTAAAGTAGATTCTGAACTGGCGTACTTCGACAACGCCCGTGAGTCGAGCCCTGATGCCCTGCGCTGGCACCTTGCCCCAACAGTAGCGCTGCCCTACCAACGTTACTGGGGTGAGGTAACGGCTGAACTAACGGCCATGAATACCTATTACAAGCAAACTAATACTGCAAACACTGCACTCGAAGAAGAAGTGAATCGCACTCTTTATCAGGGGCGTTTATTCAGCACCTTGTATCTGGAAAAAAACGACCGGTTATTTGGCCACGACTTCACCATCACTTTTGAGCCCAAGGTACAGTATTTATATACCTCCTATGAGGACCAAAGTAATATCGGTTTATATGACACCACGGCACTATTAACCGATGTAAACGGTCTGTTTCGCGGTCAGGAGTTCACCGGGCTTGACCGTATCACTGATAATGACCAGATCACAGTGGGGGCAACCTCGCGAATAATTGATGACAACAACAGGGAACAATTTGTTATCAGTCTGGGTCAGATATTCTACTTGTCGGACTCTCAGGTCACCACAGCAGTGGACGATCGTAACCGTTCGGCGCTGGCCGGCGAACTGGACTGGCGGTTTGACGACAGTTGGTTTGTGCATTCAGCAGTACAGGTTGCCACCGATAATGACAAGGTTGAACGCAGCGGTATGGCGCTGGAATATCGTTTCGACGCCAAACGGCTGGTGCAATTGAGTCACCGGTTTGTGCGCGATCTGTCGGGTGAAACCATCGATCAGTTCGGCGTATCAGCAAGCTGGCCGATTGGTGAAAACTGGCAGGTTGTCGGACGTTCCTATCGCGATTTAGAGCGAGACAGAAGCATCGAAAACTATTTTGGGTTACAGTACGAGTCCTGCTGTTGGGCAGTTAGGATTGTGGCCCAGCGAAGTCTGAGTAACCGTTACGATGTAACGGGCCAGCAAAATACCAATGAGTTTGACTCGAGTATTGCTCTGCAATTTATTTTTAAAGGGATCGGTTCATCCCGGTCGAATCGGGCAATGCTCGAGGACGGCATGTTCGGCTATCGACAGCCATATGTGTTAAATTAAATGCGCCGGAGTCCCGCAACGGACACGGCAGTATTCACAACAAGCAAGAGAGTTTATGAAGTATTTTATTCGGGGTTTGTTTTTAAGTCTGGTAATGAGCTTACCCGTCATGGCCCAAACCGAGCTACTCGACAAAGTGGCGGTGATTGTTGATCAGGGTGTGGTACTGGAAAGTGAAGTACGGGCACTGGTTAATGAAGTAAAGGCAGACGCAGCGGCCAAAGATCAACGCCTGCCTTCTGACGAAGCCCTGCGCACTCAGGCCATTGAACGTCTGATCCTGAAAAATCTGCAACTGCAAATGGCGGAGCGCATGGGGATCCGGGTGAGTGATCCACAGCTCGACCAGACTATTGCCAACATCGCCGCCGGTGAAGGCGCAACGGTTGAGCAATTGCGTGATGAAATTACCCGTCAGGGCATTGCTTATAATGACTACCGTGAACAGGTTCGCGAGGAAATCATTATGGGCGAAGTACGTCGCGCTAACGTGCGTCGTCGAATCTATATAACCTCGCAGGAAATCGCTAACCTGGTGGACCTGATGGAACAACAGGGCTCTGCTCAGGCGGAGTATGAGCTCGGTCACATTCTGATTGGCTTTCCGCCGGAAACCACCGATGCCGACGTAGCCGATGCTCGAGAGCGTGCCGATAAAGTGCTAAACCTGCTGGATGAAGGTTCTGAGTTCTCCCGTCTTGCCATTGCTGCCTCGTCTGGCTCTGAAGCCCTGGACGGCGGTAACATGGGCTGGATGAACATTAATGCCATGCCTACGCTGTTTGCTGAGGCAGTACAGGGCAAGCGCAAGGGTGAAGTTATCGGCCCAATTCGTAGTGGCGCCGGTTTCCACATTCTGAAAATTCTTGATACCCGTGGTATTGAGGTTGTGGAAGTAGAAGAAGTTAATGCCCGGCACATTCTGATCCAGCCCTCGATTATTCTGAGTGAAGACCGTGCCCGCAGCATGCTCATTGAGTTTAAAGAACAGGTTCAGGCTGGTGATGCCGACTTTGCCGAGCTGGCAAAAGAGCACTCAGCCGACCCCGGTTCTGCCCTGCGTGGTGGTGAGCTGGGTTGGTCAGACCCCAGCATCTATGTACCCGAATTTAAAGAAGCACTGGCTAATTTGCAGCCCGGAGAGTACAGTGAACCTGTACGAACGCAACACGGTTGGCATTTAATTCAGTTGCTCGACCGTCGTATCGATGATGCCACAGAACAACGCAAGGAAGATAAAGCCCACCAGCTGCTGTTTAACCGTAAATTTGCGGAAGAGAGTGAGAACTGGTTACGTGAAATGCGTGACTCGGCTTATATCGAAGTCCTTAGTGATTAAAATTAAGGTCTGACTATGACACCGCTTAAAATTGCCATTACGCCAGGCGAACCCGCTGGCGTTGGCCCCGATCTGGTTATCGAACTGGCACAACAGGAATGGCCCGCACAACTGGTTATTTTTGCCGACGAAACCATGATGCAGGAACGCGCAGCGGCATTAAACATGCCGCTCAAGCTGACTCAGTACAGCCATGGCGAAACTCGAATTCAGGCACAGGGGGAACTGTTTATTCAGGCAATTCCTACTGCCGTGCCGGTTGAACCCGGAATATTAAGCAGCGATAACGGCCACTACGTGGTAGAAACCCTGCGTCAGGCTTGTCAGGCCAATATCGAAGGCGACTTCGACGCCGTGGTTACCGGGCCGGTAAACAAAGGCATTATCAACAAAGCAGGCATTTCTTTTAGCGGCCATACTGAGTATTTCGCCCATCAGTCTAATACCATTGATGTGGTGATGCTGCTGGCAACTGACGGTTTGAATGTCGCCCTGGCCACTACCCACATCCCGCTGGAGTACGTATCCCGGGCAATTACCCGCGAGCGCCTGCACAAGGTCATTCATATCATTCATACCGATTTGAAGCTCAAGTTTAATATAACCAAGCCGCACATCTATGTGTGTGGCCTGAATCCCCATGCCGGTGAAGACGGTCACATTGGCCGAGAAGAAATCGAAACCATTACCCCGGCACTGGACGAACTGCGGGCCGAAGGTATTCACCTCACCGGGCCCTTGCCTGCTGATACCATCTTCCAGCCTAAATACCTGGAAGATGCCGATGTAGTGCTGGCCATGTATCACGACCAGGGACTTCCCGTGCTAAAATATAAAGGCTTTGGTGCGGCAGTGAATATTACTTTGGGTCTGCCGTTTATTCGCACCTCAGTAGATCATGGTACTGCGCTGGATCTGGCGGCAAAAGGTCAGGCCGATAGCGGCAGTTTTACCAAAGCATTGAATAAAGCAATTGAACTGGCTCATCATCAACAATGAATAAAACCCATTTAGGCCACACTGCGCGTAAGCGGTTTGGCCAAAACTTTTTAAACGACACCTTTGTGATTGAGCAAATTGTCGATGCTATTAATCCACAAGACGGCGAGAATCTCGTTGAAATCGGCCCTGGTCTGGGCGCCCTCACCGACCCGGTGTGTGAGCGGGTTAATGCACTTACGGTCATCGAACTCGACCGGGACCTGGCCAAACGCCTGCGTCATCACCCGTTCCATGGCAGCAAACTGACCATTGTTGAACAGGACGCTCTGACTGTCGACTTTAACGACCTGGCCAGGCCGGATGCGCCTTTGCGGGTATTTGGTAATCTGCCGTATAACATTTCCACACCGATCATGTTTCACCTGTTTTCCCATGCTGACATCATTGGCGACATGCATTTTATGCTGCAAAAGGAAGTGGTTAATCGCCTGGCTGCCAGCCCGGGCAATAAAAATTACGGCCGCTTGTCGGTCATGGCACAGTACTATTGTAAGGTTCAGCCAGTACTCAATGTACCGCCTGGTGCCTTTGTACCGCCGCCAAAAGTGGAATCGGCCGTTGTCCGTCTTACCCCTCACCAAACCCCGGTGGTGACGGTTAGCGATATAAAAATGCTTGAACGAGTTTGCACGATGGCGTTTAATCAACGCAGGAAGACCATACGTAATAGTCTGAAAGACTGTATTGACGAAGCACAGTTAGAAGCGCTTGGCCTTGATCCAACCCGACGGGCTGAGACACTGTCGCTCGATGATTTTGCAACCGTTGCGAATTGGGTGAGTGAACATGACAGCACCGAAGACCGAAAATAATCCGGCCGACCTGGTTACCGTAAGAGTAATAACGCGGCATTTACCAGAACATTTACCCTCAGACAGTGATAAATATGCCTTTGCGTATCAGATTACCGTGATGAATCACAATAGCTTCGCGGTGAAGCTGACTCACCGCTACTGGTTGGTGACCGATGCAAACGGCAAACAAACCGAAGTCAGCGGTGAAGGTGTGGTAGGTAAACAACCCACTATTGCACCCGGTGACAGTTTTCAATACACCAGTGGCTCAGTGATTGATACGGAAGTAGGCACAATGCAGGGATATTACGACATGAAGACCGCCGACGGCGATATTTTCAGGGTGCCCATAGAGCCATTTCGTCTCGCGCTGCCCAATATCATCAATTAACTTATAATCATGGCAACCTATGTAATTGGCGACATTCAGGGGTGTTACGCCGGGCTTCGTCGTTTGCTCGACAACGTGAACTTTGAGCCTGGCCGCGATAGCCTTTATGCCGTAGGCGATCTGATAGCCCGTGGCGAAGACTCTTTGAGTACCTTGCGATATCTGCGTTCACTAGGCAGCAGCTTTTACAGCGTGCTGGGTAATCATGATCTGCATTTTTTATCTGTTTCGCAGGGCATAAAAAAAGCCAAGCGCAATGATAATCTGGAGCCTTTACTTAAAGCCCCGGATATTGCTGAACTCACCGCCTGGTTACGGCAATGGCCACTGGCAATGGCTATTGATGAAAAGCTCATCATGGTACATGCTGGCTTATATCCGGATTGGTCGACCGCTCAATTACTGACATACAGCCGGGAAATTGCCGAACAACTCAAAAGCGTAAAATGGTGTCAGTTACTTGAAAACATGTATGGCGACGGTCCACCGAAGTGGAATGACAAACTTAGCGGTAAACAGCGGCAACGATTTATCATCAATGCCACCACACGAATGCGCTTTGTACGGCCTTCCCGGGCACTTAATTTGTCAGTAAAATCAGCGCCAAAAGATGCGCCTTCTTCTTTGCGTCCCTGGTTTGACATCCCCAATCAGCAGTTAAAAGCCGATGAACGCATACTGTTCGGCCACTGGGCTGCTTTGCAAGGCTACACGCCTTCCAGTCAGTTTGTGGCGCTCGATACCGGTTACGTTTGGGGAAATGCCATGACCCTCTGGCATAAAGAAACTGACGAATGTGTTTCAATTTCTGCGTAACCAAAGCTCAGCGACTATAATAAGGTCAACCAGTCATTAAATCATTTAACTATTGGCAGAACTGTCCGATAAGGAAGTGAAGACTGATATAAAATCCGTTGAAAAGGCTCTAATACTTTTGTATCAGTTTTAAAAGATTGGTATAACTAATCTTACAGACGGGACTTTCATCCTGTCTCAGATTATCCGGTTTTATTGTTTGCTTTGAGGGGATGCAACGCTGCAATACTAAAGGAACCGGCTAACACCAGACTCCGAACAGGCACAGTTCATATTTGTTTGGAACACCAAAACTATAATAATGCTCTGGGAGCTACAATGAATTTAACGGTAAAAGCACGGGTTATTCTCGGCTTCTTCACGATAAGTGTGCTGCTGCTAATCATCAGCGGAGTATCTCTGGTTAATCTTCGTTCACTGCAACACGACGTGGGTGAAGTCAACACGGTCGCGGTGCCCACAGTTATTGGCAGTAATACGATTAAAGCCTCATTTTTAAACATGGGCCGTTTGGTATTCGAAGCTTACGTATCTGATGAACTTTCAACAGTCAAACAAAAGCAAACACAGTTCGAAGAAGCCAGCCAGAATTTTACCGATGCGTACAAAGCTTTGGCATCAACGGTGAAAAACGATCCAAAACTGAGCGCCGCTTTGCAGAACGTCAATGGTATCTCGCAGGAATACCTGGCTACAGTTAACGGTTTATATACCAGCCACAACAGCTACTTATCCCGCCGCAACGATGTTGAAAGTCGCTTAATGGACGTCGAGGATAACGCCGACGACGCCTCTACCTATCTGCTCGATTTTAGCGATTTACGCGAAGTACAAAGCAATACGAATCTACGTCGCGCTTCAGAGCTGGGTGGCGAACTGGAAACCCGTCTGCTTACCCTTATTACGGTAACGTCTGATTACATAAAAACCCAGACACTGGTGCGTGCAGACACTTTGGGTAATGAAGTAAAATTTGCCGTGGATGCTATTCGTGAGCAGCTTGATGCCATGCTCAGCGCTGCCAATGATGAGGATTCATCCGGCACGCTGGAAGAAGTTGAGTCGCTGGTTAACGATGCTATCGATGCAGTAACGGGTAGCGATGGGGTGGTGCAATTGCACGTATCGCGGCTGGAACTGCGCAACCAAACCGAACAAGCCCTTAGCAAGTCGGAAGAAATGGCGGCCAGTGCAGTCAGTGAACTCGAGCAACTGCTAAGCCTGACCAATGCCAAAGTAAAAACACTGGAAGAACAGGTAACCAGTAATGTTAGCTTTGGTTCCACACTGGTAATAGTTATTGTGCTTGTATCACTCATTATTGCCTTCTTTACCGGTTATAAAACGGTTAATGCTATTACTATTCCGCTTAAGAAAGTCAACGACTTACTAAACATCGCTTCGTCCGGCGATCTGACTCATAACCTGGATGACTCCAGTAAGGATGAGTTTGGTCAGCTGGCGAAAAACTGTAATAAGCTGATTTTAAGTCTTAAAGAGCTTATCCGTGGCATTAACGTACGCGCCGAACAGCTCGCCGCGGCTTCAGAGCAAACCTCAGCAGTAACCACTCAAACCACTAAGTCTATTCAGGATCAGAAAGCACAAATAGGCCTGGTAGCCACTGCGACCACTGAAATGCATTCGACTTCTCAAATGGTTTCGCAAAATGCGGAAGATACGCTTAAGGAAATTCGTAATGCCGATCAGGAATCTATAAAGGTTCGCGATTTCTCACTGGAAAACAAAGCCACTATTGAAGTACTGGCCCGCGACGTTGAAGATGCCGCTCAGGTTATTCATAAGCTCCATCAGGACAGCGCCAGCATCGGCAGTATCCTCGATGTTATTCGCGGCATCGCCGACCAGACCAATCTGCTGGCACTGAACGCTGCGATTGAGGCAGCCCGTGCCGGTGAGCAGGGCCGGGGCTTTGCCGTGGTGGCCGACGAAGTTCGCACCCTGGCCAGCCGCACGCAGGAGTCGACGCAGGAAATTAATGCCATGATCGAAGTCCTGCAGGAAGGCGCAGAGAAAGCCGTATCGGTGATGGATCAGGGCAAACAGCAAACGGCCAAGTGTGTTGAACAAACTGAACTGGCCACCCAGGCTCTCGACATTATTTCTGAGGCCGTTAAACGGGCTCACGATGTGAGCAGCCAGATTGAGCAATCTGCCCGAGAGCAAAACCTGGTATCGCAGGACATCTCTGAGAAGCTTGAAACCATTGTTGGCATCGCAGAAGAAACCACCGTGGGTGCACAACAAACTTCAGAATCGAGCGAAGAAGTCGCCCGCCTGGCGGAAGAACTGCAAAGCTCAATCCGACAGTTTAAGGTTTAAAAAACGCTAAGGCGTTTTTTAAACCCCGGAATCGTTGAAAGCGATATCCGGGGTCTCCTTAACATTCCTGACTAACCTTAACACTAACGTGTTTTTACATCCCGGAAACGCTAAAGGCGTTATCCGGGATCTCCCATTCAAACTATCCCCGGAAGGCCCAACGGGCCTGTCCGAGGTCTCAATGTCATCCCGGAATTTTCGCAGAAAATGTCCGGGACCCCCTTCCCTGTTATCGTGGGTCTAAAACAACAAAAATAAAAAGCACGATGTTTCAGATGAGTCATACGGCTCAGAGATAGGCTCGAAGGCCGGTATGACAGATTTAAATTGAAACCTTTACTTCCCTGGTATGGCAGACTCTCTTGGTCGGGCTCTTCTTGCACCTCTGCAGCCTGTGCCTGGTTCGGGGAAAACAGGTTCAGAGTCATCACCAGGGCATGTTGCACAGCGCGTCCAAAACGCTCAGACGATCGTATACTTTACACAAAATGCGTCCCCATTGAACGTTATTCACAGTGTGCTTATCTTATTAAGCTCGTTTTTCGCCCGATAAATAGCTACCTTTACGCTGCTAATCAGTGCAGTGTCGGGCATACAAAATATAATAATGCGGTCCGTCCATAGTTGTAACCTGCCACTACGAACAGAGCTGGTCATTGGCTGCGCAGACAAAAAATAATTCACGCGCGGCCCGCCCACTGATTAAGTACCTATTGCCTTAAAACCACCGTTATTTTTTGTTGTTCTTCTTTGAAGGGAAATTAATGTCTAGTGATACCCGAAAAGGCCATAGGAGCCTTAAGGCAGTCGGTACACCGTTTAAATTATCGATACTCTCTGTCATTCTGACTACGTTGTCGGTTACCGGCACCACATTGGCACAAACCACGGCTTCGCCCACAGCAAGACCATCTGATGATGCAACCAATCAGAGTGCCAGAGAGCGCGATCGCATCTTACTCAAGCGTAACCCCATTGCTTCTGAATACCAGGGTAACGACACTCCCGGGCGCTTTTTCAGCGCGGTGACCGATGCCGAAGGCGTGGATTTTCGAGGTCAGTTTCGATTATCCAAAGGTAAGGCCGAAGCCACCAGTGCGGCGCTTGAGGCCAATGTAAGTTATCAGGACGTAGCCCGGGAATATACGCCTGGCGGTAGCATTAAGCTAACTAAAAGTGTTGACCGCTGGCGCTTACAGTTTAACGCCCAGAGAAACAGCCTGGAGCGAATAGTCGATTTTTATGAGGCCCGCTGGCTGTCTATTGATGCCCCTGAGACACCGGAACAACAGGCTTTATTACTGGGTTTCCCGCGCTACAGCCAGGACCAGTTTGATACTACCAGCACCAATATGCAGTGGCGAGCTGACTACGTGCTTTCTGAACACATCTTTTTTACCTATGAAGGCATGTCGACCAATTACGACGATATCGCCACCCGTAACCGACTGGAATACCAAATTGGAGCCGGCACCATTGATAGCGTCGAACTGAGTAATGACGGTTCCACCTTAAGCGATGTCAGTGTGTCCGACTCGCGTATTCGACGTTATTTTCACAGAATGGAAACTGCCCGGGATATTCATCGCCACCGGCTCGGCGTCAATTACGAAACCGATACCAGCGCTTTAGAAGCTGGTATTTACTACAGCCGTTGGGTTAACGAGCGACTTTGGTTGCCCTGGAATTTTGTCGATCAGGGACTGAGCGCTAACTATTCAATTGATAGTCCTTATCTGCCAACTACCACCGTGACCAATGCTGACGTATTTGATACCAGTCAGTCGTGGTTTGCCAACTACCGGCCAACCCAAACCACTACAACAGATACCGATTATGCATTCGTTACCGACTGGAGTCAGCAGTTTAACTTTGCCGGACGACCCGTGTGGGTAGGAAGTGGCATTACCTGGCGCAATAAAGAGCGCGACAACGACAATTACCGCTCGGTTTATACTGCTACCGACAACCGTTTCAGCCTCACTCCGCTGCTGGGGAGTAATCAGCCGGTTGAGATTATGGAAAACCGAACCACCATCCCCGCCGGTATGGACCTGTTATTGGGTGACCCCTATCTCGCTGCTAACCCGGAGCAATTTTACTTTAACCCGGCACAGTCTTTTTTGGAGTCTATCCAGGATATCTATACCAGCGAAGAAACGGTGAGTTCAGCCTACCTCGATGCTTACCAGCAACGGGCATCCTGGTTCTGGCGCCTTGGTCTGCGTTATGAGAAAACCGAAACCAGCACACGTGGAGCTGTGAGTGGGCCCACAGAAACCGGTATTGCAAACCTTGGCGATCAGATCACCAGCGTCGACGTCGCCGGTCTTACTATCGAAGAAACCTTCAGTCACTTTGATGCGGCATTTGTAGAAGGCAGTAACAGCTATCAGCATCTGTTGCCGTCTCTGGAATTACGCTACCAGTTATCCGCCGCCACCCGTTTAAAATTTAGCTATTTTGAACAGTTAATGCGCCCGCAGTATTTTGATACGGTACGCTACCGCCGCATTAATCCCCCCACCCGCACCATTACGGAAGGCTCACCGGATCTTGAGGCCACGACCATTGTTAACTGGTTTGCCGGACTCGAATATACTGCCCCCCGGCTAGGTAAACTCGTTGCCGGGGTGTATTACAAAGATATCGCGGACTTCTTCTACGACTCCAGGGTTACAGAAGAACTCGACGGCATTGTGTACGATGTGACCCGGGTGGAAAATGGCAAGGACGGCTTTATCCGCGGAGTGCAGACCTACTGGTCACAGCAGTTCACCGATACCGGGCTGGCACTGATTGATATTAAAGCGTCTTACACCTATTCAGATACTGAGGCTAACCTCACCGACCGTTCGATTGCCATGCCTGAGCGGGCTGAGCATCGTCTGATGCTTAACCTGCTGGTAAAGCATCATCAATGGCAATATACCACCAATCTGGCCTGGCAGAGTGAAGCGTTGGATGATGTAGGCGCCGATGCTCAGCAGGACACCATCAGAGAAAAAGTCCTTTCGTGGAACCAGTCTTTCAGTTGGCAATTCAGTGAGCATCTGAGCACCAAACTCAGCCTGAATAATATTCTTAACTACCCGGATCGTTCTTACCTGAGCGAGCAAAAGCGGGTTATTAATAATCTGTACAGCGGTACCACAGCCAGGTTGAGCTTACGCTATACCTTTTAGCTTGTTTGGGAGTATAAGCTATAGCATCACCAGCGAACTTTCTGGCGCTCTTGCTTTCGCTGACTCTTGGCCTGCTTGGCATCTTTGCGGCGGGCCTTCACTGCCCTACTGACCCGGGTGGGACGGCGTTTTTTCTGCACTTTGGTATTTTCCTTAATCCACTCCACCAACCGGGCAATGGCATCCTCGCGATTCTGCTCCTGGGTTCTGAATTGTTGCGCTTTAATAATCATTACGCCATCGGAGTTCACCCGACTGTCATTACAGTTAAGCAGCTTCTGCTTAATGGGATCCGGTAAGGATGAGTTGTGGATATCAAACCGTAAATGTATGGCACTGCTAACCTTATTAACGTTCTGCCCACCACTGCCCTGAGCGCGAATGGCCTGCAGCTCTATTTCGGTTTCGGCAACAGCCAGTGTCGACGAGATCTCAATCATATTGCTCATATA
>CATMRP010000052.1 GCA_950073835.1 uncultured Alteromonadaceae bacterium
AGCGAATGCAGCGCGCCGCCTGATGACGGGATTCAAAGGTAAAGCTGTCCGGACAGGTATAAAACTTATCGGTCTCGCTTATGAAGGTATTTATCGCACCTTTTCCAGACTGGAATGAAATAAGAATAATCAGCGTAATGGCAACAATCAGAAAACACAGGCGATAAGGATGTTCAGCAAGTTTAAACATAAGGGTCTCCGGCATATTGAGTCAGCCTGAATGCTGACAGCATTAACACTGAAAAACCTGAAAATCGGAGAAGAGAAGTCTGATAGTTTCTGAATTACGCTACAAAAGGCGACCCTGGCTATAATCCACGGCCCGTTTATCACCCGTTTCCGCATCCTGTTGGAATATATCCAGATATGCCTGATGCGCATCTGACCACTGCTCGCCCAGCTCAGCCTTCACTGCCTGCGCTTCCGCTAACGCTTGTTTTAGTTCACCCGTGCAGTGTGCATAGCTGGCTTTTAGCAAACTGAAATTAGCGCGGGGATCAAACCATTCATACTTGTCCTGCTCGGCAAGCAGCGCTGGCACTGGCTGTGGATTATCCTGTGCAAGATAGATAAGTGCCATCATGGCAGACGAATAGGAACGCACATAAGTATACTGGCTGCCCGCCTGCTCAAAGGCTTCTGTGGCCAGTGCCAGCGCACCAGCCAGATCACCCTGTAACACCGCAATATCGGCCTGCTCGATTTTAACAAATAGCAAGCCTTCCTCATCCCCCGCCTGCTCGTATAAGTTGGCTACTTCGCTAATCAGCGCACTGGCTTCTTTTAACCTGCCTAAATGACGCTTTTGCTGAGCCAGCGCAGATAAGGCATAAGCTAAATAGGCCTTAGCCTGAAACTGACGAAAAATCGCAGCAGCACGCTCGTATTGCTGGGTGGATTCGGCCGAATTGGGCTCACTTAAAAACAAGGCATTGCCCAGATTCAGACGGGCCTGCCCTTCTCGCAGAGTGAGCTCGTGCTGGCTATACACCCTGATCGCCTGCTGTAGATAATCAATTGCTTCGGCGGTCTCACCCAATGCTGTAAAGCTGGAGCCGGTGTTCATTAGCAGGTTACCCTGAAGTTCATATTCACTGGCGGTAGAAGCGGCAACAATTAATGGATCGGATGCATCGATGGAGCCTTTCAACTGCCCCTTAGCATACAAAATATTGGCCGCAAGGTTACCTAAAAACAGCTCGGCCCGGGCTGATGAAGCTTGAGGAGTTAAGGCAGTTACCGCCAACTCTGCGCCCTGATAATTGCCGGTTCGGTATAACACATCGGCCAGATAGGCCCGCGCCCAGAAAAAGTCGTTTTGCTGCTGTATAGCAAGACGCAATGACTGTTCCGCTGAAACATAATCACCGTGATACAGCGCACTCACGCCCATAGCAAACTGCATATTGGCCCGTTGATTGTCACTATACAGCGGCTTGAGCTCCAGACGTTCCTGCATCACGGGTACCAACTGGCCCACTGCATGATTGAGCATTTGCCGGGCGGATTCCATCACGCTGGCATGATTAAAAATATACTCCGGAGACTGCATGGTAGTCTGGACAATACGATAAGTAAGCACCGGCTTACCACTGAGAACTTTAAGCTCTGGGATCACCAATGCCTGGCAGCCCAACGCGCCACATATCAGCTCGAACTTGTCGTCCGGGCCTGTACTTGCGTTATAAGGCAGGGCATTGAGCCCGCTTAATACCGAGTCGACATCGGCAATCTGAACATCCGGATATTCTCTCAGCTGTTGGGTGAGCATAGACATAATGCCAAATTCCGCCCAACTGTCCTGAATATCACCGGTTTGTACCCATACCGGCAGCACAACAACCCGTTGGCCAGCCTCCACCACGTAACTACCCGGAGACTGCCACCACCTGGCTACGGCTAACACGGCAACGATGGCCAGCGCTGCCAGGAAAACCACTCCACCATACAGCTTCCAGCGATGCGTGCCACCAGCCGACGCTGACGGCTGAGTAACGATACTTTCTTCTATGACAACCGGGGCGACAAAGCGGAACCCTTTACCGCGTATGGTTTGAATAAATTCATTATCAGGTTCATCGGTATTGAGCAGCTGCCGGGTGTCAGACACCAATCGCGAAATAGAGGCCTCGCTGACAAATTGATCCGGCCATAGCGTATCGAGGATCTGCTCCTTAGTGACTACCTCGCCCGGATTGGCCACCAGCAATAACAAAAAGTCCGCCACTTTTCCCGTGGTTTGCCGTACCTCACCGTTGTAGTACAACCGGTGAGTCCCGCTTTCCAGCGAAAAACCGGCAAAGGTATATTGGATAGAACCTTCCATGCGAACTTCCGTTGTCTTGTTTACAGCGTTTCGAAGCTGAAAGCTGTCTTTAACTACTGATTATAATCTGTTCAGAGTAGATTAACGATATCCCCGATTTAAGCAAGTTATGCCGGCTTTTTCTAAATGTTTTGCCAACCTAATACTTTGGCATTAAACTTATTTTCTTGCTTATGGATTCACCATCAGGGACGGTGGCATGTTGTCATTCTTATTAGATGATGCCAATTTCTGGTTTAGCTGTGCGCTGGGCATTGTTATAGCGCTTTTCATTCTGGAAATGGCAGGGATGTTTTTTGGGGTTAGTCTGCTAGGACTAGTCGACGATCAGGCGGCACTGGATGCCGACGCTGATTCTTCTTCAGGTTTTACCGAATTTGGTAGCTGGCTGGCGCTCGACAGAGTGCCCCTGCTGGTTTGGCTGGTATTACTGCTTACCACTTTCGGCACTGCCGGTCTGACATTTAATTTTCTTTCTCTGACGCTGCTGGACACCTATTTTGCCCGGTGGCTGATAACGCTCCTTGCTGTGGTAGCCGGCCTGTTTTGTACGGCCCGGTTTGGCACCTTTTTAGCCCGCCTGCTCCCCAAACAGGAATCATCAGCCACCACAGCCGATGAACTGGTTGGCACGGTTGGCCACATCACCGTTGGTGTTGCCCGTCAGAACAGTCCGGCAGAAGGCAAATTTGTTGATGCCCATGGCCAGCCCCACTACCTGTTAGTAGAGCCCCTCGAGCCTGATGAGAAATTCAGCCAGGGCGAAAAAATATTATTAATACAAAAGCGGGATTACCGCTGGTTAGCAAGTCGCTATTCCGACCTTTAACCCTTTACGATGGAAGTAGTCACTATGGAAAATTCAGGATTAGGTAATGCGCCTTTTATATTGATTGTCGCTGTTGTTGCAGTTATTGCGCTGCTGGTTATTGGCTTTACTTTGGCCCGATTATACACCCGAGCCACCAAAGAAACTGCGTTCGTTCGTACCGGCCTGGGCGGTGAAAAAGTCATCAAGGATGGTGGCGCGCTGGTGCTGCCTGTGGTTCACGAGGTGATCCCGGTTAACATGAATACGCTGCGCATTGAGGTAGAAAAAACCTCCAAGGATGCGCTGATCACCAAAGACCGCATGCGTGTGGATGTGAAAGCCGACTTCTACCTGCGGGTCGCGCCTAATGCAGCCGGTATCTCCATGGCGGCGCAAACCTTAGGCACCCGAACCACCCGTGCCGAAGAAGTGAAAAAGCTCATGGAATCGAAGTTCGTCGACGTACTGCGTGCAGTGGCGGCCGAGATGACCATGACCGAAATGCACGAACAACGCGCCGACTTTGTACAAAAAGTACAGCAAAGTGTGGCTAATGATCTGGAAAAGAACGGCCTCGAGCTGGAATCTGTCAGCTTAACCGGCTTCGACCAGACCGATCTGCAGTTCTTTAACGAAAACAACGCGTTCGATGCCGAAGGTCGTGCCCGCTTAGCTAAAATCATTGAAGAGAAACGCAAAGAAACCAACGATATTCAACAGGAAAACCGCATCCAGATTGAACAGCGTAACCTGGAAGCAGAAAAACTGTCGTTAAACATTAAGCGTGACGAAGAAGAAGCCCGCATTCAGCAGGAACAGTCACTGGCTTTCAAGCGGCAGGAACAAAAAGCCGAGATTGCCAAACAGCGCGAACAAAAAGAGCAGGAAGAACGCCAGGCTGAAATTGCTAAAGAAAAAGCCATTTCCTCTTCAGAAATCGAGAAACAACAAACCATTGAAGCCCGCGAGATAGAAAAGCGTAAAGCTATCGACGAAGCCCGCATTCTGCAACTGCAGCAAATTGAAGTGGCCGAGCAAAATAAACAGATTGCCATTGCCAATAAATCGGAAGAAGAATCCGCAGCCCGTGCCAAAGCAGCCGAAGCCGAAAAACTTAAAGTTGAAAAAGAAGAAGCGGTTATTACTACCCGTCAGGTAGCTGAAGCAAATCGTCGCATGGAAATTGAAGTTATCGACGCCCGCAAAGAAGCAGAGCGTGAAGCGGTGAATATTACCGTAGAAGCTGAGGCGAAGCGTGAAGCGGCGATCAATACTTCAGAAGCCATTCTTACTGAAGCCCGGGCCAGCGCTGATGCCAAGAAACTGCAGGCTGAGGCCGACGAGAAAGTATTTGCTGTGGAAGCGGCCGGTAAAAAAGCCATGTACGAAGCCGAAAACACCCTTAAAGATGAGCAAATTGATCTGCAACGCTCACTGGCCATCCTTAAAATTCTGCCAGACATTATTGCCAATGCGGTTAAACCACTGGAAAACATTGACGGCATTAAGATTTTACAAGGCTATGGCAACAGCCTTGGTGGTGCTGGCGGCAGTGGTGAGAGCGGCGGCACAGGCCTGGCGGATCAGGTTACCAGCGCGGCACTTAACTACCGCGCCAATGCCCCGTTAGTCGACTCATTACTGCGTGAGGTGGGTTTAGTGGATGCTGAAGATGGCACACTGGAAGATCTTATCCAGGGCAGTGCCGTGATTGACGGCGACCTGGTGACTACCAAAGCGAAAAAGCCGCAATCCGGTTCTGAAAAGTCTTCGTCGAAGGGTTCTAACACTAAACCGGCAACCAATGAAGTACCGGCAAACAAGGACTAAATGGACTGTTTGTAATGGGTTGCCGTATTAGTAAGACAAACAGCAACCCAAATTACTCTTCTTATGCGATGAGAGATAAAAGCACACAATCAAGCTCTGCCGCAAGCACGGTTCCGCAACATCATAAAAACAAGCCTTACAAGCGTTTTACTATGCGCTCTTTTGGGCTATATGTGACCTTACTTTTTTGTCTGGTATTGTTCGTCGGTTTTTTAATGGAGCAATTATCTCTGTTAGTGCTGTTCGCCTACAGCATAATAAGCATTTTGACATTTCTCGTGTATGCATGGGATAAAGCGGCTGCTAAACGTAACAGTCGGAGAATACCGGAAAAGTATTTACACATACTTGCACTGGCCTGCGGATGGCCCGGTGCTGTAGTGGCGCAGCGATTTATAAGGCATAAATCCAGTAAACGCCGTTTTCAAATAATGTTCTGGTTAACTGTTGTCGGAAATTGCCTCCTTATTTGGGGGATTTCACGGAGCGGTCAACGATTGCTGGCGTCTTTAGTCGGATAGTTGATCTGGCATATTGAATAAAATAACAACTATAGTAGCGGCGTACATTATCCTCAAAGATACTTTCGCCCGCTGATAACACTGAAAGGCTTTTTCTGAATTTAAAGGTAATAAAGAGTTCTTTGCTGAGAATAATATTTCATTTTGGATAGCATAAAGCACTGTGAGAGATGAAGCTTTAACATGAATTTCGCGCTTAAGTTCTGAAGCCAGGATAAATGCTCTTGTCCCCAAAATAAGGTTGAGAATAATGACAATTACAACAAATATACCAGCTCCCATGCTTTCATTCCTTCCCTATACTAGTAAACAAGGCTGACCTGTGCAGAAACTCCAGCCGAAACACTCTATTCTTGACCCTGTGTAAGCTAAAGTGCTCTGGTCATCACCAGTGAACAGCACAATAGCATGTACATATTGGAAACCTCGAGACCCATCCTTAATAATGGGGCGGCGGGGTCTCTTCTGACATTTTGGCAATATTGGAAGGCTCCATGCCTTTGACCTTATCGATAACATGACGTAACTGAAACTGCATCTTATCGATTTGTATTTGCTGATGGGCCAAAGCTTCATTGAGTGCATCAATGGTGTGCTCCTGAAAAGCCACCTTGGTTTCCAGCTCGGCAATAGCGTCTTCTGCTTTGGCTAACTCGTTAGCCAGCTTGTCGTTGTTCGTTGTCATTCAGGGCATACTCCACAGCTCAGCTAATCCGCTACTACTTACCGACAGCACATGTTCGTCATCAAGAAAGCCCACACCGTACACTACGGCTGAGGGCGGTGACATGTTTTCCCGTGGGGCAACTTTCCATTCTCCTACCTGTTCACCCGTAGCAACTTCCCACAAATACAACCTTCGCGAAGGGGCTCCGGTAAGCAAGTACTTACCATCTTTAGAAAACACGGCATCGGTAAATATCTTCTGGCGCGCAATATACTGCAATTGGCTAATCGGTTCACCTGTTTGTACATTCCAGATCTGCGATTTTTGCTGACTGTCGGCGGTAAAGGCATAGCGCCCCTCATCATCCAGTGCCACCAGGGTAACGCGGCTGGGATGAGTAAAGGTATGGATTACCTGCCCGCTATCGGTACTCCAGAGGTAAGCCACATAGTCGTTTCCGCCGGTCAGGGCGTAACGGCCATTGGGCGTAATATCCACACTATTAATGCGCTCCTGATGACCAAGAAACTCAATGCGCCGGCCACTTTCCGGTTCAAAAAACATCACCTTGCCACTGGAACGACCCACCAATACACCGCGACCGCCGTTGGCCAGCGCCACATCGCGGATGGTTGACTCGTCGATGCGCCAAAAGCCCACCGGCTCACCGGAAGATAAACTCCAGATAGCAAAAGCCTCACGGTCTGATGTCACTGCAAACTGACTGTCGGCACTGATATGCACATTGGCCACCAAATTATTGCCCTGGTCGCCGTCCTCGCTTTGGTGACTCCACTGAAATAACGGTTGAGCCTCACCGAAACGCCACACATGGATGCCATTATTGATACCAGACACCACGCTTAACTGGCCATCCACCGATACGTCTGCCGCGTAAGCGCCATCTTCAACAATGCGCCATTGATTATCCGGCGTCGTATCCGGAACAATACACCCGGCTAAACCAAATCCGGCCAGTAGCGTAACAATCAGTCGAGAAGTGAACGTTTTCAGTGATGGTGTTGTCATAGGCCTTTCTTATTGCGAATGCTCGCATTAACATAGCACGAAATCGTAATATGCGTCGCTTATCCTGGGGATTGGGCGCAATGTGAAACCGATATTCGTGATTATCTTATCAGGCGTGTTACAGTAAAGCGTTTATAACCTGATTTACATTTAAAGAATTTGATTTGTTGCAGCACAATTGGCGCTGCGACAAGAGAGACCAACTAACGGAGAAGTTTATGCAAAAGTCGCTCGTTGCCCTAACTATCATGGCTACACTGGGTCTGGCAGCATGTCAGCCTCAACAGGGCACCACTACCGAACCTGCTCAGGACCCAAAGCTGACTAAAGAAGAAATGACCGACGCGCAAAAGCAAGCGTATGCCATGGGTGCCAGCATGGGTATGTTCGTGTTTACCCGCGACAAGCAAATGCAACAGTTTGGTGAAAGCATCGATAAAGACGCCCTGATGCAAGGTATTAAAGACGGTATGGGTAACACCCTGATGTTTGAAACGGCTGAAATCCAGCAACTGGCGCAAGCGGGCGAGCAGGCAATGCAAGCCAAGCAACAGGAACTGGCCAGCAAAATGGCGGAAGAAAATATTGCCAAAGGCGAAGCTTTCCTGGCTGAAAACGGTCAGAAAGAAGGTGTAATTACTACTGAGTCAGGTCTGCAGTACGAAGTAATGGCAGAAGGTGAAGGCGCCAGCCCGGTTGCCACCGACACAGTTAAAGTTCACTACAAAGGAACCTTACTGGATGGCACCGAGTTTGACTCTTCTTACTCTCGTGGCGAACCAGCGGTATTCCCACTGAACCGCGTTATCCCAGGCTGGACTGAAGGCGTTCAAACCATGAAAGAAGGCGGTAAAACCCGTTTCTTCATTCCTTCTGAGTTAGCCTATGGCGAACGTGCTACAGGTAATATCACACCTAACTCAACACTGATCTTTGAAGTTGAGTTACTGGAAGTGGTTAAACCGGCAGAAGAAGAAGCCGCAGAATAATCTCTGGCGCGGTGTTTCATGCACCGCCCTGATATTCCATCGAACCAAAAAGAAAAAGCCGACGTTTTGTGTCGGCTTTTTATTCAGCACCTGTCCTTGCTCATCAGTAAGTCCGTACTGTCTGCATACTCATGCCAATCAAAATGATAGCAACGCATGCGCCCAAATACTCATTCGGGTAACGTTTTGTTTGCTCTTTAAGCTTAGTTTAGATTTGCCGGTTTGCACGGCAAACAGCGACTTTTTAAAAAATATTTCGAGCTAGAAGGCGGGCGTTTTATTCCAATCTGAACTTAACAGATCAGAGGGCACACATTTCGCTGTGTGCCCATCTTGATTTGAATATCTATTTACTGATTTGAAAAACTAGGAGATCACGCTGCGGCGGCGATTTGGCGGCATTTTGAATTTGCTAACTTGTTGCAGCAAAAACTTTCCGGCACGGTACATAGCAAGGCAGATCAGCACCGACACCATGGTTTTAGTGCCTTCATTACTACTAAAAGCATTCACAGTGGTGAGGATGAACATTAAAACGCCGCTTAACAACAGCAGAAAGCCCATTAAACATAAGCCGAGGGCGCTGGCGGTTGCCGGCTTGTCAGCTCGCTCTTGATGTTGCTCAGTTCGTTCTGTTGGTGAGTATCGATTCATAATCTCAATTCATTTAATGTAAACGATGTCATTTGAAAATAAGTGACTGCAAAGATTAGTCACTTGTATGACGAATTCGTTCAATATATTTACATTTTGATTACAATACCTGAGAACCGAGGCTACGAATAGGGGTCTTTAGTATAGATTACAATCATTAACCGTATAGATTATAAACAGAAATAGCTGTCTTGTCGCTAATCTGCTACACATTTTATCGGCATTTTGTATAAAAATATGATTTTAATTATGGCTACTGGCTATAAGCTGAGTCGTTTCAACGTTTTCGGCAACAGGCTAATCGAATTCAATCGCCATAACAGCACTACGCGCTGCCTCATATCCATCAGCGTCAAAATCGGTAAAATCCTGCACATGAAAGCTGAGCAGTTGCTGTTGATATATCACACAGTACATCTCGCCATACAATTCAACATCGTTATCGGTACTACGCCCGGTCCAACGGATCCGAACAGCAGGTTCTCCATCAATCGATACCGTTTCTATAGCAGACATAGAAAAGTTATCCCGGCGGCGCTTCACGCCCTCTAAGAACTGCATCAGGTATTGTTTGGAAAACGCGATTTGCTTGGCCTGGTTGAGTGCAGGTATGCCATTAGGCGGTGTAAACACCGTCAGTTGCAGCAGTGTGCTCTTGTCACTATCAGCGTGACGACGGGTAAATCCAACGGCAGAGAAGGCCTCGCTGGGTGCTTTCATTACCGGCCCCTCAAAACCTTCGGGAACCTTAATATCCCCCGAGCCAAAATCGTAAGCACTCGCACTCTGACTAAGCACTAATAAAACAGCGCACCACATGAATCGTAACATCATCTCATCCTTCCTGGTTATCTTCGGCATAACTAATCCGGTTGATATACCAGACCCGGATGCCTTCGGGTGTTTTTACCTCTACCTGATCATCTTCTTCTTTTTTAAGCAACGCCCGCGCCATGGGCGAATCGATGGAAATATAATCTTTACGGTCGTAAATTTCATCGGGTCCGACAATGCGAAGGATCTTAGTGTCGCCGTCGTCATTTTCAATCTCTACCCAGGCCCCAAAGAACACCCGGCCGGCCTGTTCCGGTGCAAAATCCACCACTTTAAGCGTTTCCAGGCGCTTTCTTAAAAACCGGATCCGGGAGTCAATTTTACGCAGCAGGCGCTTGTTTTCTTTATAGTCGGCATTTTCTGACCGATCGCCCAGGCTGGCAGCCCAGGTAACCTTGGCCGTAATTTCCGGCCGGTACTCTCGCCACAGATAGTTCAGTTCGTTACGCAGTTTGTCATACCCTTCCCGGGTCACCAGGTTTGTACGCAATTTGCCATACCTTTTAAAAATTGATGCTAAAAGTAAATTGTATCGGCAATTAACTATGCCAGCCAGAGATTATATCTGTCTTCGATTTGCAGCCCAAAATGAGGTGAGCAAACCCATATGACACGGCGGGTAGAGGTGCTATACTCTGGTCCCATTAAAAGCGTGGGTAACGCTTACCGATTGCAAATCAATAGTAGGTAGGAAGGGACACTTCCAATCATTAAATTCACTACCGCCTGAATCTCATACATGATGATAATTAATACCATTGCCAACGAACTCGCTGTTAAACCTGCTCAGGTCGAAGCGGCTGTAAAACTGCTCGACGAAGGTTCAACCGTACCTTTTATCGCCCGTTACCGTAAAGAAGTGACCCAGGGACTGGATGATACCCAGTTACGTAACCTGGAACAGCGGTTAGGCTATTTACGTGAATTAGAAGACCGCCGCCAGGTAATTTTAAAATCTATCGGTGAGCAGGAAAAACTCACGCCTGAACTGCAGCAACAAATTCTTGCTGCCGACAACAAAACCACGCTGGAAGACTTATATCTGCCCTATAAACCGCGTCGTCGCACCAAGGGGCAAATTGCGATTGAAGCTGGCCTCGAATCGCTGGCCGATGCGCTGTTTGCAGATCCAACGCTAACCCCGGACACCGTGGCTGCTGACTATGTCAGTGCTGAAAACGGCGTGGCAGATACCAAGGCAGCGCTGGAAGGCGCGCGTTATATCCTGATGGAGCGGTTTGCCGAAGACGCCGGCTTACTGGCGAAAATTCGTCGTTATCTCAACGAAAACGCCCACATTCGCAGTCGTGTTGTGGAAGGCCAGGAAAAAGCGGCGGTGAAGTACAGTGATTACTTCGACCACTCAGAAAAACTTGCCTCAGTACCTTCCCACCGAGCCTTGGCAATGTTCCGTGGCCGCAACGAAAATATGCTGCACATTCAGATGGTCGCCGATCCTGGTCAGGAAGACTCGCCGGCTCAGGCGTCCTACTGCGAGCAAATTATTGCTGAGCATTTTGAACTGCGCAATCAGGGTCGAGCTGCCGATGTCTGGCTGGCTCAGGTAGTCACCTGGACCTGGAAAATCAAAATTGGCCTGCACATGGAAACCGAACTGTTTGGCCAGCTTCGCGAAAAAGCCGAAGAAGAAGCCATTAACGTGTTTGCCAAAAATCTCAACGACCTGCTGATGGCAGCGCCTGCCGGTGCGAAAGTCACCATGGGTCTGGATCCGGGTCTGCGTACCGGAGTTAAGGTAGCCATAGTAGATAAAACCGGTAAGGTGGTAGGCACCACGACCATCTTCCCTCACGCGCCACAAAATCAGTGGGATAAATCTCAGCGCACCCTGGCTAACCTTTGCAAACAACACAAGGTAGAGCTGATCAGCATCGGTAACGGCACCGGCTCACGGGAAACCGACAAGCTGGTAGGTGAAATGCTCAAAGCCAATAGCGAGCTGCAAGCCCAGAAAATTATGGTCAGCGAAGCCGGGGCGTCGGTTTATTCTGCTTCCGAGCTTGCCTCAAAAGAGCTGCCTGGGCTGGATGTATCATTACGCGGTGCAGTGTCTATTGCCCGTCGCCTGCAGGATCCGCTGGCAGAACTGGTAAAAATTGAGCCCAAGGCCATTGGTGTGGGGCAGTATCAGCATGATGTCAGTCAGAGTTTATTGGGCAAGTCGCTTGATCAGGTGATTGAAGACTGTGTTAACGCCGTTGGCGTTGATTTAAATACCGCTTCACCGGCCCTGCTCAGCTATGTATCCGGATTAAACAAAACCCTCGCGCACAACATTGTTAGCTACCGTGATACCCATGGCGCCTTTGCCCGTCGTCAGGATTTGAAATCTGTCGAGCGTTTAGGGCCCAAAGCCTTCGAACAGGCCGCCGGATTCCTGCGCATTGTGAACGGCACTAACCCGCTGGATAGTTCGGCGGTGCACCCGGAAGCTTACCCGGTTATAGATAGCGTTGTGAGTCGCACCGATGTGGCGGTCAATGATCTGATTGGTAATACCGACTTACTGCGTAAGCTCAATCCGGAAGATTTTGTCAGTGACAACTTTGGTATTCCAACGGTTAAAGACATTCTTAAGGAGCTGGATAAGCCTGGCCGGGATCCGCGTCCGGAATTTAAAACCGCTGCTTTTAAAGAGGGCGTGGAAACCATGGCAGACCTGAAGCCGGGCATGATCCTCGAAGGCGTTGTCAGTAATGTGGCCAACTTTGGTGCCTTTGTGGATGTAGGTGTTCATCAGGACGGCCTGGTGCACATTTCAGCACTCACCAATAAGTTTATCTCCGATCCACGCGAGGTGGTGAAAGCTGGTGATATCGTTAAGGTAAAAGTGCTGGAAGTCGATGCAGATCGCAAACGCATCTCGTTTACCATGCGCCTGGATGACACCCCGGCTCCGCAGAGTAAGGGGCCGAAGGGTAGCGGTAAACCGCAAAACAAAGGCGGCGGTAACCGTAATCAGAAAGGCCAGCAAGGCCGCCAGAGTGCACCGGCGAATGCCGCAATGGGGAATGCGTTCGCCGATGCCTTCGCCAAGGCAAAGAAAAACTGATTAAACAAATAAGCTGAACTAAAAAAGCCCCGCTCGCAAGAGACGGGGCTTTTTTGTAAATCTGTTCGATTAAGCCGAGGCGCTGAAACCGCCTTCAACAGGTACTGAGACATTTTTATAAAATGAGGCAATTACCGTGTTTCGCTGCTGCATTTGCTCACTGTCTATTTGCAGCGAGCGACGGCCACTGCTTTGCTGACTATACCTGTCTTCGTCGGCGGCCAACTCATCGAGTTTTCGGGTTGGAATTTGTGGCTGATTATTGGCCACAATTTCTTCCAGCGTAGGGACTTCCGATGCCACCCGCGAAGCAGAATCGCCGTTTTCCGGGCTTACCGCCGGCGTTTCTTTGCGCTCTTCGGCCAGTTTGCTGCGTGCTTCAAACGCTATGCGGGACGCTTCTGCAGCAACCTGTAAATCCTGCGGTGATGGCTCAGCGGGCGCCAGTGCGGCGGCACGAACCTGCTGCATTTTGCGGATAGTTTGTTGTGGTGTATTTTCGGTAGAGACGTCAATAGACACCTCTCCGTCGATCGCGTAACGCTGGCCATCCGGACCACGTTGAAAATCATACTGGGGCGAACCGGCATACTGACCCCCAATCGTGGCGTGAGCCTGTTCGTGGGTGCGTACTTCCTGATCGCGCTCTTTGAGGGATTCAACCTGACGCTGTTCAGCCTGCTCTTGCTGGCGCTCCCGAGCGTCTTCTTTGCCAGCACTTTCCTCGCTGGCATCGTTAAACTGTTGTTGACTATCGCCGGTTACCTGCGCCGCGCTACCCTGATTCGACTGTGGGCGTTCATAGGTGAGCGGCTGATTGCCTTTAACCGAAGATTTTAACTTGTCTGATTCGGAGCCCAGGCCCTGCTCGGCACTACCTTGCTTGGCATCAGCAGGCTGAGGAATGGACTCACGGGCAAGGTTGTCACGCCGGGCCGCTTCCACGCTGAGATTAGCGGTTGGAATGGCAAAGGACGTTGGGATGGGCGTGACAATGTTCATAACGGCTTACCCGCTATCAGGCAATCGTATCGATGATGCGGCCAACCGTTTCGTTAGCAACATCAATAACCTTGGCCGACGCCAGGGCATTGTTGGTATACATCTGCATCGACAGTAAATCAGATGTCATGCTGTCACCGCCGGAGGGCAGCAAATCGGATGTGGTGGACAAACTGCGCAACGAGGCATCGGCCAGAAAATTACCGGTACCATTTTGCGCAACGTCCTGCTGGGCCGCCCGCTGTGCAATGTTCATCGCTGACTGGGTCATGCCCTCAAACGACTGTTGCAAACCGAACTGACCAGCCATTATCGCAGAATTTACGTTATTGCTTATCACCATACACTACCTCTACACTCTCATGGTTAATTATTAACCAAAACGGTTAAAAAATAAAGTCTGAGATAGTCACGGGCGTGGTATTAAATCGTTACACAAGCCAGTCATGGCGGGCAGTTATGCGTAGGGTGCATCGAGCTTAAATTACCGCAAAGTAGTCCCATTCAGGTGAAGTACTTTGCGGCAGGCCATTACAAGCTAGCTGTAATAACGGTCAATGCGGGTCAGGTTATTGATAAAATTCAACAGGATATCGGCGGTCTGTTGCGGATGAGAAATAAACGGTGCATGGGCAGCATGGGGCATTACTACGGTATCCGCACCGGGATGCAGTTCGTGAATACGGTCGATGCTACTGGTAGGCACCAGGCTGTCCAGGCGACCATACAAGCGCAGCGTGGGTTGATTTATGCGCCCAATCATACTTCGCAGATCCACTGTTTCCAGCAAGGAAAGGCCAGCTGCGAGCGCGACTTCGGCAGGTGAGGGCAAAGCGCCCAGTTGCTGGCGTATCGTTTTTACATCCTGCCTGGCTGATGCACTCCCCATAGCCTGAATAGCTAAAAAACGATCCAGGGTTTTCTCGTAATCTCGCGCCAGCTGGCGTTGAAAACCGTTCAGCACGTCTGGCTCAATGCCTTTCCAACAACCGTTAGAAACAAAGCAAGGGCTGGAAGCCAGGGTAATTAAACCGGCAATCTTATCGGGGTAAGACAGCGCCAGCTGTTGCGCTACCAAACCACCCAGCGACCACCCTGCTACCACGGAGCCCACTGGAATGGATTTACTCACCAATGCCGTAATGGTATCCAGTGAGTAGTCTTCCGGCAGCTTGTCGCTATTTTGGCCAAAGCCTGGCAGACAAATGCGAATCACCTCAAGATCGTCAGTCAGAAACGGTAAAAACTCACTAAAAACGGCGCTGTTCATGCCCCAGCCATGAAGCAAAACCAACGTCCTTCCCGATCCCTGAGACAGGCTCTTTAATGCTGTATTAGTGTTATTGTCACCCACGTAATCACTTCCTGACAAAACGTAGCAAAAGTTTACATGAGCATTTTAAAAAGCCCAATAGCGAAATGCGTGGAATGCCTCAAAGGCGCGACGAAATTCCGCCCTGCCGGGTTATGCTATTTGTGTCAGCAACACTGCAAGGCCGCTGTGTGCGAAGTTTGCGAACAAGACTGTATGTTCTTCAATACTCAAAAAGTGGCCCTAAACCTGTTGAACTGGCCCAACATCAAGCAGGGACTAACGCCCGGCCCCTACCACCAATTGTGTGCGCTAAGTTACTTTCATTGGCCGCTGGATCATTTGATTCGCCGCTTTAAATACGGCCATCCCTTGCTGGCGGAGCCATTGGCACAATGGTTCTTGCGATATTCTGCGGCTCTTTCCAACCCGTTACCTGAATGTCTGCTGCCCGTACCTATTAGTCCCTGGCGTTTCGCTAAACGGCAGTATCATCAAACCCTGCTGTTAGCCGACTATCTGGGGAAGCAACTGGACATACCGGTGATGCCACGATGGGCTCACAGAAGAGGCTGGCAACGCAGTCAGCAATCCCTTGGCAGGCGCGAGCGACTGCGTAACCTGAAGCAGGCTTATCAGCTGGAAACCAACGACTTTCCCGCCCGGGTAGCCCTGATTGACGACGTGGTAACAACCGGTGCCACTATCGCCACCCTGAGCAGGCTCATCCATCAGGTAGCGCCCCACACAGAAATTGTAATTTGGGCGCTAGCGGTAACGCCGGCTAAGGCCGACCAGGCGCTACTGCTGCCTGGTTGCCAGATTCTCAGCCAGGCTTAGTTAATCGCCTCAGCCATAAACAGCGCATTGCTCATCAGCTTGTTGGTGCCATACCAGAAGCCGCGGAATTGTGGATCATCGGTAAAACCAATCACCCGACCGCGCCCCATGGTCTCGGCCATGACCGCTACCGACCCGGCGATTTCATTTACCACCGGGTCGGCACTGAACCCGGCGACCAACGGAGAGTTTGTGTAGCGCGCCGGAACCACTGTTGGTGAAGCATTGCTAAACGCCATCATATTACTGGTTTTAAACAGGTTTAACTGCGGCGCGTCGTAGCCGTAAAACAGCGGGTGAGAAATATCTATATTGGCCTGATAAACTGCCCCGGCCACCAGTTGCTGCGCATTGTGCGCAGAACGATCGGCAAAAGTCAGGTTCTTGTTGCTAAACAGGTCGGCAACGTCCTGACTTGAACTCAGTTTGATATCCAGCCAGTTATGCCGGGCAAATAACCGCAGGGCCGAGGTCTGGCCTACCAGGGTGCCGCCCCCGCGAACCCAGTCGGTGATCGTTTCATCTATTCCTTCGGGCAATTCGTAACGACCACCAACAAATATAACGTGAGTGTAATCATGCAGGGAAACGTTATCGAGATGACGTTGTTCCACCAGGGTGACCGGCATGCCCACCTGGGTATCAAGGTAATGCCACACTTCACCGGCCTGATACGGACTGACTCCTTCGCCACCTACCAGCAGAACCTTAGGCGCTTTTACCGGCACCATACTGCGGCTGCCAATGTCGATACCGGTGCGGGTAAAGCCGCTGTTTAAGGATAACACCGGTACCCCGGCATCAACCGCGGCTGTATTCACTAACTCAATGAGTTTCTGTGGCTGCGGCACACCCCGAGGGATCACGATGGTACCCGCCGCCAGCGATAAGTTGCCCTGTGTGGTGGCAGCAGTAAAAGGCTGGGTGGCAATACGCGCTGCCACGCCGTTATCAAGCAATTGTTGCAACAACGCCGGGGCTTTGTAGTGATGCCACTCAAACGCGTAAGCATAGGCTTCGCTGTCAACCGGCACTATCGGAGCGGATGACGGGCTGGTGTTGGTGAATTTGGCACGGCGCAATTCACGGCTGCTCATGGGGGCAAAGGTTAAATCAAATGCCAGTGGCAGGTTAAAGTTAGACACGTCGTAAAAGGTGTTATCCACAAAGTCCTGCTGAGTGGAGAATAACGCCTTGATTAAGCGGTACTGCGGCTGTGCCAGCGGCACTACCAGCGTGCTGTTTGCTTTATAAATAGTGTCGTTAACTTCAATATCTTCGCGCGGTTGCTGATACCGGATATTGTGCTGCGTGAGCACCCAGCGCGCTTTCTCCAGCCGCCAGCTGTCCTGCGGCTCATGAAGTAAATAGGCTGCATTATCATCCTGACTGGCAAGCTCTGCGGTGTCTTTAAAAAAGTTATGCTGATAGTCCAGCAGCGCTGCTTTATTTGCCATGGCGCCATCAAACACCGCCACTGACATGGTGAACTGATTCTGGATAGTTTGCGGGAACGCTAACGGGCCGTTAATGGAGTCCTGCAGGTGGCCGCGGCTACTGGCCTGCTCAAACAACACGCCAATACTGCCCTGGGCGTCCGGATAAGATGAGCCTTTGCCATAGTAAAAGTCATCAAAGCCTTCCTGACTGAAATACAGCTGTTTCTGACTATCAAAGGCGCTGACATAGTATTCTGCCAGCGCGTTGGTCAGGCGTACGTTGCCTTCCGGCGTAAACGGGTTTTTGCGACTCGGCACACCCGGCTGGAAAAAGTAAGTACTGTTGGTACCCATTTCGTGGAAATCAGTTAACACATGAGGGCGCCAGTGCTGAAACTTGCTGATACGCGCCTGCGACTCAGGGTGCACCATCATTAACCAGTCGCGGTTAAGGTCGAACCAATAGTGATTGGTGCGCCCGTTGGGCCAGCCTTCCTGATGTTCACGGTGCGCCGGGTCGGCATTGAGTACCTTGCCCTTGTGCATATTGGCCCAGTGCGCAAATCGCGATAGCCCATCCGGGTTGTAGGACGGATCCAGCAGCACCACGTTTTCCTGCAGTAAACGGGTTACCCGCTCGTCCCGGGCCGCCGCAAGATAATAAGCCACTAACAGCGATGCATTGGCACCAGAAGGCTCATTGCCGTGCACGCTGTAACCCATGTAAAAGAACAGTGGTGCATCCGCCGGTGTTTTCTTTCCTTGCTGAACCTGCGCCATATGCGCGGTCCGCCAGTCTTCCAGCTTACTGCGATTTTGAGGTGCCGTGATGGTTAACAGCAGTAGCGGGCGTTGCTCGTGGGTATAGCCGGTGACTTCCAGGGTTATCCGCTCAGAAGCCGCCGCGAGGCGCTGCATATAAGTAACCAGCAGATCATGGCGTACGTGCCAGTCGCCAACATTATAACCAAGCACCGATTCAGGTGTGGGTATAGCGGGATCAAGCTTAACATTGTCAGGTAAGTAAGCTCTGGCTGGTTTGCCCTGGGCAGTGGCCAAAGCGCTGAAGCAAAGCGAAAACGCAACAATCATAACAGTGCAGAGCCTGGCAAGACATGAGCGTAAAGGGGTGAAGTTTGTCGTTATTGGCGCTGATAGCATTTTACGGACACCATAATTAGTTTTATCTGATGGTCTTGAAACCTGTGACTTCGGCATAATATATTTTCAATACCTGACTGTTTTACTCAGGTTAATTTGTTATCATATGCGATAGTTATTGATTATGCAGGACTCTACAATGATCTCAATATCAAAAGAGGCCCAGGGACACTTTGTTAAGTTACTGGCTAAACAGGAAGAAGGCACAAATATTCGTGTTTTCGTAGTGAATCCGGGAACCTCAAGTGCTGAATGCGGTGTTTCTTATTGTCCACCCGATGCGGTGGAGTCTTCTGACACCCGGCTACCCTTCGACGGCTTTGATGCCGTGGTTGACGAAGAAAGCGCGCCATATCTCGAAGAAGCCGAAATCGATTATGTCACCGATCAGATGGGCTCACAGCTAACGCTGAAAGCGCCAAATGCCAAGGCTCGTAAAGTGGCAGACGATGCGCCGATTGTCGAACGTCTGAACTATATGATTGAGTCTGAAATTAACCCGCAACTGGCCAACCACGGCGGCCAGGTGGTACTGCTGGAAATTACTGATGACGGTTACGCCGTGCTGCAGTTTGGCGGCGGTTGTAACGGGTGCTCAATGGTCGATGTAACGCTTAAAGAAGGGATCGAAAAGCAGATGCTCGACGAATTTGCCGGCGAAATCAAAGGTGTTCGTGATGCTACAGAACATCAGTCGGGTGAGCACTCTTACTACTAAGCCAACAGCCGGACCACGGCGCTATGCTGCCTTCTAGCCACTGGCAACGCTTTATTCAGGGCCTCAGCGTTTTTGCCTTGGGCCTTTGCGTTATGGTAGCCGGCGCCTGGTGGTTTGAACCGCTTTATTATGTGGGGTTAGCAGTGTTGCTTGGCGGCTTTGGCTGGGCAATGTCTGGTTATCTTGGCCTGCTCTGGTATCGCCTCACGAAGTCGATTAATCCCCACCGACACAAGTAAACTCAGGTACCAACAACGAGTTTATCCCGGCGCCAGTAAAACACTGCCCCCAGCGTTATTCCCCGGGCGAGTAAAAAGGCCAGTAAGGCCCACCATAAGGCCGGGTTACCCTCAGATTGAGTAACATACCAGACCGGAAAATACACCAGCAGCGCACTGACTATCATGGTATCGCGCATGGCCCTGGCCTGAGTAAGACCAACAAACACCCCATCATATAAAAAGCACCAGTGAGCCACTAATGGCAGCACGGTCATCATGCCAAGGTAGGCATAGGCTGCCTGCTGCAAAGATTCGATGTCCGTGAGTAAACGAATAATTTGCGGTCCGAAAAACCAGAAAATCACTGCATAACCAACGGCAAACAGCCCCGACCACAGTAATCCTCGCTGCGTCTGGCGCATAACGCCTTTGCTACTTTTTGCGCCGGCTGCCTCACCTACGGTAGCCTCTACAGCATAGGCAATGCCATCGAGCCCCAGCGCAATCAGCACAAAGAACTGCATCAGAATGGCATTTACGGCGGTGGCAGTCTGCCCATACCGGGCGCCCTGAATGGTTAAAAACGCCAGACAAGCCTGCAACGCCAGATTACGCAGCAGCATGTCACCGTTTAGCTTCATTAAAAATTTACGCGCCGTTTTATTAAACCACTCCAGCGCCGGAGGCTGCCACTGAATGTGTTTTAAGGCAATTAGCATCGCCATGATCATCATGGTGTATTCGGCAACCACGCTGGCCAGCGCTACACCGCTTACGCCCCAGTCCCACCACCACACCAGCAGGATATCCAGGCTGGCATTGAGCAGGTTACCGACAATCTGCACCAGTAACACACTGGTGGTTTTTTGTTGCCCCACCAGCCAGCCAATCAAAGCCAGATTAAGCAACGCTGCCGGAGCTCCCCACACCCGGATGTTAAAGTACTCACGGCTGTAAACCGCCACATCGGCCGCCGGGGCCGCCAGCCATAAACCGGCTTGCAGAATAGCCTGTTGGGTGAGCCAGATAAGCAGGCCAATGGTGATGGCAATTACCGCGGTTTGATAAAACGACTTTGCCATCACGGTGAGGTCGCCCTCGCCCCGGGCCTGCGCGCTCATGCCGGTGGCCGACATACGAATAAAACCGCACACCCAGTAAATTTGGGTCAGAATTAACGCGCCAATGGAAGCCCCGGCCAGTTGCGCCGATGAATCCATATGCCCCATGACTGCCGTATCAACCAGTCCAAGTAATGGCGTGGTGATATTCGCCAGAATCATCGGCAGGGCCAGCTTTAATAACTGAATGTGGGCAGCGCTGCCACGTAACTGATAGGATAGGGTTGTCACCGGAACCTTTGCGAGTTTTGTATTAATATCAAGGAGAATGCATGCAGTTTATCATGACACGTCGATTTATCCCGCTGTTACTGAGCCTGTTATTTTTGCACAGTACGGCAAGTCAGGCCCAGGCCGGACCAGCCCACTCCAGTGGCGTGATCTTACTGTATCACCATGTTGCGGAAGATACCCCGCGCAGCACCTCAGTTACACCCGAAGAGTTTGCCCAGCACCTCGACTACATTGCAGAAAACTATACGGTGGTGCCCTTAAAGCAGCTGGTTGAGGCGGCGAAAGGCAAGGGCAGCGTGCCGGATAACGCACTGGCCATTACCTTTGATGATGGCTACGAAAATATACTCACCAATGGTCATCCGTTACTGCGCAAGCATAACTTTCCTTACACCATTTTTATTAACCCTGAAGTCATTAACAAGCAGGGCAATCAGCTTAGCTGGAAACAGGTAAAGCAAATGCAAAAACAGGGAGTAACCTTCGCCAATCACACCCTGGACCATTTGCACCTGCTGGAAAAACAGGCCGGAGAAAATGAACAGGCCTGGCTTAAACGGGTATGGCAAAACATCACCAGTGCCGAAAAAATCATTCAACAACAGACCGGTGAATCACTCAAGTACCTCGCGTACCCCTTCGGCGAATACAACCTCACGTTGGCTAAGCACCTGGAAAAACAGGGTTATACCGGGTTTGGGCAGCACTCGGGCGCCTTTGGTTCATTTACCGATATGACGGCTATCCCGCGCTTTCCTGCTGCCGGTCCCTATGCCAAGCTGAGCACTTTGAAGACCAAAATGGCGAGTCTCTCTATGCCGGTGGTAAATGCTTCGCTGGCCGATCCGCAAATAGCCAGCCGTCAGCTGGATGACACCGTTAACATTACTCTCGACGAAACTGCCGCTAAAGACGTGAGATTATCGCAGCTGGCCTGTTACTATCAGGGCGGTACCCTTGACGTAACAACCACGGCCAGTGAGTTTAGTTTTACGCTGGATGCAAAGTTACCAATTGGCCGTTCACGGGTAAATTGTACTGCGCCATCAGAGTCGGCAGGCGGCCGCTTTTACTGGTATTCGATGCCGTTTTTTGTGGCCAACGAGAAGGGTCAGTATCCGGATTAAACGAAACAGCGGCTATTGCTGACGCGAGTACATCGCGGCTGGCAATAGCCCACTGGTTATTGCGTTTCGATGTGCAGCGCTTTGATCATTTGCACAAACTGGTCGTTGGTCCGGTGTTCACCAAACCCTAATCGCTGATAAAAAGCAATCGCGCCTTTATTAGCAATTTCACAGTTTAAAACGAGCGCATTTTTCTTCATCGCGCGGGCTTTTACTTCCATAAACTCGATAAGGGCAGAGCCCGTACCCTGACGGCGAGTGTCAGGCGATACAGCCAGGTGGCCGATACCGAGTTCGGTAAATAAAGGTGCCTCTAACACGGCCAGGTATTGCTGCGAGCGCATGACGATCTCAAGTGCGTCATCGATACCGAAGTGCTCGACGATAGAAGACAGGGTTTCTCTGTCGAAGTTTTCAGGCAAGCGATCATGCCAGCAACTAACCAGGCCGGTCACTTCACCGTTATACTCGGCAACCCAATGATTTTCAAAACCGTACTGTCCACCCCCTTTATTCCAGGCTGATAACAGGTAGTCCAGGGCGACTTGTTGGTCACCTTGGCCAAAGACCTCGGTAAGCAAGTGCTTACCAGCGTTAAACAGCAGGGGAACAGCTATACTACCATCATCCTTGTTGGCATTTCGGATAATACTACAACATGGCATTTATTGTACTTTGGTAATAACAGGCATATCAGTAAGTATTTGAACACTGTCACTTACTGCAAGTTCACCAGGATTATACTCAGGCTTAAACCTTCCGATGGCTAAACCATTCGGATCGACTACAACCACAGAAGCACTGTGATCAACAAGATAATTGGGGTTATCGGTACTTTCCGCAATGGCATACATTAACCCCATTGATCTCGCAAACGGGAACAACATTTTATGCTCACCCGTTAATGCAACGAACTCCGGGTTAAAGTACTCAACGTAAGAGGCGAGCCTTTCAGGTGTATCCCGCTTTGGATCCACGGAGACAAACACTACCTGAATTGGCGAGTCGGTGGAAATATTTTTTAGTTCTGGATAAATTTTTCCTAATGCCGCCATAGTAGTAGGGCACACATCCGGACAAAACGTATAGCCTAAAAATAACAGACTCCAATGCCCTTTAAACAGCTCGTTTGTTACTGTTTCACCGTGTTGATTAAGCAGTGTTACCTCGGCCAGCTGGCGAGGCTCAGGAAAAGTTTGCAGATACTGAGGTGTTTCGTTTTCGGCGCTTTGCGTGCTGAACCACCACGCCATACCCACGCCGGCCACCAGGGCCAGCGCTGCCACCAGGGTTAACAACAATTTTTGATTCATAAAGCCATCGGCACATAGTGATCAACCAATAATACAACAAATAATACCATCAGATGGATAATAGAGTATTTAAAGGTGGTCATGGCGGTTTGCTCATCGGCCGCATATTTAAGTTTTAACGCATAATACAAAAAGCCAGCATTGAGCAGCGACGAACCCACCAGATAAATTAGGTGCGCTTTACCAATCAGGTAAGGCAGCAGGCACACCAGGCACAGTAATATGGTGTAAAGCAGCACACAGGTTTTGGTAAAAGCAATGCCGTGAGTCACCGGCAGCATGGGTACCTTGGCTTTGGCGTAGTCTTTTTCGCGATGAATAGCCAGCGCCCAAAAATGCGGCGGTGTCCAGGTAAATACAATAAGCACTAACAGCAACGCGTAGGCGTGCACTTCTCCGGTAACAGCCGTCCAGCCCAGCAACGGTGGCGCAGCGCCGGCTAAACCGCCAATCACTATGTTTTGCGGTGTGGCACGTTTAAGAAACATAGTGTAAACCACCGCATAGCCCACCAGGCTGGCTAACGTGAGCATGGCAGTCAGGCGGTTAACCCAGATTTCAAGCAACGCATAACCTACTACCGCCAGCACAAATGAAAATATCAGCGCCTGTTGAATACTCACCTTACCTTTCACCACCGGGCGATTAAAGGTTCGTGCCATCTGGCTGTCTATTTTATGATCCACTATATGGTTAAGTACGGCTGCCGCACTGGCCAGCAGTCCAATGCCCAGTAACCCGGCAATTAAGCGATCGGCGGGTACCCAGCCGGGCGTGGCCAGACACATACCCACTAGGGCGGTGAGCAGTAATAGCATCACCACCCGGGGCTTGGTCATTTCGTAATAATAGCGCCAATTTGCCCGCCAGCCGCTTAACGGGCGGCTTTTGGCGGCTGACAGCGGTGCATTAATCGGTTGCGATTTTGCCATGAGGATCTCCTACACTTTTCGATACAGTGTGTAAGTAATAAGAACGAGCACCAGTAATAAACATGCCGCTACGGCATTGTGTAAAACGGCAACCTGCAGGGGTAAGCTAAACACCACATTGCTGATACCCAGGCCAACCTGAGCCAGTAATACCAGAGCTAATACCACCGACGCGTTGCGCAGATGCTGAGAAGCGGAGCGACGATACAGGCTGATAGCCAGCCACCCCAGATACAGAAAAGTAATCACCGCGCCCAAACGATGGGCGATATGCATAGTCATGCGCTCGGCGTAATCATGAGCGCCGTACTCGTAATTTTCGGCCTCAGGCACGCTGTAAGCACCTGCCATATCAATGCGATTAAGCCAGTCGCCTTCGCAAACCGGGAATTCGGTACAGGCCAGCGCAGCATAATTGGCTGAGGTCCAGCCGCCCAGGGCGATCTGGCCAATCAGCACCACGATGCCCAGCGCGGCAAACATGGCATAGCGTTTAATCCGCATATCCACAAAACCAATCCGGTAACGGGATAGTCGTAAATACAGTAAAAACAGGCAGGTGAGTACACTAAAACCGCCCAGCAGGTGGCCCATCACCACCACCGGAAGCAGGTTCAAAGTGACTGTCCACATACCCAACAGGGCCTGAAAGGACACCAGCGCCAGCAAAATCAGCGGCAATTTTATGGGGACCCCCGCCGATCGTTTGCTCACCGCCCAAATGGCGATGGCTAAAATACACAGGCCCAGAGTGCCGGCAAAATAGCGGTGGATCATCTCGTTCCAGGCTTTGTGGGTCTCAACCGGCCGTTCAGGATAAGCGGCATTAGCCGCCTCAATATGCATGTCAGATTCTGGTACCGTAAGGTGCCCGTAGCAGCCCGGCCAGTCCGGACAACCCAGACCGGCATCCGTTAAACGGGTGTAGGCGCCCAGCACAATCACCACAACGGCCAGGAGAATACTAAAACCAACCAACTTGCGCATAGTGTCGCCTCAACCAATACGTGACAGTTTAAGTAATTTACGCAAATCAGACAGCACGTCGCGGCTGCCCATTACGGCATCCTGACGGAGCTGATAAAGGGGGAATCGCAACATCGCATTGCCCTGGGTATCGACCAAAAAAATATGCTCATTCACCTGGCTGGCTTCCAGTTGCTGCATTTGCGACTGATTGAGCGTAACCACATTGATATGCTCGTAATCATGCAGGATATTCATGGCTTTGCTGTCGCTGGTTGCGGTTAAAAATACCGCCGGCTGGGCCCGGTCAGACTCTTTACCCAGCGCCAGCCAGACCTGCTGGATGGCGTAAATCGCATTTTCACATTCGTTACCGCACTGCGCTGGCACAATATACATGACCCGCCACTTCGGCGACTGCTCGCTAAGTAATGGCTGCAGGTTCTCTACCGGTTGAAGTAGCTCCCCTTTGTTGGTAGCGCCTTGCTCAAACCAGTTAAAGTCGAGGGCCAGCTTGGCCAGCACCACCGGAATAATAAATGCCGCCATTAAAATCAG
>CATMRP010000053.1 GCA_950073835.1 uncultured Alteromonadaceae bacterium
TGGCGGATGTTAAAACAACTGGAAAGTGAAACCTGGGCTCAGGATTTACTCGATATGCTGTACCTCGACGATGACACACTGGAGTGGGCCAAAGCGGGTATAGATGACAGGGAGCCCACTCTGGACAGCAATGGCGATGTGCTCAAAGCCGGCGATTCAGTACACCTGATTAAAGATCTCACCGTGAAAGGCGCCAACTTTACGGCCAAGCGTGGCACCCCGGTGCGTAACATCCGTCTGACCAACAACCCGCTGCACATTGAAGGTAAAGTAAACGGTCAAACCATAGTAATAATAGCGGCCTACACGAAGAAATAAAAACAGGCGCAGCCTGTTTTTACCCCGGAATCACCGTAAGGTGATATCCGGGGTCTCTCAGAAATCCAGTGTAAGTTGAGCGCAGCCTGTTTTTACCCCGGAATCACCGTAAGGTGATATCCGGGGTCTCTCAGGAATCCTGTGTAAGTTGAGCGCAGCCTGTTTTTACCCCGGCATCACCGTAAGGTGATATCCGGGGTCTCTCAGGAAACCTGTGTACGTTGAGCGCAGCCTGTTTTTACCTGTGAAACGCTGACTGTTGATCTCCGGTCCTCCTTAAAATCCTGATTGCCTGTAAATCGTTCAGCAACCGTTTACAAATTCTTGTAGAGTATCAATTTAGGGCAGGTTCGAATCAGGTCATTATGGCAAATTCAGTCAATCCATTGCGGGCGTTTCATAATATTGTTGCAAATCAGGCAATATCCTTTGACGCGAAAGTCGAACAATTACTCGGCTTCGGCCTTGAATTATTCGGACTGGAAATTGGTATTGTCAGTAAAGTCATTAACCAGACATATCTTATCCAGTTTGTCGAAAGCCCTATTCCTGAGCTTACGCCTGGAATGACCTTTACCCTTGAAGAAACCTATTGCATGCACACGCTTAAAGCACAGCAGGCGACAGGGTTTTATCATGCTGGCAAGTCAGAAATAGCCAGCCATCCTTGCTATCACACCCAGGGGCTTGAGGCGTATCTTGGTGCTCCGATACTGCTAAATGATGAAGTGTATGGCACAGTGAATTTTTCATCGCCTAACCCAGTCTCACCGTTTCCGCCAGAGGCTTATGATTATGTCGAGCTTATTGCTCAGTGGCTGGGCGCTGAGATTGCCCGCAACGAGGCGATGGCAAGATTAACCGCGCAGGCGGCCACGCTGGATAAACTGGAGAAGGTCGGAAAAATTGGCACCTGGTCGGTGGATCTGTTAACCGGGTATATTGAGTGGGGCAAGCAGACTAAGCTAATTCACGGTGTGGAAGATGACTATGTTCCCTCTATCGAATCTGCCCTGGCTTTTTATCCTGAGGGCGAGCACCGCGAAAAAATTCAGCAAGTGATGTCCCATGCTATTGAAAACGGGCGGCCCTGGAATATCAGAGCGCAATTGATCACCGCACAGGGTAAAGCGCGGTGGGTGGTGTCGCGTGGGGAAGTCGAAATGCAGGACGGGCAATGCGTAAAACTGTATGGTACTTTTCAGGACGTTACTCTCAACGTTGAACGGGCCAGAGAGTTACAGCTGGCAAAGGAAAAAGCCGAACAGGCGAGCAAAGTGAAAAGTGTATTTCTGGCCAATATGAGCCATGAGATCCGTACACCAATGAACAGCATTCTGGGTACTTTACAACTGCTTTCGCAAGCCAGCCTGGAGCCAACACTGCAAAACCTGGTGAGTAAAGCCGGGTATTCCGCCAAAACCCTGTTAACCATTGTTAACGATGTGCTTGATTATTCAAAAATTGAAGCTAATCAGCTGACGCTGGAAAATGCGCCTTTCTCAGCACTGGAAATTAGCGAGTCGGTGATGAGTGATTTATTGCCTGAAGCAGAGGTCAGGCAAATCTCTCTTACACTGGAGAGCGCTGATAACTTTATCGATGGCTGGGCAGGTGATGCTGTCAGGATCCGCCAGATACTGCTTAATCTGGTGTCGAATGCCGTAAAGTTTACCCATAAAGGGGGTGTCAGAGTTGAGTTGCTTTGTGGCCCGCAAACAGAAAATCCATGGTTGCAGTTTAACGTGTCTGATACCGGCATAGGCATGAGTGAGGAAGTTCAGCAACTAGTATTCGAGCGATTTGCACAGGCCGATTCTTCTACCACCCGTAAATATGGTGGTACCGGCTTAGGCATGTCTATCACTAGCAGTCTGGTTAATCTGATGGAAGGAGACTTAACCGTGAACAGTCAGCCCGGGTTGGGTACTCATATCGCTGTGCGGCTGCCACTTAAACCTGCCTCGCTGAGCACTGAGCCGGCTTCTCAACAAACCGCTGAACCGCCACAGTTGCGTGGTCGACGTATCCTGGTTGCTGAAGACAATGATATCAACCAAATGGTGCTGGCCTCGATGCTGGAGTCAACAGCGGCGGAAGTTACCTTTGTTGCAAACGGGCGGGAGGCGGTTGAAGCGGTTGGCAGCAGCAGCTTTGACCTGGTATTAATGGATATTCAGATGCCGGAAATGGACGGTATCGAAGCATTTAAACTGATTAATCAACAACACAAAAATTTACCCATCGTTGCGCTTACGGCGAATGTGTCCCCCCGCGATGTCAGTGCGTATTTAAACACGGGATTTACGTCGCATATTGGTAAGCCAATCGATATGCAATTACTTTACAGTTGTTTACACGGTTTACTGGTGTAACACTGGCCCGAAGCACTATGGTGTTGGCCCAAGTGCCAGCCGCGTAACGGCGATATCTTCTTTGTTCACGGCGTAACTTACCCATAGCGCATTATTCCAGACATAACTTTTAGGGTAGCTGTAACCCACTCGTTTGTATTTGCCGGCAAAGCGCATAGGCGGCAATTGGTTTTTACCCCGCAGTACCATTGCCCGATTAAACTCCTCACCATCACGACTTAGCAGAATAATCAATGGCAGCCGGTTTTTATTGCCGGTGGGGTTATTCACAATATAAGCGGTACCATCGGGCAGGTTGCCAGCACTTTGTTTGGCTCTGGAGTCTGGCACATTGGCGACTTGGGCGGATGTCCAGCTGACGCCGTTATCCTGGCTTTGAGCGGCAAGTATTTTAAAACTGCCAGCCTGATCGCGAAATGTCATTACAATTTCGCCACCGGGTTTGTGAAACCAGGAGGGTTCCAGTTCGCGACTGATATTGCCGTCATAAGGCAGATTGTTAAACTTACCTGCGCGCCAGCCAGAAACAGCCAGTGGATCGTTGGTAAAATACGGCGTTGCAATAAGTCCCGGCTGGCGATGAAAAGCGGTTAAAATGCGGCCCGACGGCAGGGCTTTGAGATCTTGCTCAATGATTCCGCGCAGCGGTTTACCCGTTGCATCGGTCACTGGCTTAAAGGGCGACCAGTTCAGGCCGTCGCCGCTTATGGCATATTCTGTGTGCCCGGCTTTGGGCGACAGATGTTTTGGCCATACGTTGATAAAAGCCACCAGTGTGCTGCCATCAGACCACCAACCGCCACTGGTAACAATGGCATCATCACGGGTGGGTGCCAGCGCGCGTGGTGGCTGCCATTGCTGGCCATCATCGCTGACACTATACAAAACATGGGTGTCCGGGCTATCTTCATCGCGCTTTGATGTTTGCCACTGGCAATAAAGCTGGTCATTAAAGTGAAAAAGCACTGCGCCGTGGTTATATTGCGCTTGGTGTTCAATGGCCTTAAAAACACGATAGTGTGTGGCTTTTTCTGTTTGCGGTAATGCGACCAGCAGATCATTATCAACAGGCAGAAGTCCTGGTTGCATGTGCAGGATGGGCGGCGCAGCTATTTCGTTAGACCAACTTGGACCCGGTGTCAGTGATAACCACACCATCAGGTGAATCAAGAAAATAAGCCGCATGAGCATTCCGGTATTTCATTCAGGTTACCAAAGGTAGGTGCCCAGCGTTAGTGATGCAATACCAGCACTGTGATGCCGCTTAAAAGTTTAATATGTGAAACCCCGGTGTAGAAAAATAGCGGATAGACAATTACCCGGGCAGGACGATATGGTAATCAACAAAGCGCCGTTGTTTTAACACTTTCGTACATATTAGTCAGACACTTACTATTAATAAATTTTATGCTGGCAAAATAAGGAGATCACTATGTCACCACATCGTAGTCTGGAGGAACAGCGCGCTGATTTTGCCAGCCGTCGTCTTATTGCTACCCCTATTGCCGGATTAATTGCCTGGCTGATTGTTGCCGTTGGCTCATTATTTTTAGGACCGGTTGCTATAAGTTTACTTACCTTCGCCGCCACCGGGTCGATTGTTTACCTGGGGTTGTTTATCTCAAAGCTCACCGGCGAAGACTTTCTGGATAAATCGCGGCCCAAAAATACCTTTGATGCGCTGTTTATGTACTCGGTGGGTATGGCTGTACTGGTTTACGCTATTGCGATCCCGTTTTTTATGACCGATTACACCTCACTGCCGTTAACCATTGGTGTGCTCACCGGGTTGATGTGGCTGCCAATCAGCTGGATTATTCAGCACTGGGTAGGCGTAGTGCACGGAGTATTGCGAACGGTGCTGGTGGTTGCTGTTTGGTATGTTTTTCCTGAGCAGCGTTTTCTGGCTGTATCGCTGGTAATTATTGTGCTTTACATTGGTGCCATCTCTATTCTGGAAGTCAGGTGGCGCAACCTGCAAAAAGCGCAGAAAACCAGCTAGTCTGCTGTTGTGCTGCAAAGCAGAGTAGCTGGTAACACATTGCAACAGTTACTCTTCGTTGAGTCCGTCATACAGGCCTTCGCCCAGACCTTCGCCAAAGCTTTCTGCGTAATCAAGGATCATGATATACGTCCCGATAACACCGGCACTGGAAATAATCATACTGGCAATAGAACCGCCGTGTATGCTGGCATAGTGCTCTTCAGATAAAGTGTGCATCTGTTTTCTCCTTCTTTACTGACCTACGGTAGCCGACGCAATATCGTCTACTACACCATTACCAATCAGTATATTATTGTAGATATAACCTGCTGCATAACCGATGGCATAACCCACATCATGGGCCAGATCTTCCAGGTAATCACTGACTTCTCCGGCACCGCTAATAGTCTGTGTTTCACTAAAATTAAGTTCTCTCATTTTTTTCTCCATAATCGACGCAGCACCTAATTGCTGCCTGATCATGGTGAATGTTTTCAGGCGAATCAGTAACTGTATCTATTGGTGGTTTTGGGGCGGTTTATTGCTATTTAATCGCAGGCGATTTTCGATGAACTGACCGAGCAATAAATATAAAATGAAGGTCTCGGTGGCAGGATTACCCAATAACGAATCGCCTTTAGCAACCCGGGCATAGACCAACAGCAGGAATGTGATCACCGCGGGCGCATAGGCAATCGCGATAAAAACACGCGAGTGGTTTAATGGTTTAGCATTATTGATAGTCGTCATAATTCATCCTCTTTTAACCAATGCAAAAGCAGTTTACTGAGGTCGGTGGCCCTGCAACAGATACCAAAAGGACAGTTTTACCTTCAATTACACTATTACCCGTTAAAGTTGCTATAATGCGCGACTGATCTTAACCATGCGATTACTATTCGGGGCCTTCCATGCAGTCTATTACTATCCGCCAGCCAGACGACTGGCATCTCCATTTTCGCGATAATGAAATGCTAGCCGAAACGGTGCCGGCAACGGCTCGCTGTTTTGCTCGCGCAATTGTGATGCCAAACCTGGTGCCGCCGGTAACGAATGCATCGCTCGCCATGGCTTACAAAGCGCGGATCCTGGCCGCACGCCCTGAAGGAAGTCAGTTTGAACCCTTAATGACGTTGTATCTGACTAACCAAACCACTCCTGCGAATATTACTGAAGCCAAAGCGGCCGGGGTTACGGCGTGTAAGCTTTATCCTGCTGGAGCAACGACCAACTCTGATGCTGCGGTAAAGGGCATTACCGCGCTGTATCCGGTTTTTGAGCAAATGCAGAAAGATGGCATGTTGCTACTGGTGCATGGTGAAGTAACCGAATCCCATGTGGATATCTTCGACCGTGAAAAAGTGTTTATCGACGAGTATATGGTGAAGATCGTTAATGACTTCCCGGCGCTAAAAGTGGTTTTTGAACATATCACCACGGCGGATGCGGCCGATTTTGTGCTGGCCCACGGTGATAACGTTGGCGCGACTATTACTCCACAACACTTATTGCTAAATCGTAACGATTTGCTGGTAGGCGGGGTGCGTCCGCATAACTACTGTTTACCGGTATTAAAACGTAATACTCACCAGGCGCGTTTGCGCGAAGTGGTTGCCGATGGTTCGAAAAAATTCTTCCTGGGCACCGACTCAGCGCCCCATGCCAAGCATCGCAAAGAAAATGCCTGTGGCTGTGCGGGGTGCTATAGCGCGTGGAGTGCCATTGAACTCTATGCCGAAGTGTTTGAGCAACTGGGCGCTATGGATAAGTTTGAAGACTTTGCCAGCAATAATGGGCCGGATTTTTACGGACTACCGCGCAACGAAGGCACCATCACTCTGGTGAAAGAAAGCTGGCAGGTCCCTGAACTGGTTACCCTGGCCGATGGTACTGAAATGGTGCCGTTTTTTGCCGGACAAACACTCAACTGGAAACTGGCTTAATTTATTTATGAGCGAACTGTTTAGCGACTACAACCTGCGCCCTGAGCTACTCTCGGCAATTGCTCGTGCAGGCTATACTGCGCCTCGTCCTGTGCAGCAGGCGAGTATGCCGGCCATTCTGGCCGGACGGGATGTGCTGGCTCAGGCACAGACGGGCTCCGGCAAAACCCTGGCATTTGCGGTAGGTTGCTTACAGCAACTCAACTTCAACAAAAACGCCATGCAGGCCATTGTGCTGTGCCCCACCCGGGAATTAGCTGAGCAGGTGGCAGAGCAGTGTCGCGTGCTCGCCAAGGATATGCCAAATGCTAAAGTGCTGACGCTGTGTGGTGGTCAGCCTATGGGGCCGCAAATTAACTCGCTGCGCCATGGCTGCCACATAATTGTGGGCACACCAGGGCGGGTAATGGATCACGTGCAGAAAAAACGCATAACGCTTAAACATTTAAAAGTGCGCGTGTTCGATGAAGCCGACCGTATGCTGGATATGGGCTTTACCGACGACCTGGGAGTGATTTTTGCCGGCTTACGCGGGCCGGTGCAAACCTTATTCTTTTCAGCCACGTTTACCGAGGCTACCACGGCGTTGGCGCAGGCCTATTTAACAGACCCGGAATCCATTAAAGTGGACTCTGAGCAGCGCGCCAATGTGAGTGAGCTGGTATACACAGTGGAAGAAGGGCAGCGGTTTAATGCCTTAAAAGCGTTACTCACCACCGAGCAGCCCAATAGCGCCATGGTGTTCTGCCGGACCAAACGAACCACCCAGGAAGTTGCCGATATGCTGGCTCAGGAAGGCTTTGTAGTGGCTGCGATCCAGGGCGATATGGAACAGGTAGACCGTAACCGGGTACTGATGCGCTTTGCCAGTGACTGCTTAAATGTGCTGGTGGCAACAGACGTCGCGGCTCGTGGGCTGGATATCGCCGGAGTGGACTGTGTGGTGAATTATGAAGTCAGCGAAAACCCGGATGCGCATATTCATCGTATCGGTCGGGCTGGCCGGGCGCAGCAGCCGGGTATGGCGTTCACCCTGATGGGTGAAAGTGAAGGCGCGGCCCTGGCGGCGATTGAAATCCATACCAGGCAGGATCTAAAAAAGAAAGGCGCGCAGAGCCTGCGTTTTCATGCTAACCGCATTATTGAGCCAGAGTTCGTTTGCCTGAATCTGAACGAAGGTAAAAAAGCGAAGTTGCGACCGGGAGATATTCTGGGTGCCCTTACCAAAGATGCCGATGTGCCGGGTGAGGACATTGGTAAAATTAAAGTGCAGGCAAATGAGAGTTTTGTGGCAGTTAAACGGCGCAGTGTGAAACGCGCATTAAAGCTATTTCGGGAAGGTAAAATTAAAGGTAAACGGGTTAGAGCATTTAAACTGTAAGGGGAAGTTATGACAGGGGAAACAGATTTAAATACGCTGCTTGGTGGGCTTAATCCGGTACTACAGCCAGAATCCTGGGTATTTGTCAGTATCCTGGTGCTGGACCCGGAAGTGTTCGTGAGACTCGAACCCAAGGTAATGTTCCGCGAAAAAGAGGGCGTCACCCTGGTATTGTTGCAGTCGGTGGCCGACGCCGAAGGCTTTGCGTACGAGACGGTATTTAATTGCATTACCTGCGAAATCCACTCCAGCCTGGAAGCGGTAGGGTTAACTGCGGCGATGTCGAAGGCGCTCACCGAACAGGGGATTAGCTCAAACGTCATCGCCGCTTTTTATCACGACCACATTTTTGTCCCGCAGGTCGACGCCGAGCGGGCGATAGCGGCCCTTAAAGTACTGACCGCCGAACATAGCTAAATTTACTTCATATATTCATCGAGCCAGGCGACCACTTCCTGTTGCATGGTCTGACGGTTATTAACCAGACTATGATTGTCGCCTTCATAAATAACCAGTTTGTTTTTATGCTGTACGTTGTCGAGGGCGGCAGCCAGCAAACGGGATTGCTCCGGGTTGACCCTCTTATCTTCACTGCCGTGGAGTAATAACACCGGGGCATCGGGCAGTTCGTCAACCCAGTTTATTACCGAGCGAGCCGCGAGGGCGGCTGATTTATTGTTGTCGTAGTCGGGAATGCGGCTGCGGTATACTTTTTCCATCATCGGGCGCCAGCTAAGTTCCTTTGCCAGATCGGCAACGCCGGCAATGCCGACAATCGCCTGCACATTGTCCAGCGCCGTGGCGGCAAGGTAAGATTGCATCGCGCCGCGACTCCAGCCAACCAGTGCAATATTGCTGGTGTCTGCCATGGGAATATTAGCCGCTACATCAACCAGCGTAGTGACATCGTTTACATCGGCGCCACCGAATTCATCGGCCCCGTTATTTTTGATAAAGCGTGTGCTTGCGCCGCGATACTGGCTGCCAATAACCACATAACCAGCCTGGGCAAGTTCTGCCTGAAGCAGCAATTTTTTGGCAAACATAACATAACCAAACTCAGCATTGCCGCCGCGATTATAAATGACGAGCGGTAACCTGGTTTTAGGGGCCTTGGGCGCGAGGTAATAGCCTTCAACGGTTATGCCATCCACTTCATAGGTAAAATCATAGCAATCCACGGATTGTTTGATGTGGTTGTATTTTTGTTCGGGAAAGGCCCAATTGAAGGCCTTTTCATTAAAGTTTGGCTTTTTGCTGGCAAGGGTATTTTTCCAGGTTTCGTAGCTGCTGAAGGGGCCGCGGAAGCAATCCTTCATCGGCGATCCGTTTGGCGATCCCGCTGGCAATCCAGTTGGCGATCCAATTGGCGAGCTTTTCATGGATGCCTGAACACAGCCGCTGATCAGGCAACAGAGAAGTAACAGTAATTTAGGTAACATCACGTTAAGTCCTTTTTTGTGAAGGGTTTGGATTAAGCGGCCATAGCTTAAACCATGAGTGCAGCGGTTCTACCCCTTATGTGTGAATAAGTGTAAAGGAATATGTTGTTACTCCCACCGGGCAGATGAATAACCATGCTCATAATAGGTGCATTACTTTGCATCGTTCTGGCCCATCAAAGGTTAACCACTGGGTTATTTGTGCCCGATTTACGCGTAAAGTTCACGCAATCGTCTATTATTAGTAGTTAATCGTATATTTTATAAGTTTAGCCCTGTCTGTAAACAAGCTGGCACCGGCGGTGCATCCGTATGCGCATCCATTAGTAATTAGGGGTTTTTTCGTTGAATAATCACACTATGAGTCGCCGGGCATTACTGGGCTGGATAGGTAAAACGGCTGGCGCCAGTGCCATGTACCAGGCCATGACTTCCCTGGGGTTTGCGGCAGAGTCGTCACACCCGGATAAATTAAATCTGGGTGGGGCAAAAAAAGGCGCCACGGTGTTGGTGCTGGGGGCGGGACTGGCCGGTATGACATCGGCCTACGAATTGAGAAAAGCCGGCTACAAAGTAAAAGTGCTTGAATTTAACGCCCGGGCCGGCGGGCGCTGCTGGACTCTGCGTGGCGGCGATACCTATACCGAACTTGGCGGCGAGACTCAGCAATGTCAATTCGCCGAGGGCAACTACATCAATCCTGGTCCCTGGCGAGTGCCTTATCACCACCATCATGTGATGTCTTATATTAACGAATTCAATATCGCCATCGAGCCGTTTATTCAGGTTAACTATAATGCCCTGGTTCACTCTACCAAGGCCTTTGGTGGCAAACCTCAGCGTTATCGTGAAGTACAGGCCGATTATCAGGGCTACGCGGCAGAACTGTTGGGTAAAGCGTTAAATCAAAACGCGCTGGATGAAGCCCTTACCCTGGAAGACCGGGAGAAACTTTTTGAATCGCTGCGTCACTGGGGGGCATTAACCGAAAAGGGCGATTATCAGAAGTCTTATGAGGTGAGTTTAAGACGCGGTTTCGCCATTCCACCAGGCGGCGGTTTGTCACCCAAGCCAGAGCCGAGCGAGCTGTTTGATCAAAGCGCACTGATTCAGTCTGAACTGTGGAAATATATCGTTAACGGTCAGGATATTGAGTTTCAAAGCAGTATTTTTCAGCCCGTTGGTGGCATGGACAATATCGCCAAAGCGTTTGAAAAGCGGGTGGGCGACCTGATTGAATACAATGCCAAAGTAACCAAAATTGCCCAAAGTGACACTGGTGTAACGGTTAATTACGAACAACAGGGCATAGCAAAAACCGCCCAGGCAGACTGGTGTGTGTGTACCATTCCATTATCCATCCTCAGCCAGATCCCGGTGCAGACCAGCAGTGGTATGCAAGCGGCAATTCGCTCCTTACCCTATGCCGCTTCAGTAAAAGTGGGCCTGGAATTTAAACGCCGTTTCTGGGAGCAGGATGAAGCCATCTACGGTGGCGTGAGCTACACCAACCTGCCGATCACCAATATCAGTTACCCCAGCACCAAGTTCTGCGACAAGGGTAAAGGCGTACTGCTTGGTGCCTATGTCTGGGGCGCGAATGCTTTTGAATTTACTTCCCTGCCACCACAGGAACGAGTTAAGAAAGCGGTGGAATACGGTAAGCAAATTCATCCGCAGTATGCCGAGGAATTTGATAACGGTATCTCTGTGGGCTGGCACCGTGTGCCCTGGACCCAGGGCTGTTACGGTCTGTGGACAGAAGATAAACGCGCAGAACATTATGAGAATCTTTGTCAGGTAGACGGTCGCCTGGTGCTGGCCGGAGAGCATGCCTCTAACTTACCCGCCTGGCAGGAGGGCGCTATCTCATCGGCCCACGACGCGATTAAACGACTCCACCAGAAAGCCCTGAGCACCGCGGCTTAATAATTTGAGGACGCACTTATGAATAAAACGCTAAAGTTATTAATTACGAGCTTTACATTGTTGGTAAGCACTTGCTTGCATGCCACCGATGATGCCGGGTTTTCGGAAGGCGCCAACTTCGAGGAAGTCACCGGCGAAGCCCTTTATCATGCCATATGCCAGGGGTGTCATATGACCAATGCCGAAGGGGCGCAAGGTGCCGGGATGTATCCGGCGTTAGCCAAAAACCCCAAACTGGCTGCCGGTGCTTATGTGATTTATATGGTCAGCAACGGCATGGGCGGCATGCCGCCGCTCAAGCAATACCTGTCAGATGAACAAATTGCCGAAGTGGTGAATTACACCCGCAGCCATTTTGGGAATCACTTTACCGACGTGGTCGATGCAGACGACGTTAAAACCATTGCACAACGATAAACACTAACCAGAATACAGGAACACAACATGAAAAAATTATTCCTTGCTCCACTGCTGCTAAGTGCAGTATTTGCCACCACCGGATGTAATGACGCGGAAGCTACTTCGCCAGCCAAAGAAACGGTGATTCGCCATGGTTTGATTGGGTCTGACTTCCCGATCCTGCGCGCGTCAGAAGTACCGGCAACCAGTACCATTGTGTTTTTAAGTGGCTCAGTGCCCGGGGTCAGCAATCCTGATGCGCCTAAAGGTAGTATGGAAGCCTATGGTGATACCGAAATGCAAACCGTCAGCGTGCTCAACCGCATTGAGGAAAACCTGAAAAGCCTGGATCTGACCATGGGTGATGTCATGAAAATGCAGGTTTTTTTAGTGGGGGATCCGGCAATGGACGGTAAAATGGACTTCGCCGGTTTTATGCGAGGCTATAAGCAGTTTTTCGGCACCGAAGAGCAGCCTAACCTGCCTTCCCGTTCGGCTTTTCAGGTGGCTGGACTGGCTAACCCCAACTACCTGGTAGAAATAGAAGTGACCGCCGTTCGTCCTAAATAAACTGGGATGATTACTAAACCTGCACCACAGGCCAGGTAAACAGTAATAGGTGGGTGGTATTGAGTCCCCAGTGACAAAGTACCGCCCACAGTAACCGGCCGGTGAGCAGATATACCAGGCCGTACAGTAAGCCGGCTAATGTGGCCAGCAGCATATACCAACCGCCACCGGCAAAGTGAGCGAGGCCAAACAGGCCACTGACAATCATCAACCCGCCGATTATCCCTGCTTTTTGTTGCAGGTAATTTTGCAGCCCCCCACGAAACAGTAACTCTTCAGTAAAACAGGTATTAAGCAGATTGGATAGAATGATGATTGCCAGCAACCCGGACAACCCCGGTTGCCATTGCAGTAAGCCCAATTCAACGGCAAGGAGCATGATCAGCGGTATCGCCAGCAATGACAATACCAGCGAATACCACCCCGGAGCCGGGCGGGAGATCTGGCTGTTTTTTTGCCATACCGGTATCCATTGCAATAACGCCCAGGCGATAAGTACTTTGTCGGTATTCAGATAAACACTGGCCGCCAGACTGTTGGCCTTTATCTGGCCGTTGACGGTTAATGGTAATCCCTGGTAACCCGGCAGCAGGTGGGTGAGCAGCCCAACGCTTAAAACACTCCACAGTCCCCAGGCTATTATTTTCGACCACCGCCCTGACAGACGTTGTTGCTGGAGCAAATAAGTAAGGCCGATATAGGCCGTCGCCTGTGCGGCAAACAGCAGACTGCCGGCAAAATTTAACGATAACCATACGGCAACCGCTGGTATGCCGAAGCGGATAGCCGGTTTTGTTGAGCCGGTACAAAGTAGCAATAAGGCTGAATAAAACAGCGCGGCCAACAGGTGGTAATCAGGCAGGGTCATGAGCTGGTTGTTTGTCCTTTTAATACCAAGATAACACAGGCAGTGATAATGAAAATACATGCTATCTACTCCTCAATCGGAGCAGGGTTGTTATAGTGGTGATTCTTTAATCTGTTATGTTATCAGGGAGAACGTAATGACCATCGATATTTCATCTGTCTCAACATGCGAATATGCTGATGCACTGCCTCGCGAGCAATTTATGGATTATGCCATTCATTCACTGTGGCAACCGGTGCCTAAAATTTCGGGCCCTGCGTTTACCGTAAAATGCCAGCCGGGGGATCACCTTATGTTACACGCGGCTATTTACCGGGCTAACCCGGGCGACATTATTGTGGTGGAAGCTGACGATCAATTTGCGGTATCTGGTGGTAACGTGTGTGCGATTGCCCAACGGCGGGGCATAGCCGGTTTTGTAGTAGATGGGGTGATCAGGGATTTAGCCGAAGTACGGGAAATGGGCTTTCCGGTGTTTGCCCGCGGCGTTATCCCTAAACCCGGTGCAAAGAAATGCGTCGACCCACTCAACCAACCGGTTAACTGTGGTGGTGTGACAGTACATCCCGGTGATATCATTGTCGCCGACGAAGAGGGGATTGCCGTCGTCCCACAAGCCTCTGCTGCCGAAGCCTTTGAAATAGCTAAAAAACGCGCCGACAAAGACAGCAGTATGACGTTGGATGAATGGCAAGCCAAACACCATGATAATGTCGAAGCTATCCTCAGCAAACTGGGGTTCAGCGACACCTGACAATAAGTAAAAGGCCTGATGTTTTCTTTTTTTGAGCGATTAACCAACCCGTTTCCAGCCGAACCTCCCACGCAGCCACCCACCACAATGGTGGCTTTTTGTAAGCATTATACCAAGGGAATGTGGGCGGTATTGCTTACGGTTTCACTGCTCAGCGCCATTGTGGCTATACTCGAAGTGACATTGTTTGGCTTTATGGGCAAACTGGTGGACTGGTTTGCCGAAAGAGATCGCGCCACCTTTGTTGAGCAGGAAAGCAGCACGCTTATCCTGATGGGCATTGTGGTGGTAGTGCTTATTCCCGGCTTTATTTTGCTGCGCTCACTGTTTTCCCGCCAGTCGCTTTTGGGTAACTACCCCATGCGAATTCGCTGGCAGGCCCACCGATATCTGCTTGGTCAGAGCTTATCGTTTTTCCACAATGAATTTGCTGGCCGGGTAGCCACCAAAGTAATGCAAACCGCCCTGTCGGTGCGCGAAACGGTAATGAAACTGCTCGATTTAATGGTGTATATCGGCGTTTATTTTATTTCCATGGTGGTGCTGATCTTTACCGCTGACTGGCGTCTGGCGTTACCACTGGTTGTGTGGCTGGGCATTTATATCTGCATTTTGCGGGTACTGGTACCTAAGTTAAAGCAGGTATCGCAGTATCAGGCTGATGCCCGCTCACTCATGACCGGCAGAATTGTAGACAGTTACACAAACATATCCACGGTTAAGTTGTTCTCCCACAGCAAACGCGAAGCCAGCTATGCCCAGGAAAGCATGGATAAATTCCTGCATACCGTATACCCGCAAATGCGCCTGGTGACCATTCTGGAGTTCTGCGTAGAGCTCAGTAACGCGTTGCTTATCTTCAGTGTGGGTGCGTTGTCGGTTTATTTATGGTTACAGCAAATTGTCACGCCAGGTGAAATCGCGCTGGCAGTTAGCTTATGCCTGCGCTTAAACGGCATGTCGCACTGGGTGATGTGGGAAGTCGCCTCGTTATTTGAAAACCTGGGTACCGTACAGGATGGTATCAACACGCTGGCCCAGCCCATTGCCGTGAAAAATGTAGATAAAGCCCCGGCGCTAAACGTGAATGGCGGGCAAATTCACTTTAAGAATATGAGCTTCAGCTATCCCGGAGCCAATACTCAGCCAGTGCCGGTATTTAAAAACCTCGACTTAAATATTAAACCGGGCGAAAAGGTTGGCCTGGTAGGGCGATCTGGCGCGGGTAAGTCGACGCTGGTGAATTTACTGCTGCGCTTTTACGATACCACTGATGGGCAAATACTGATTGACGGTCAGGATATCAGCCAGGTTGATCAGGAATCATTACGGGCGCAAATCAGCATGGTTACCCAGGATACTTCGCTTATGCACCGCTCGGTGCGGGATAATATTATCTACGGCCGTAACGATGCCGATGATGCGGCCATGATCAAAGCCGCAGAACAAGCCGAAGCCTTCGAGTTTATCCAGCAGTTGTCTGATAAAGATGGCCGCACTGGTTTTGATGCGCAGGTTGGTGAACGCGGTGTAAAACTGTCTGGCGGCCAACGCCAGCGCATTGCTATTGCCCGTGTACTGCTTAAGGATGCCCCGGTGCTCATCCTGGATGAGGCCACCTCAGCCCTCGACTCAGAAGTAGAGTCGGCCATTCAGGAATGCCTGAACAAGGTAATGGAAAACAAAACTGTGCTGGCCATCGCCCACCGTTTATCCACTATCGCACAAATGGACCGCTTACTGGTGTTGGATAATGGCGAAATAGTCGAGCAGGGTACCCACCAGGAACTACTGGAAAAAGGCGGCATCTATGCCAAGTTATGGGCTCACCAGACGGGAGGTTTCCTGGGTCTCGAATGAGACTCTGGAAACCTCCCGTCCCGGAATCACAAGGTGATATCCGGGACTCCCTGAGCACGCTGGCGTGCTTATTCAGACCATAGAAATCCCCTGTCCCGGAATGCGCGCAGCGCATATCCGGGACCCGTTGAAAAGGCTGGCTCGCCCACCACTACCTTTCTGTAAAGGTCGATTAGACACTACGATGTCATGCAAGGGGGTCCCCGCTTAAAAGCATGCGGGGATGACGGAGGTTTTTTAGTGCAGGGATGACAGAGGTTTTTGTAGTGCGGTGATGACGGAGGTTTTTGTAGTGCGGGGATAACGGGGGAATGGGTAATCAACATCGTCGTCCCGGAATGTGCGAAGCGCTTATCCGGGATCTCCTGAAAAGGCTGGCTCGCCGACCACTACCTTTCTGCGAAGGTCGATTAGACACTACGATATCATGCAAGGGGGTCCCCGCTTAAAAGCATGCGGGGATGACAGAGGTTTTTGTAGTGCGGGGATGACGGAGGTTTTTTAGTGCGGGGATGACAGTTTTTTAGTGCGGGGATGACAGTTTTTTAGTGCAGGGATGACAGTTTTTTAGTGCAGCGATAACAGGGAATGCGAAATCAACATCGTCGTGCCGGAAAGAGCGCAGCACTTATCCGGGATCTCCTGAGCAGGCTGGCTAATTCAATCTAACTTCCGCTGAAAGTTCTTATATTCAGTGATATTCCCCTTTATTCCACTCGTTATTCCTGAAAGACTAGCGAAGACTATCTGCGAATTGTTAACCAAGGGATCTATTTATGACATTAGGACATCGCATTAAGCAATTGCGGCAGGAGTATGAACTCAGTCAGCCGGAACTGGCAGACAAAATAGGTATCGAGCAGTCTTATCTGTCGAAGCTGGAGAATGACAAAGCGTTGCCGTCTAGAGATATTTTTGCGGGCATTCTAACTGCATTTGATATGACGACCGGTCAGCTACTGGAGCCTTTGATAGTTGAGGGCCTCGATACAAAACTGTTGCAAATCACACAGATTGAGCAGTATTACCAACAGTGTAAACGAAATGGAATGAATCAGGTTAAACGTTATGTTACCACCTGTATCGCTTTAATAGCCGTTGGGTGTGGCTGTCTGTATGTCAATTTTTCTAAAAGCGTATTCCCCGAAACCATGTATGAGTACATGTCGGAAGGAGTTGTACTGGCTGGTGAGCCCGAAGATATCTTTGTTGCCTGGCGAAGGCTGACAGACGATAGTCGTGACGCCTTTGAACAAAAGCAACGGGAGATGATTGCTCGTGAGAGCGTAGATATTCTTTTACTGCCTGGGTATGCCGGGCAGAAGTTTCTGAACCCGGTGTCTGGTGGCAGCCGTTTCTATCGTTTTCAGGAACCGGTAGCGGTAACCCGTCCGGTTAATGGCTTGTTTGGGATGGGCGGCGTGGTACTGTTAATTATGGGGTTACTTGGACTGATATTTGAACGCAGGTTACTTGGTCCGGCCGTTCCTGACAGGCAGACATTGTCACATTAAAAGGCTGAAAATAGAGTCGTTATTTACTGCAGTTTTGGCTCGCGAGGCCGGGTGTTCTGGCGTTATTCCCGCTTTGAACGGGGATAACGCCTTTAGATGGTATAATAGAAAATACTATTGCGGGCTCAACGTAAAATATTGATCCCGTGTTCTGGTGCCACACATGCCTCTGCCGATGCCAAAGTCTGGGATAACTAACGTGTCGTAACCTGCTTTTTCAATGGTCAGTTGGTAAAAACCGTTTCGATCGCCGAGCATGGCAATTTTTTCATCGTCTTCACAGGAAGGAGCGTCATTGACAAACGTCTCAGTAAACCCTGCTTCATCTGATACGGTTACCGTAGTTCCACAGCCAATTGGGTCGTAAGAGCCCTCATCGACAATGGTTAACTTCAGAGAGTTGTCAATTACCCACGCAGCGCAGCTTAACTGATCTGCCGGGATGACAACGTCCACTGTGATCGTATATTCGTCATCAGCAATTTGTTCATTACGGTCGACCCTTATGAGGGTGGGGTAACCGAGCCCCTCTGTGTACTCAATCTCCAGGAAATCTGCGCGACTTTCTTCTAGCGCGATCAGGTCGAATAAGTCATCTACTGTCCAGACCGTTACCAGCTCTGGCCTTAGCGCTTTATTGTTGTTGCTATCAACACCAAAACCTTCAGTGCCAATGGATATGGATGGCCCAAAACGGGTCGCTACCTGCGAAACCACTTCATTATTTTCAACCAGCGTTATGCGAGGTGCCGTTACTTCATCCAGGCAATTGCAGGTATGGGTAAACTGCATTTCATAGTCTGAGATGTTGTGGCTTTCCCAAATTTGCCGATGTTTATTCAGCTCTTCCAGAGTCGTATCGGAGTCACTGTTACAGCCAGTTAGAAAGGCTGAAATGAAAATAGCAGATAGTAATTTGCTGTATCGAAGCATAAACGTCCTTTTACTTTACTTGTTCCTGAATGATGGAAGCGTGAGCTTTGCAGTATGATTTGTATGATATCTACGTGCAAGGTAAGTTCAGTTTTTCGGGATATACAGAACGATAAATTAGTTCTGTAATGAGTCAACCTCATGCAATCCCAAGCCTGCTCACGCGCTAAAAGGTATGACGGTCATTTTATTGTTTAAGGATTACGGCGCAACGAGGTTTCATGATTTTCCTCTGAACCTTTATACTGGCAGCAAATGAATCGCCGGAACCATTACACTGTTATGCATTTATCAGCGCCACCGGAAATCGAAGAAAGCCGCCAGTTGCCTGCCTCCATACTTAGCTGGATAGCCCGGCACAACTTGTGGAATTTATGGGTGCCACGTGACTTCGGCGGGCTTGAGGCTGAGCTGCTGGACGGTCTTAAAACCTTGCAATCCTTAGCCAGAATAGACGGCAGTCTGGGCTGGACAGTCACCCTGTGTGCAGGGGCTAATTATTTCATTGGTAATTTAAAGCCGGAGTTTGCCGCTGAGCTATTTACAGGTAATCGCGTTGTGCTTGGCGGTAGCGGCGGACTATTTGGTGATGCCTGTAAAACGGCATCAGGCTATCGTCTGAATGGGCAGTGGCGGTATGCGACCGGAGCACCATATCTTACCCACTTTACGTTAAATGCCCGCCTGCGGGATGAAGGAAAGGTGCTTACAAATCACCAGGGACATGAGCCGTTTTCCTCATTTGTGGTGCCGGCAGATCAGGTTGAGGTTATAGACGACTGGCAAACCATGGGGCTGGTGGCAACCGCGACCCTTAGCTTTAAAGTGCAGGACGTAGAAGTAACTGAACAACAAGGTTTTCATTATGAAACTATCTTTTTGCCCCAGGCCATTTATCAGCTGAACTTTAGCGTGTTCGCCGACCTTACTCTGTGGGTAAATTACATTGGTATGGCAGAGCACTTTCTTACTTTGTGCAGTGATTGCGTGTCGCCCAGTCACCTGCAACCATTACAGGAAACTCTTACCCATGCCAATCAAATGGTCGAAACTCTGGCTACAGAGTGCATAAAAGTTGTTAGTGAAAAAGAGGAGTTCCCTGAGCAACTGGTTAGTAAAGTGCATCGGGAGGCGAGCATGTCGGTTGTGCATATTTCTCAGGCCGTCACGGCAATTTATCCTTACACCGGTATCAAAGGGGCCAGTCAGAACAGCGCGCTTAACCAGGTATTCCGTGATTATTTCACTGCTACGCAACATCATATTTTTACTGCCTGAGTGGATGCCTGCAGGGGCAAACAAAGCGCTTGTATCTGCGGGTGTGTTGAGTATAATACGCGTCCCTCCCTTGCGAAGCCGCACTTTTTCTCAAAAAGACGTCATAACTTCACAAGGTGAGTGTAAGTAAAATCAGCCATTAAGCTGATTGTTATTCTTCGAAAAAAGAAGAGTATAGGGGTGTAGTTCGAATTGGTAGAACAGCGGTCTCCAAAACCGATGGTTGGGGGTTCGAGTCCCTCCACCCCTGCCAAATATTAACGTTGTAATGTGCGGGATGGATTGATTCCAAAAGTGCAGTCGGAGAGCAAAACGGTGGAGGGTGAGAACCGCCATCGGGGTTTGACAAATCGTCGGGAACGATTTGTGCCGCTCTTGCGCCGCTTGCGGTCAGATACAGGACGTATCTGAGGAAATCCCTCCACCCCTGCCAGATTAATCTGGTTGCGCGTATGAAGTATTTACTGCGGGCAACTGAAATATGCCGTATTGCTAGGGTCGTGAAATGAGCGAAAAAACGGAAAATGCATCCAATCCAATGGACTTACTAAAGTGGCTGATCGTGTTTGCCTTACTGGCAGGTGTGATTACAGCTAACTATATGTATGGTGAGTTGTCAGTATTATATCGCGCTATTGGCGCCGTAGCCGGTGTGGCGATTGCAGGCTTTATTGCTGCAACCACCGGCAAAGGCAGCGCATTTCTGACATTCGCTAAAGACTCACGCATGGAGGTACGCAAAGTAGTATGGCCATCGCGTCAGGAATTGAACCAAACAACCCTGATTGTGCTTGCCGCGACAGTAATCGCAGCACTCATTTTATGGGGCCTGGATGGAATTCTGGTTTGGGTCGTTGGATTTATTACTGGTATTGGAGCATAAGTCATGACTGAAGAAGAAAACAAACCAAAGAAACGTTGGTACGTTGTACAAGCTTATTCCCAATACGAATCACGGGTTAAGAAAACCCTGCTTGAATACATCAAGATGCACGGCATGGAAGACTATTTTGGGCAGGTGTTAGTGCCAACCGAAGAAGTGGTAGAAATGCGTGCCGGACAGAAGCGTAAGTCTGAGCGTAAATTTTACCCAGGTTACGTACTGGTTGAGATGGAAATGAACGAAGACTCATGGCACTTAGTAAAGAGTGTGCCACGCGTATTAGGTTTCATTGGCGGTACATCAGACCGTCCTATGCCAATTTCTCAGCGTGAAGCCGATGCCATTCTTAACCGTCTGGAAGAGTCTGTTGATAAGCCAAAGCCGAAAACACTGTTCGAACCAGGCGAAGTGGTGCGGGTTATCGATGGCCCATTTGCCGATTTCAACGGTGTGGTAGAAGAAGTCGACTACGAAAAAAGCCGCGTAAAAGTGTCGGTACTTATTTTTGGTCGTTCTACGCCGGTCGATCTGGAATTCAGTCAGGTCGAAAAAGGCTAATTACTACGCCATAAAATTCAAAGCCTTATTGCCCAATGGCAGTAGGGCTTTTTGTTTTTTATACACAGATTAAAACTAATTTACATAAGAGGTTGCATCAGGCTATTTGTTAGCCTATAATTCGCGCCCCTTTTATTGGAACCGGGGAGCCGATTGAGCAGGTAATCTCGATATCTGCGAGGCGTCAGACCCATTAACGAGAGCATTTAAAATGGCTAAAAAAGTAACAGGCTTAATTAAGCTACAGGTTGCAGCCGGTGCTGCTAACCCGTCTCCACCAGTTGGTCCAGCACTTGGTCAACATGGTGTAAACATCATGGAATTCTGTAAGGCTTTCAACGCAAAAACCGAAAGTCTTGAAAAAGGCGCTCCAGTACCAGTAGAAATTACTGTGTACGAAGACCGCTCTTTCACATTCGAAACCAAAACGCCTCCTGCTTCTTACCTGCTGAAAAAAGCGGCTGGTATCAAGTGCGGTTCTGGTCGTCCTAACACTGAAAAAGTGGGTACTGTTACCCGTGCTCAACTGGAAGAAATTGCCAAGACTAAAGAGCCGGATCTGACAGCTGCTGACCTGGACGCTGCAGTACGTACAATTGCGGGTTCTGCTCGCTCAATGGGCTTGAAGGTAGAGGGTTAATCGAATGGCTAAATTAACTAAACGCGCACGTTTAATCCGTGACAAGGTTGATGCAACCAAAGAGTACGACATTGCTGAAGCAGTTGCGCTGCTGAAAGAACTGGCTACTGCCAACTTTGCAGAAAGCGTAGACGTTGCTATTAATCTGGGTATCGACGCTAAGAAATCTGACCAAAACGTTCGCGGTGCAACTGTACTGCCAAACGGTACTGGTAAAGAAGTTCGCGTTGCAGTATTCACTCAGGGTGCAAACGCTGAAGCGGCTAAAGAAGCCGGTGCCGATATCGTAGGCATGGACGACCTGGCTGATCAGGTTAAGAAAGGCGAGATGAACTTCGACGTAGTAGTAGCCAGCCCGGACGCAATGCGCGTTGTTGGTCAGTTAGGTCAAATCTTAGGTCCACGTGGCCTGATGCCTAACCCTAAGACTGGTACTGTAACACCAGACGTTGCTACTGCAGTTAAGAACGCTAAAGCGGGTCAGGTTCGCTACCGTAACGATAAGAACGGTATCATCCACGCCAGCATTGGTAAGATTGCTTTTGAAGCAAATCAAATCCAGGAAAACTTAGAAGCATTACTGGAAGCTCTGAAGAAAGCTAAGCCTTCTTCTGCTAAAGGTACTTACATCAAGAAAGTTAGTCTGAGCACCACTATGGGCGCCGGCGTTTCTGTTGATAAGGCGACCGTAGGTCAGTAATGCCCCTTGCTGGTTAATGTAACCAGCATTCTCTTCGGTTTTGGGTTGGAGCCATTATATCGCTAAGCGAATTCTGGCTCCCGTCCTAGACCGCAGGCGTGACGCAGTAAAAGAGGTAAGAGAACTTTTACGTTAATGCGTTACTTAATCGACCAGCCTGCGCAGACGGTGGTTTGAACTCAGACTCTCTGGGGTAAGAAACACCGTAGAGCGGTGGCTTCAATTGGTGAAGTCATCAATCTGTGAACCCTGATTAGGTAGTTGCTTTTACTTAATCAGATTTTAAGAGGTGAACTCAGTGGCACTAGGTTTAGCAGCAAAAAAAGAGATCGTAGCAGAGGTTTCCGAAGTTGCATCTCGCGCTCTATCCGTAGCCGTTGCTGAATACCGTGGGATGGAAGTTGCAGATCTGACTGAACTGCGCGTTAAAGCCCGTGAGCAAGGCGTATACCTGAAGGTTGTACGTAATACTCTGGCAAAACGTGCGTTAGCAGAAAGCAAATTTTCAGATTTAGAAAGCGCCTTAACTGGCCCGCTTATCTATGGTTTTTCTATCGATGCACCTGGCGGTGCAGCACGTCTTTTCAAAGACTTCGGTAAAACCAACGACAAGCTGAAAGTTACTGCACTTTCAATTGGTAGTGGTCTGCTTGGTCCAGAAAAACTGGATGCAGTGGCGTCTCTGCCTACCCGCGACGAAGCGCTTGCAAAACTTCTTGCAACCTTCAAAGCACCTGCCGAGAAATTCGTTCGTACTATCAACGAAGTTCCTGGCAAGTTTGTGCGCGTATTGGCGGCGGTCAAAGACACCAAGTAATTGGCGTTTTTGGCATATTGATTTTTTTAACATTTTATACCCAGGAGTTTAGAGAACATGGCTCTAACTAAAGAAGATATCTTAAACGCAATCGCTGAAATGCCAGTAATGGAACTGGTTGAACTAATCGAAGCGGCTGAAGAAAAATTCAACGTATCTGCTGCAGCTGCTGTTGCTGTTGCTGGTCCAGCTGCTGGCGGCGACGCTGCTGCTGCAGAAGAAAAGACTGAATTCGACGTTGTAATGACTTCATTCGGTGGCAACAAAGTTGCAGTTATCAAAGCAGTTCGCGGCGCGACTGGCCTAGGTCTTAAAGAAGCTAAAGAAGTAGTTGAGTCTGCTCCTAAAGCTATCAAAGAAGGCGTAAGCAAAGATGAAGCTGAAGCACTTAAGAAAGAGCTTGAAGAAGCTGGTGCAGAAGTAGAAATCAAGTAATCTGACATAGTCAGATTATTGCCTGAGACGGCAAGGCTGGTGGTTTTTTGAACCACCAGCCTTTTTGCGCTGTATAGTGTGTAGAATCTAACCCTTGGTTACACTACTTAAAGCGCCATTCGGAAATACCCATAAAAAGCATAAAAATCCAACAAGTTAACTAATAATTGGTTGAATTTTGTTGTATGCTGGTGTATCTGCCCGAAAAAGGGTTGTGGAAGTTTGTTGCTTAGTGCGCCATTTGAAACGTAGCTTTTAGCCCATAGCACGCGTTTTAAAGCATTTTGCAGCAGGTTGGGTCATAAATCAGCAGGCTGAGGAACCCATGGTTTACTCTTATAGCGAAAAGAAACGTATCCGTAAGGATTTTGGCAAACGCCCACAGGTATTGGAAATTCCATACCTTCTTTCAATTCAGCTTGATTCTTTCAAAAAGTTTATTGAGACCGATCCGGAAGCTCAATACGGTTTGGAAGCAGCATTTCGTTCCGTTTTTCCAATTAAAAGCTACTCAGGTAGTTCAGAGCTTCAGTATGTAAGCTACCGCCTGGGAGAGCCCGTTTTCGACGTTAAAGAATGTCAAATTCGCGGCGTAACTTTCTCTGCTCCGTTAAGAGTAAAACTACGGTTAGTGTTGTTCGATAAAGACGCTGCGCCAGGTACCGTAAAAGATATTAAAGAACAAGAAGTGTACATGGGCGAGATCCCATTGATGACTGAGAACGGTACGTTCGTTATCAATGGTACAGAGCGTGTTATCGTGTCACAGCTACACCGTTCACCTGGTGTATTCTTTGATCACGACAAAGGTAAAACCCACTCGTCAGGTAAAGTGCTTTATAACGCACGTGTAATTCCTTACCGTGGTTCGTGGTTAGACTTCGAGTTTGACCCGAAAGATAACCTATTCGTACGTATCGACCGTCGTCGTAAGTTGCCTGCAACGATTATCTTACGCGCACTTGAAATGACGTCTGAAGAAATCCTAGATACTTTCTTCGACAAAGTAAGCGTACGTATCGACAAAGACAAACTAATGATGGAAGTGGTTCCAGATCGCCTACGTGGTGAGACGGCTGCTTTTGACATCATTGACGGTGAAGGCAACGTTGTTGTTGAAACGGGTCGTCGTATTTCTGCGCGCCACACGCGTGCACTAGAAAAAGCCGGTCTTACAGAACTTGAAGTTCCAGCCGATTACCTAATTGGCCGTGTTTACGCAGCTACTTATGTAAACGAAGACACAGGCGAAGTGATTGTAAGCGCGAACGACGAACTAACCCTTGAAAACCTAGCGGCACTTAGCCAAGCGGGTATCAAAGAGTTCGAAACGCTTTACATCAACGAGCTAGATCACGGTTCATACATTTCAGATACGCTACGTATCGATTCTTCAACTAACCGCCTTGAAGCACTAGTTGAAATTTACCGTATGATGCGTCCTGGTGAGCCACCAACGAAAGATGCAGCTGAAACCTTGTTCGATAACTTGTTCTTCTCTGATGAACGTTACGACCTATCTTCTGTTGGCCGCATGAAGTTCAACCGCCGTCTTGGCCGTGAAGAACTTATTGGTGCTGGTACACTAGATAAAGAAGACATTATTTCTGTAATGAAGCAGCTAATAATGATTCGTGACGGTAAAGACGAAGTCGATGATATCGATCACCTAGGTAACCGTCGTATCCGTTCTGTAGGTGAAATGGCAGAGAACCAATTCCGCGTTGGTCTTGTACGTGTTGAGCGTGCAGTTAAAGAGCGTCTAAGCTTAGGCGACCTAGACAACGTGATGCCACAAGATCTTATTAACGCTAAGCCTATCTCGGCTGCGGTTAAAGAGTTCTTCGGTTCATCTCAGCTTTCTCAGTTCATGGACCAAAACAACCCGCTATCAGAAGTAACGCATAAGCGTCGTATTTCTGCATTAGGCCCGGGTGGTCTTACACGTGAACGTGCAGGCTTCGAAGTTCGAGACGTACACC
>CATMRP010000054.1 GCA_950073835.1 uncultured Alteromonadaceae bacterium
CAGGCCTGAATGATTGGGGTAAAACGGTTGCCGTCGGTGGGATTAGCATCAGCGCCGTTTTCCAGTAACAGGCTAACCAGTTGCGGATCCTGAGTTTCCACTGCCCAGGCCAGCAGGCTGGCGTTATCAGGTAGCGGGCGATTAACATCAATCTGGCTGCTAAGCTCAGTGAGTCGGTTTATATTAGAGGCCAGAATGGCCTGTTTGGCTTCGATGAGCAGGTTACCCTGTTGCTGGCTGGAAAGCACAGGCTTCACTGTGGTGAGCTGAGATTCAGACTGACACGCTGATACCGCAACAAGGCCCAGCGCCAGTATGAGGGCCTTAAGCGGGTAATTAGAGATTAAATTCATTGCTTACTCCTCAGGCTATCAAACCGTTCAGCGGCCCGGTACTGTCGCCAAAGATTTCCACAGGTACGTTCATTTGTTGTAATACCGAAAGCAGCAAATTGCACATTGGCGTGTGTTTTGGGGCGGCAATATGCCGGTTTCCTTGCAGACCGCCACCGGCGAGTATGATTGGCAAATCCATATGATCGTGGTCATTCGACTCACCTATACAGGCGCCGCGGATCACAAAGGTATTGTCGAGCAAGTTAGATTCACCGTCCGGGATGCTGGCCATTTTCTCCAGGTAATCGGCGAACAGCTGCATGTGATAGGCGTTGATTTTTACCAGCTTATCGATTTTTTCCGGTATATTCGCATGGTGGCTAAGCGCATGATGGCCATCCGGAATACCCAGATTGTTATAGGCGTGATTACTCAGTTCACGGCCGAGCATAAAGGTACTGACTCTGGTCATATCCGTTTGCAATGCGAGCATCTGCAGGTCGAGCATGATCTTCACGTGCTCTTCGTAATCGACTGGGATATTCGCTGGCACGGTAAAGCCTGCCAGATCCATCTCTATCGCCGTATCCCGGGCTTTGTCAATGCGCCGTTCTACATCGCGAACAGACTCCAGATACTGGGCCATTTTATGCCGATCATTAACGCCTAAGCGTTTATTGACCCGCCGGGCTTCATCGTTAATAAAGTCGAGAATACTGCTTTTATGGGCCAGTCGCATCTGGCGGGTTGGCTCGTCGATTTGATTACCGTCGCCAAACAGGTGCTCAAACACATCGCTGGGAGCGACCATGGCGGGCAACGCCTGCGTGGAGCTCTTCCAGGAAATGGTGTTGGTATACGTGCAGCTGTAATTGATATCACAGCTGCCCATTAAGCTGGGCGGCTCGATACCCAGTTCAAGGGAAGCGAGTTGTGTGTCTTTGGCGAAGTAACTGGCGGCTACCTGATCGGCAGAAATACCGCACTGAATATCAGCACCCTCAGTGGCTTTGGCATGAGCCCCGGTTAAAAAGGCCGGGCAGCTACGACCGTGGCCAGCCGGCGGGGCACCGAATGCACTGGCCTGGTAATGAGCGAGTCCGGAGATAACCGAAAACTTATCCCGTACTTTTTCAAGGGGCTTTAAAATGGGTGTCATCGCGTAATTTTTACCCGCTGTTGCCGGTGTGTAACGCTGCATTCTAACGCCGTTAGGCGAGTAAAAAACGGTCATCCTTTTTGGGCGTTGCTCCAGGGACCTGGCCATGGCAGCAGGCACCAATGATTCCATCACCGGCAACGCCATGCTCACGCCCAGGCCTTTTAAAAAGGTGCGGCGGGATAACGCTGAGTTACGGCGCTTTAGCGAATTGTTGTGGTTCATTGGCTGCCTCTGGTGCTTTTTTAAAGTTAAATGGTGTACTGGTAACAACCGCTTCAATAATGCTGTGAATGCGGTAGTTATCGGTTTTGGCCTGTCTGGCGATGGCACGGATAACAGGCTGATCATAGGCTTCTAATCCGCGGCCCAGTGCGTATGTGAGCAGGCGGTCGATAAAGGCCTGGGTAAAGCGCTCCCGTCGGTCCCACAGTACATCGTGAAGGCCGCTTAGCCCCTCAAATTGAGTACCATCGGGCATGGTGGCGGTAACATCAATAGCCTGGTCGGCATAGCGGGTACGAAAAGCGCCTACGGCATCGTATTGCTCAAGCGCCAGACCGAGTGGATCCATGCGCACATGGCAGGCGGCGCATACCGGGTCGGCCCGGTGCCGTTTGAGTTGTTCTCTGGCCGACAGCGCCATGCCGTCGTGCTCGGCAACCAGTGCCGGGACGTCTGGCGGAGGGGGCGGAGGACTGGCAGCAAGCAGGTTATCCAGGATCCACTTACCACGCTTAACCGGCGAGGTATGATTGGGATTGGAAGTCAGGGTTAAGATACTCGCCTGGCCGAGCAATCCGCCGCGATGGGACTGTTCAGTTAAATCCACTTTGCGTAAGGCATAGCCTTTCACACCGTCGATACCATAGTGCTTTGCCAGCGGTTCATTCAGGTAACTGTAATCGGCATTTAAAAAGTCGAATATGGGTAAATCGTCTTTCAGGATGCGGGTAAAAAACAATTCAGTTTCGCGCTGAATGGAATGCCTGAGCGGGATGGTGAACTCCGGAAATTCAAACACATCCGGAAAATGGTAGGGCAGGTTGCGTAAATATAGCCATTGCCCGGCAAAGTTATCGGTGAGCGCACTGGCTTTGCCGGATGCCAGCATGCGTTTGATTTGCTGCTTAAGCACCTGGGGCTCTCTTAACTCACCCGCACGGGCCAGTGCGGTGAGCTCCTTATCCGGCAGACTGCTCCATAAAAACAACGCCAGCCGGGCGGCGAATTCTGTATCACTTATGCGGTAAACGCTGCCAGGCTCAATGTCGGCGGGGGGAATTTCCTGCAGGTACAAAAATTGGGGGGACACCAACAGGGCCTGCAACGTGGTGGCGATACTGCCGCGAAAGTCTACATCCTTGCGGGCGCGTTCAAAAATGGTCAGTAAGGGTTTTATATCATCGCCGGTAACCGGGTGGCGATAAGCCTCGTTAGTTAACCGGCTGATAATTTGCCGGGCACAATTAAGCTCCGACTCGGCACTGGCTCCGGCTGCAGGCAGGCAAGTAAAAATCTTGCGGGTGCTGGCAGTTTGCCACGCCGCAAGGGGTTGGTCTGCATTCAGCGGTCCGACAACCTCAATCTCCAGCACATCTCGTAAAAAGGCGGCCTGAGAAAAGCGTGCCGACAGATGATAAGACGGTACCTGAGTTGAATGGCGACGTGCACCATCTACAATAAAATCGAGATCCAGCATTTCCGGCTCTCTGTCAGGCAGGACTACGTGGTCGGTGCCCTTACGGACCGTAGGCACATGTTCGCTGAGCGCCAGATCTTTACGAAAGCTCATGCCAATTTGATGGCTACCTGCGCTAAGCGTTAGTGTGTGACTGTAACGATGAATATCAAGCCGGTCGACTTCGTTGTTGGTATTGGCATTTAAAAAGCCGGCAATTTCATAATCACCGCTAACCGGCGCATAAAATTCAAAACTGCCGCCGCCTCTGGAATCCAGCGGCAATGCATCATTCATGCGTAAGTCAAACGAAGGCACGCCACTGTTTTTCACCGGGCCATCTTTAGGCACTATGTAGCTCTTCTTACTGGCAACGTCACCCGCGGTGCCGGTAGCCAGTTTACTTAGCTTACCGGCAACATATAAATAGCGTTCAAGCAATGTGGTCGACACGCCCAGTACATCGGCGTTGTTATCGAAACCATAGCCGGAATCATCGCCGGGCAGGGCGTCGGTAATATCCACATTCAACGCCAGTAGATCTTGTACTGACCGGGCGTATTCGCTGCGGTTTAAGCGTCTTATAGTGGCTCTTCCCGGGTTAGGATTGGCAGCGCTATAATTATCCAGCGACCCTTCCAGCCAGTTCAGAAAAGCGCTTTTTTCCTGAGCGGTTAACTGTTTTTTATCGGCCGGTGGCATATCGCCCATGGCAACCGATTTAAGAATGCCTTCCCACAGCTGTTGATTTTTGCCTTTGCTGATGTCGCTCACATGAATATCGGCCACCGACCAGTTACCGGCAAACTCGTAATCGTTGTGGCAGGTTTCGCATCGGTCGTCGATGATGTCGGCAGCCAGATCGCGGGTAAACAGTGGTTGTTCTGCCTGGGCAAAAGAAGAAGGGCTCATGCCTGAGGCAAATAACCAGCAAGAAATTAAAAGGCCAGATGCCTTGCGGGGATAGTTCAACTTTGGGGAGAAATAAAAGACCATTTGCACTCTCTTAGCGCAACTGCAGTGCTAACAGCGCGTTTCCTGAATAATTCAGGAACAGAAGCACTTTGTATGCCAAATGTCTTTTTAATCAGATGGTTACCTCAGTAGTATGTTATCAGTTTGTATGTGAAAGAGGGGGTAGTGCTGACGTAAACGGGTTCGTTTTTGCTAACTAACTGATACTTTTATTAAAAAAATAGGATACCGACAAAGTATTCATGTTATCCGGCCATTAACATTCTAGTCACCGGTAAAAACAGAGCAAAAGTCTGATGCACCACCTTGATCAACTGTTTACGGGTATGTCGGCCGCTACACCTATTTCACCAGCAGTGCAGACTGTCATCTTCATGGCTGGATGCGCAATCAGGCGCCGTTGAAGTAATTTTGCCGTACTCACCTCATAGCAGTGATTAATGCGTGGCCGCCGGCGCTGGTACAGCAACTGGCAGCCCCTGCACCAATGAGTTCGGTAAGCTGGGATCTGGAGTTTGTGAACCCGCTTATTCCCATTGCCAGTAAGCCCTGGTTTGCGTATGAGGTGCATACCCGGTTTGCCGCGAATGGCTATGCCCATACCGAGGTGAAAGTTTGAGATGATCATAAACGATTGGTGGCGCTGAGCCGACAGGCGGTGGTGGTGTTTGAATAAATCCGTCTGCTTATTGAGTTGATGCTGCCCGTCTGTCTGGTGAGCTGATAATTAATCTTAATCGGGTTAACTTACGTTAAACTTGAGGTATATAACGCCCTGTAAGGTGCGGCCAAATAAGGAACAAACTCACATAATGATCGCAGTATCTGACCTCCTAAAACACTATCCAGACTCAGCTACCCCCATTATCGACCAGCTCTCGCTGGAGGTTGCCGCCGGGCAGTCGGTGAGTATTCAGGGCGCATCCGGCTGTGGTAAATCCACTTTGCTGGCCTTACTGGCGGGGTTTGAACAAAGCACCGGCGGCACCATCGTAATTGCCGGCCATGCGATTGAGCGTTTATCCCAACAAGCTGCTGACGCTTTTCGAATGCACCACCTTGGGGTTATCTTTCAGCAGTTTAATCTTCTGGACTGCTTTAATGTTTGGGATAACGTGGCGTTTACTGCCCGCTTAAAAGGTAATTACAACGCAGACCGTCAGCAAGCCTTGCTGTGCAATCTGGGGCTGGCACAGCGGCTTAAAGCGCCGGTCAGTATGCTCTCCGGTGGCGAGCAGCAACGAGTTGCCATTGCCCGCGCGCTTAATCATTTGCCTGAGGTAGTACTTGCCGATGAGCCTACCGGGAACCTTGATGAGCAAACCAGTGAGGTGGTGAGTCAGTTGTTGTTTAATTATTGTCAGGAGCAGGGCGCTGCGCTGGTGGTTGTTACCCACAGTTTGGATGTGGCCAGGCGCGCTCAAACTCAGTATCGGCTCCATCAGGGCCGGTTAGGGCCAGCATAATGTCACAGGCCATGCGAGTCCTTTTTTTGGCGCTGCACACCCAGCTGGCCACCTACCGGCGGCGGTTTTGGGAGCCATTGCTGATTGTTGCAGCGATTTTTATTGCCAGCGCCGGCCTCACTGCCGTAACACTTATCAACGCCGGGGCGTCATCTCAGTTAAAGCAGTTTGCCTTAGGTGATTTACCGGTTAATTTTCACATAATTCCGCGCAGCGATAATAAATCACTTACACGTTCTGATTATGCCGAACTTCGGCGCCAGGGGCATAACGCTTTAGTGGCTTACACTAAAACCGCTGGTCGGCTAGCGGTTGATACGGTGACGCTGTTCAATCTGTTGCCAGCGGCGAATCGCCCAGCATCACAGCAAAACAGCTTTGCACAACAAGCGGCGTTCAATGGTATTGATGATATCAATCAGTTATACCGCAACGAGGTTACTTTGCAAACCCATCCGCTAAGCGGCCTGCTGGTGGTGGGAGCGCTCTCGCCTGAGCAGTATAAAATGCTGGAAGATTCAATCCCTGCACACCTTCAGCTAATACCCTTTGAGTTCACTTCACCGGCCAACAACCTGAGTGACAGTTTCAGCCTGAACTTATGGGCCATGGGCGCACTGATGGTACTGGTGAGCATCTTTATTGTGTTTAATGCCTTTAATCTGCTGCTGGCCGCGCGTACGCCGGTGTTGGTAAAACTGCGCCAGCTGGGTATTGGTCAGGCAGTATTACTACGGGTATTACAACTTGAAATGTTTATCCTGGCCCTTGTTGGCGCGGTTGGCGGTGTAATAGTCGGAGCATCGCTGGTTGGCGCTATCTCGCCGGTGCTGAGTAACATTTACCGGTTTTTACTGGACGGACAATTTAGCGGTGGTCAGTTTTCCACGCCGCGCCTGATATTGCTCGCGGTGGTGTTTTGTGCAGTAGCAGTGATGATAATGGGGTTGTTGATCAGGCAACGTCTGACTCAGAGTCTGGCCCGGCGCAGTTATCTGGTGGCGGCATTTAAGCGGCGTTTTAAACCGGTTTATAACGTCTGGTTGTTGCTGAGCTTAGCGTTAGTAGCGCTGGGTGCATGGTTAGTAGCCAGTCAGCTACAGGCGCTTTTGTATATTGGTCTGGTTCTGATTGCCGGTTGCACCACGGTGGTGTTGCTGATGCCCCAGTTGATGAGCCTGGTAGCACGGCGGGTACCTACAACAAAGCCGCTGCTGCACTGGAGTATGCACAATGCGGTAAGTCTTTCGCAGCGCACCAGACTGGCGGCCTGTGCATTTTTTATCGCGTTGGCGGCCAATATCGGCATGAATGTGATGGTCGACAGTTTTCGCCAGGCCACACAGCAATGGCTGGAGCAACGCCTGTTTGCACCGTTTTATATCTACACGGATTTTGACGGGGATTTGTCGGCCGAGAAGGGCGCGCCGGTGCCACTGCTGGCCCGTTATGGTAAAGACGTTCGCCTTAATGGGCAAACCCTTGAGCTACGCAGTTTTCCCGATGGCGCTGAATATCAGCAGTATTTAATGCTCGATGATCAGTCGCCCTCAGCCTGGTTTGCCTTTAATGTACAGCGCGGAGTGTTTATCAATCAGCAACTGGCGTATCGGCAGGAGCTTAACACCGGTGATACTGTTAGCCTGCCTTTAAACGCCGGGCTGCAGGCTTTTGAAGTGGTGGGCGTTTATCCGGATTACGGTAATCCTAAAGCTCAGGTGCTGCTGCCAGAGACGGTGCTTGCCGATGAGTATGCGCTTATTTCAGCTTATGCCGCTTTTGCTTCGCTTTCAGAGCAGTCCGCGCTTGAAAGCTGGCTCAATGACCATAGTGAGTCGGCTCGCCTGATCCCGCGAAGCACTCTGATTGAACAGTCGATGATAGTGTTCTCCCGTACATTTTTAACCACGGATACGTTAAACCTGGTCACTATGCTGGTGGCCGCGCTGTCGTTCTTTGTATCAATTACGCTGCTGGTAATGGATATAAAGCCGCAACTGTTACTGCTGCGCAGCGTTGGCGTTAGTCCGTTTCGTATCAAGCTGTCGTTGTTCTCGCAGTATTGTTTTATTGCGGTGAGTTGTGCACTGCTGGCACTGCCCTTTGCGCTGTTACTCGCCTGGCTGCTGGTGAATAAGGTGAATCGTTTTGCCTTTCACTGGACCTATCCGCTGATCCTCGACCCGATGATTATTATGCAAAGCCTGCTCATTGGGCTTGGCCTGTTACTGTTACTTATGGCATTGCCGCTTGGCAGGTTACAGGCCAGGTTTTATTCGCAGCAGGAGGCATTATGAACAGGCTGTGGCTTTTACTGTTGGTATCAGGCTGTGCTTTTTCGGCACCGTTGCAATCTCAACAAGACAACCGTTTTTCACTGTTTGGCGGTTTTAAAGCCGACAATCAGGCGCAGGTAAGCATTTCCAAGCCTGTGTCTTTACCCGCCGATCATGCCCCGCATCCAGGCTATCAGATTGAGTGGTGGTACCTTACACTACTGTTGGAGAATGATGACGGCGAGCCGTTTAATTATCAGTTTACGTTGTTCAAATTTGCTCGCCCGCAATTAGCCTCCAATTGGGGCGAAGGGGTTGTATGGATGGGTCACTCTTCGCTGCATACTCAGCATCAACATTATTTTGCTGAAAAATTTGCTCAGCAGGGGACGGGGATCGCCGGTTTTAGCGCCGCGCCGGTGGCCTTTTATATCGATAACTGGCAGTGGCAAAGTAAGCCAGAGGCTGCACTGTTTCCCGCAGAGCTTAGTACCACCTCTGGCCCCGCGGCGCTTAAACTGAACCTGGCTGCCAGTAAGCCCTTTGTAAAACACGGCCAACAGGGCGTGAGTTTTAAAACCGGTGACGGACGTTATCGTTCCTACTACTACAGCCAGCCGTTTATCAACGCCAGCGGCCAAATCACGCTAAATGGCGTAACCCATCAGGTAAGTGGCATTGGTTGGTACGACCACGAATGGACATCGCAACTGGCCGACGAAGACGCCCTGGGCTGGGACTGGTTTTCACTGCACTTTGACGACGGGCGAAAACTAATGGCCTTTACCATGTACGTGGATGGCAGCGAGGCTTATACCACCGGTACATTAATCAGTGCACAGGGCGAGCCGCAAACGCTGGGCCCGGAGGAACTGCAGATATTACCACTTAACACCGGTGAAGTGGCGGGCAGGGAGATCCCGGTTGCCTGGCAAATTCGTATTCCCAAACAGCACATCGATATAACAACCAGCGCGTTTAAAACCGAACAGTGGAATAACAGCCGCTTTCCTTATTACGAAGGGGCGATGTCGTTTAGTGGCAGTCATGCCGGTAAGGGCTACATGGAACTTACCGGTTACTGAAAAGGCTCCTATCATTTCTGGTTACTTAACAGTGCAGAGAGCTGTTTTTGAGTTTCCTGGGTATCCTTATGGCTGGCGCCCAATACGCTGGCTCTTGCCTTTAGTGTTTGTCTGAATAGCTGCTCTGCCTGCTCAGCTCTGCCGGTTAACTGATAGAGTTCGGCCAGTTGGTGAGACGCACTCAACACCTGCGGGTGTAGTTTGCCAAAAACCTGTGTTGCGGCGTCGATGTGTTGGGTTAGCAATTGTTCAGCCTCGGCGAAATCCCTGAGCGCCATGTGCGTTACCGCCACGCCTTTCAGGCAATACAGCGTGTAGGGGTTATTCAGCCCCGACTTTTCTAACCATTTATCCAGGCAGCGCTGATAATAGTTAGCTGCCTGCTCGTAATCATGTTGCCTGAAGTAAAGGTCGCCTAAGTTTTCAAGTGAGTAAAGGGTGTGGCGGTAGTCGGCACCAAAGAGTGCTGTACGCCGTTTGAGTACCTGCCTGAAAATGTCTTCCGCGAGGTTAAATTGGTTATTGTCGAGATAATAAGTGGCCAGATTATCAAGGGCGCCCAGGCTATCCTGATGGTCCTCGCCAAATATTTTATTACTTACAGCAATGGTTTCCTTGATTATTGCGAGGCTATCGCTGCCATTTTTCAACACGTTGAGCCGGCTAAGATTGAACAATAGTCCTAAATAATTTTCGTCTTCCGGCAAGTTATTGTCTTGATAAATAGCCAGTCCTTTGTGAATGTGCCTTTCTGCCGGGGCAATTTTTCCTGAATCGATGTAGATCAGTCCGAGGGTTTTGTGCAGTAAAGCTTGCACAAGAGGCGGATATTCATGCGCTGCTGAATTATCCAGCTTCTGGTCTGCGGCTTGTAGAATATCAAGTAGCGAGACGTCCTTACCTTTTGCCACGAAAGGGCTGGTGGCTGCCAGTGTGTCAGTGAGGAAGTCTGATACGGCTTTAGTTTGCTTACTTTGTGAAATCGCGATATCACGCTCTTCGGCAATGCGATTCGCCAAAAAGCCGGTTAACAGGCTAAAGCCAATCAGGGCACTTACTGCCAGCCGAAACACAACTCTTTTTTTGTGTCGGTAGCGCTTGGATTGCTCAATAAAGATTCGTTCGTCCTCAGAAAGAGTGACGGCTCTGCGATGCATTAGCTCTTCGGCGTCTAATACTTTTTGTTTCGAGTTAAGTAAGGCGTCGCTGGCTTTATGATTGTTGAGCCAGAACTGGCAGTCATCAGCCAGTTGTTCACGCTTATGGATTGCCGCATCATTGTTACTTAACCAGGTTTTGATGCGCTGCCAGTGTTTGAGTAAAGCTTCGTGGGCAATCGTAATGAACTGAAAGTCCTGCGCACTATTTGCCTCGTTGTCTTCTGAGTAACTGCGCTGTTCACCGGTATTGGTTTGAATAATGGTGACAAACAGTCTGGCATTAAGAAAATGCTGAATAAATTGTTTTTCCGCGGGGTTAGTGAAAAAGGTTACCGGTAGCTTCCTGGCCGTTACACTGTATTTATTTTTATGGTCAACCTGAATCAACGCGTGCATGATATCGTCCCAGCACGCCTGCACGCTGGCGGGCAATTGATTAAATACTTGTTCAGCCTGCTGGGCGATTGCACCTTCCATGCCGCCCATTTTTCGGTAGGCACTGAGTAATAAAACATTGTCAGCACTTCGCTGTTCGTAGAGTAAATCGAGGGTGTATTCCAGCAGTGGCAGGGCATCGGGATTTTTAACCGCGGCTTCCAACAGCACTTCATCCAAATGGACTTCATTGTGTTTGTCGTGTTCAAAACGTAATCCCGCAGCGATTGCCGGGTTTCTGATCATCCGGGTAATTTCAACCGGGGTAGGAGCTTGCAGGTCGTATTGTTTGCCCTGGCGCTTTAATTCATTAAAGCCGGTTACGTCCAGACATTCGGCGTAAAAGTCATTCCTGAGTACGGCAACCAGTAACAGCGAATCGCAGTGGGCCAGCTGCGACAAACAACTGATCAGGTGTTGTTTGGCATCGACACCAGTGTTCTCATCCAGCAGAAACTGCTCAAACTGATCAATAACCAGTAACTTATATGCCAATACCGGTTCGTCAGCAGAAGCGTCTGCATCATCTTTAGGCGGTGTAGGAAGTACCTGTTGTAATTGGAACGGATCCGCCTGAATACGTGAAACAAGCGCTGTCGTATCGTCAGTTGTGTTTAACAGTGATAGTTTCTGTAATGCACACACCAGGGTGGCCACCGGATGTTCGTCAATACTCTGACTGGGACTAACGAAATGGTAGTGAGACACTTTTAACTGCGAAAATCCCGATTTACGGCTAAGGTGGGGAAGCACACCAGCCCGCATTAAGGATGATTTGCCACTGCCACTTTTACCCAGCAGGAGCAGAAAATGACAGGGCTGAACGGTAAGCAGTTTCAGCTGACAAATGACATCGGCGATGGCCTTTGTTCTGCCAAAGTAGATGGCACTTTGCTGTTCGCTAAACGCATTGAGTCCCAGATAGGGCGAGCCGGCGGTCCATTTCTCCAGCGGTTGTCGTTGTGAAGCGTGGCCAGGTGTTGCAGGAAAGGTGACCGGGGCAATAATTTTATAGCCACGGCGGTAGATTGTTTCAATGTAGGTGGGGTTTTTGGCGTTACAGCCGAGCTTTTTTCTTAACCCGGCAATGCACTTTTGTACCGGCGAGTCTCCGTAAAACGTGCCGGCCCAGCAGGCGATTAGTAATTGTTCTGCACTAACGGTTTCACCAGCATGCTGACAAAGGTAAATCAGCACATCCATCATCTTAGGTTCAATGGTTAATTGCTGTTGCGCTGCTATCAGTTGGTTTGACTCGCCGTCGACCGTCCATGAACCCAGAGTAAACGTTCGTAGTGGTTCCCGTTCGTCATCTGTATTTGCAGAATCCATTCCTGGCGGCCTTTATGCAGATAGCTGATAAGCCTATAGCTTAGAGCACAGCTGGTTGTTTTTCCACCGGGGTGAAACTTGTTCTAGTATTTAACTTGTTGAAATTTATTTTTATTTTGGTTTTTTACACAATGGTAAGGAAACCGTAAGTCTTTTTGTCCCGGGTTGAATAATACTGCGGTTAACAAAGACGGCAGTAGGTCTTTACTTTTAAGTTAAATGCATAAGGAATAAATGATGAACGACAAAAGTAAGTTACTGGTATTCATTCAACTCATGCTGTTTCATTCGCTGGTAAGCGCCGGTGGCGTTAACCAGGGTGTGTCAGTCAGCAACGAAATATGGAACGATGCACAGGCGCTTAAAGCGCAGTTTGTGGTCAAACAGGACGTTAACTATCTCACTGTCCACAGCGCTGAAGATCAACTTGTGGCGGAGTTACTCATTCCCCGCAGCAAACAATTGGCTAACATTAAATGGTCGAGCAATGATAGGTATCTGACATTTACCGAGGACGATAGAAATTTATGGTTGTTTAATATCGGCTCCGGCTCGGTAAAGCTGCTGGACCATAAACCCCGGGCGAGTGCATCCTGGAAATTTAATGCTCAATGGTCGCCAAATGGTCAGTGGTTGCAATACATCACCAGCAACAATGATCGCTATCCGGTAAAAGTGTATTCGTTACAACGCAAACACGCTTATCACGTTCCGGTGGCCGGCGATGCCATAGCCAGTATCCGCTGGCATGATCACAACAATGAGTTAGTGATCATTACCGACCAGACAGCAGAACAACCTGCTGAACTGGCAATTCATGATATAACACTGACGCTCAGGGAAGACGAGCAGCTGGCCAGCGTTACACCGGCGTTGTGAAATATACAAGTGCCGTAGGAGGCATAAACGCAAATGCCTCCTTCGCTGGCCGGGTGTTGGATGTTTGGCCAGGAATTCCTCGCTAGCCGCGTTTAGTAGCGTCTTTCTGGCTGGTTTTGGATATCAAAATAAAAAACAAAATGAGGTACAAGGGCATATCAATAAACGTGGTGTAGGTTAACCACTGATCTTCACTTAGCAGTGTCGCCACGGCGTAATTCGTTGCTGCCATTAACAGGCCGAGAACACCCAGTCCCACCACAAATGGCTGATGTTTAACCGGCCCGTTCAGGTAGCGCTCAAAACGAGGGGCAAAATATCTGCCTTTGCGAAACAGGCCGTCGGTTAATAACACCAGGGCGCCCAGAATACCCATTATTGTGCCTTTGAGCTGGACAAAAAACTCACTGTCGAAAGTGATTGATAATAGTGCAGAAATCAATAGCATAACCGTACCAAATACAGCAAAGCCACCGAGTAAATCCACTTTAACAAAGCGCTGTATCACCACCAGCGCTAACCCTAGAGCGATACTGGTAAATGCCGCCAAGGTTAAGTCGCCCGTGGTTTTTGATACAATAAAAAACGCGGCGCCCAAGCCGATATCGGCGAAGATGGAGTGTTTGTTCTTCTGCCACTGAACACTTTGTTTCTGGCGTTCCTGCTTAAACGCTTCTGTGTCTTTTGCATCGCTTAACTTTTGTAATTTTTTATCGGCAAAATAGATGTCTTTGCCCGGATGACTGGCGTAGATGCGTGCTTCGTTATAGTAAACCTCAATACCAACAGTCAGCCAGTTTATGTAGCCCACAGACACGCTTAACGTATTACTTGCGTCTGCAGTGCCGATGGTGTGGGTAAGTACTTTTAGTTCGTCGATAAAATTACCGGTTAATTCATCAATCAGGTGTCCGTTTTTATACAGCCGTGATGTATAAGTGGTAAAAGAAAAGGAATAGCGGATTTCATAGCTGTCGTTATCAAATGCAAAGGGGCGTCGGTAGGTCCATAATCGCATCAGTAGTCTCCTTGATAAACGAATGCAAACGGGCACGAAGGCAGCGCCCGCAAAGCATTAAGTGCACTTAGTAGGAAGCAGGAATAGTAATTTTTCAGTGTTTTTCTGCTGGCGCTTTATTTTTTGTGCCTTGTACCATGTAATCAAATTTAACTTCAGTAAGGGCAGGCGTTTTTTCGGGATTAGACTGAGTAGGTTGCCAGCGCCATTGTTTTATCGCTTCAAGCGCTGTTTTATCAAACACCCCAAACGGGAATGAATCCGTGATCTGCTGTGCCACGGCTTTTCCCTGACGGTTGACTACAAATTTTACGGTTACACAACCTGACAGACCATTTCTGGCCGCATCTGCGGTGTAACCCGGATCAACGCGTTTTTGAACCTTCCATAGGGCATTAAACTCGGCGTCAGTAGACAACGCGAGGTCTGCAAAGTTACTTTCGTAATTTGAGTTATCCTGTGAATCTGTGGCCAGTTGGTTACTCGCACAACCCGTAAGCAGGCTAATCAGACTGATATACAGGTACTTCTTCATGGCTATATCCTTTAGCTAAATTATTTTTGCTGCGATTTTATAGCAAAATTTTTACAGTGCGTCATTAGCCAACACGGCTTACTACCCGCTGGGCGAGATCCGAAAGGCGCATATTTTGTTCCATGGCAGAGCTTTGCAATTTGCGGTAAGCCTGCTGTTCAGATAAACCGCTTTGCTGCATTAACAGCAATTTAGCGCGGTCGATCACTTTTTGCTCATTAAGCGCCTGTCTGGCGGCACTGAGTTCGTCGGCCATATCCTCGATGCGCTGGGCCTGACCGCGGATAAGATCGTAAAACGACTTATGCGCTGACAAGGTTGAACTTTCGGGCAGCTTTCTGGCTTCTCTGCCAGCACCTTTAAGGCCCTTTACGGTATTATCATAAAGCATGGTAATAGGCGTATCGGTAAGTGGTGGTGAATTGTTAAGAGAAGCGATCAGCATCTCATGATTACGCAGCTCTTCTTCTGCCTGTTGGATCCGCAGGGTGGCCTGGTCGGTGAGGCGGTCGGTCAGGTGCTGCTCAATAGCCTGCATGGCATCGATTCGCAGCGTAGCAATGTCGTACCAGATTTCACTGAGCTCAGGTGAGCATTCGCCACCGGAGGCCAGCGTCTGGATCATTTCTCTTAAACGGGTAATTTGAGCGGCCGTATCACTGGATTGTTGTGACTGCCACATTTGCATCTCTTCTTCATCGGCAAAGTTTTCGAAGGTTTCAAAACAGTGCTGCTGAGAATCGCTGAGTGCGCTCACTCTATCTCCCAGATCGCTGTCGAAATGACTTTCAGCAAAACCAATGGCGCCCCAGGCCCGTTCCTGTCCGGCATATTCTTTACCCTGCATAAAATTAAACAGGGCGACCAGCAAACGTGTCATGGTTGGATCGCTGGCAACATCGGCCGCCTCAAAAACCACATCGAGCAAGCCGGTAATTAACCGGCAGTAGGCATTGGTGGATTCCAGAGGCGTAAGCTGCTGAGCAGCAATTTTGTTGCGTAAATCGGGTAAGTGATCCATGCCTTGCAGGGCAAAGGTGATACTGCTGAGCAAGCGCATGGACTGGCCGTTATCGTGCTGGCCAAGGTAGAGCGATTTAAGCAGGCTGCGTAAATCCTGTTCGCAGTGTTCACTGGCAGTTATCTGCTGCTGGCGCTGCTCACAAAACCGTTCGCCCTTGGAACCTAAAAATACATTACTTAATCCCCGTTCGCGCTGGAGCTCATGGATCATGTCTTTAACGGCTTTTACCGTGCGACAGTTTGATGATAAATGCTGCAATGCCTGAATTTCCTGATGCTTCGCTGACAATAAAAATCGCTTGGTAATGTCACTGTGTTTGCTCATCAGGCGCTCCGTAATCTGGGCTGGTTATTTCACTCAACTTCAGAGGCAAGCAATTCTTATTCCCATGTAATACTTTGGTCGAAAAGAGGGCGATTTGTGTTTTATCTAAGCACTTCTAGCATGATTTGTTGAAAATACGCACAACAGTAACCGCATTTAAGAAAGTCGCACCGCCCATAATGCACTTAATTGGTGAAATTGCGCTATCGTGGCGCGCCAGTATCATGAATTAGCGTTTATAAAAAATGCATAAAATTAATAAGTTTATGATTAATATGAATATATTGTGTGTATTTAAGTTGGCATCGAATTTGTATTCATTAAATTAGCAAACCGTTATGGTTTTACAATTGGAAAAGAATTCGGATAAAGGCGTCCGCAACTTACTTCTGTGAAGTGAGTGCGGACGCCTTTTTTTGTGCCTGACGATTGTAATGAAGTGTTTGTGGGTGTGTTTTTGTTCAATAAATTTAGGTGATTAATATGGCGTATTTACTACCTTCTGAGTTTGCAACCAAAATGGTTGATGCGGGTGAATCGAAGATTTACATGTCAACCCGCGACACGTTAATTCGTGCTTTTATGGCCGGTGCTATTCTGGCACTTGCGGCAGTATTTGCTATAACTATCGCCGTTAAAACCGGCGTGTTTCTGATTGGGGCAATCCTGTTTCCGGTTGGCTTCTGTATGCTTTATCTGATGGGCTTTGACCTGTTAACCGGTGTGTTTGTACTGGCACCGCTGGCCTGGCTGGCCAAACGGCCTGGCGTGACCTGGCCGCAAATTTTGCGGAACTGGGGGTTGGTGTTCCTGGGTAACTTTGCCGGTGCGTTAACCGTTGCCTTTATGATGTCGTTTATTTTTACCATGGGTTACAACACCGATGGCGGCGCGATTGCGACCAAGGTGGCGGGTATCGGTGAAGCGCGTACCCTGGGTTATGCCGAATACGGTGCAGCTGGCTGGTTTACTATTTTTATCCGCGGCATGCTGTGTAACTGGATGGTATCGCTGGGTGTAGTCGGTGCAATGATTTCTACCCACGTGAGTGGTAAGGTACTGGCGATGTGGATGCCTATCATGCTGTTCTTCTTTATGGGTTTTGAACACTCAGTAGTTAACATGTTCCTGTTTCCGTTTGGCCTGATCATGGGTGGAGACTTCTCTGTGATGGATTATTTCATCTGGAACGAGATCCCAACAGCCTTGGGTAACCTGGTAGGTGGTTTAGCATTTACTGGTCTGACACTGTATTCAACGCACGTGAAAACTGCACCGAAGCGTGTTCTGGCAACCGGCGGGACCAGCAAAGCAGTACCGGCGGCAAAAGTGATCGATAAAGTATAAAAATTTATGCCTGAAGTACGCTGGGGAGCATTCTCCGGCAAAGGAATAAAAACCATTAATCAGGACTGTCACGCCGTGACAGTGCCTGATTTTTCGCGTTTGCAGCGTCGTGGCGTTATTGCCGCCGTTGCCGACGGCATCAGCAGTAGTCAGGTAAGTCAGTACGCCAGCGAACTGGCTATTAATGAGTTTGTTCGCGATTACCTGATGACTGCCAACGTTTGGTCACCGGCGCGTGCCGCGGAGCTGGTGCTGCGAACCATTAACACCCGCTTGTTTATTAAGTCACAACTCAGCCCCTATCGGGAGGATCCGGATAAAGGCTACGTCTGTACGTTTAGTGCCGTGCTTTTGCACGGTGATAAAGCCATTTTACTGCATTGTGGTGACAGCCGCATTTATCATATTCGTCAGCATCAGGCTCAATTGTGTACGCAAGATCACCGCCAGCAAGGTGAGGGCGGCCATCATTATCTGAGTAATGCATTGGGTATTAAACCCGCATTACATGTGGATATTAGTGTCAGGGATATTGTGCCCGGCGATACCTTCGTGGTAATGACCGACGGCATCGCAGAAACGCTTAGCGTCGAAGACTGGCTGGCAATTTTGCACCAGGCTGACACAGACTTACATAAGGGCTGTGAGCAGATTGCTAATATGGCCCTGGATTTCGGGTGTAATGATAACCTGACCATCGCCGCGGTTCAGGTTACGGCGATTAATCAGCCGGTGCCGGTGCGCTATGAGGCACCTGGTTACCTGCCATTTATAAGCAGTCCGCTGACTGTTGGCAGTGTTATTGACGACTGGCGTGTGGAAAAACAACTGAGCAATACCGAGCGCAGTAGCGTGTATCTGGCTCGCCATCACCGCTCAAATGAGCGGGTAGTGCTTAAAGTACCGGCCGTATCCATGCAGGATAACAGCGGCTTTCTGGATGAGATGATCAAGGAGGAGTGGGTGGCTACGCGTGTCAGTCACCCGCAATTACTTGCTGGCTGCAGTGAGGTATTCTCAAGGACCTGTTTTTATATTGTCTTAGCATTTTGCCCGGGCATTAGTTTGCGACAGTGGCGTGATGACAATGGCGCTCCTGATCTGATGTTGCTCAGAGACTGGGCTACGCAATTATCCGGCGCCTTAACCGCGCTGCACCGTCAGGGAATATTGCATCAGGATATCCGGCCAGAAAATGTTCTGGTTGGTGACAATAATACCCTTACGCTGATTGACTATGGTGCTGCAAGCTTGTCTGGTCATAACTTCTCAATGGCCAGCGAGCAGTTGTTTATTCCCGGCGATTTGCTGTTTGCGGCGCCAGAGTATTTCGTTGGCCTGTGGCCTGATGAGCGCGCTGAGCAATTCTCTTTAGCAGTACTAATGTATTACCTGTTATCGGGAGAATATCCTTATAATGCCGGCGTGGCCAAAAAGACCAGTTATTCGGGGTTACTCAAATTGCGCTACATTGATTTGCTGCAGCGCAATGTCTCGGTGCCGGCCTGGCTGGACGCCACCATAAAGCGCGCTTGTCATCCGCAGGCAGCCAAACGCTATGATAGTTTGTCTGAATTTGTCTATGACCTGCATCATCCTAATCCCGCCTACGGGCGCACGCTGCCATTGATGGAGCGCCACCCGGTACGAGTGTGGCAGGGCATTGCTGGCGTACTGGCCATTGCGGTAATGATACTGCTGGTGCTGCTGTTGGACGCACCCTAACGTAGCCTGTGAAGTGCACCAAGAATAGGATTTTTGCTTTGTTTTGGTGCGTGTCAGTGTGGGGAGACGATTGTGAAAAAAGCTAAGTAATTGAAAATATTTAATTATAAAACTTGGCACTTAACTTGTATTACCTAGAATGTATCAGCATTTACATCAAGATGCTTGTGACCTGTCGGCGTTAGACAGTAACGTATCACAAGGGTCTTCACAAACAGATTAGCAACAGCTTAAACAGGCAACGAAGCCCACAACCAGGAATGGTTGTGGGTTTTTTTTTGCCTTCAAAAAAGGTAGACGAAATGAACATTTCATCACGGCAACAACGCATCGTTATTATTGGCAATGGTATGGTGGGTCACCACTTTGTTGAGCAACTGATCAACAGTGAGCACAACTGCCATATCACGGTATTAAGTGGCGAAAGCCGACTGGCTTATGACCGTGTTTACCTCTCTTCCTACTTTTCCGGCAAAACGGCTGCCGACCTGGCACTGACCGATGAGCAAACCTATCAGGATTGGGGGGTTAATGCCGTTACCAACGCCTGGGTAACCGACATCGATCGTGACAAGCAGGTTGTCACCACTCAATCAGGTGAGACTTATGAGTACGACACGCTGGTACTGGCAACCGGTTCTTACCCTTTCGTACCGCCTATTCCTGGAAATGATCAGGAACATTGCCTGGTGTACCGGACCATTGAAGATTTAGAGGCTATCAGCGCTTCTGCCGCGCAAAGTAAAGTAGGTGTTGTTGTGGGTGGTGGTCTGTTAGGTCTTGAAGCGGCAAATGCGCTGAAACAGGCCGGGCTTGATACCCATGTGGTGGAATTTGCCCCCCAGTTGATGGCGGTCCAGCTCGACCCCATGGGCGGTGAGTTGCTCAAAGACAAAATTGAAGCACTCGGTGTTCAGGTTCACACGCAAAAAGCTACCGAATGTATTGAAGCCGGTGAAACTTGTCGCTACCGCATGAAGTTTGCTGATGGCAGTCATCTGGAAACCGACCTGGTGCTGTTTTCTGCCGGGATTCGCCCCAGCGATCAACTGGCTCGCCAATTTGGATTAGTCATCGGCGAACGTGGCGGTATTGTTATCGATAATCAGTGTAAAACCTCTGATAAGAATGTTTATGCCATTGGCGAATGTGCCCTGTGGGATAAGAAAATCTATGGTCTGGTCGCCCCCGGTTATGCCATGGCACGCGCTGCGGTAGCCGATATCATCGGTGATGAAGGTGAATTTGCCGGCTTTGATATGAGCACCAAACTGAAACTGATGGGCGTGGAAGTGGGCTCAATTGGTGACGCTCATGGTCGCACTCCCGGCGCGCTGTCTTACACCTATCATAACCAGCCGGAAGGGGTGTATAAAAAGCTGGTCGTCGATGCCAATAAATCACTGGTACTGGGCGCCGTTCTGATTGGTGATACCAGCGATTACGATACCCTGTTGCAGTATGCCCTTAACAGTATTGCACTGCCAGACAGTCCGGAGTCTTTGATCCTGCCGTCTGCTGGTGAAAAACCACTCCTTGGTGCTGATGCATTGGGTGATACGGCAACCATTTGTTCATGTCACAATGTTTCAAAAGGCGACATTGTGGGGGCAATCGACGGCGGTTGCTGCTCGGTGGGTGATGTGAAATCCAGTACTAAAGCGGCCACTGGCTGTGGCGGTTGTGCTGCGTTACTGAAAAATGTGGTCGACAGCGAACTGGAAAAACGCGGCGTAGAAGTATCCAAGGCTATTTGTGAGCACTTTAACTATTCTCGTCAGGAGCTCTATCATCTGATTAAGGTGGGTAAAATCCAGAGCTTCGAAGAGCTACTGGAAAAGCACGGTAAGGGCTTAGGTTGCGATATTTGTAAACCAGCTGCCGCGTCGATTTTTGCATCAGTCTGGAACGATTACATTCTGGCTAAACAGCATCAGCCCCTGCAGGATACCAACGATACCTATCTGGGTAACATGCAAAAAGACGGCACCTATTCGATTGTGCCACGGGTTGCCGGCGGAGAGATTACTCCCGATAAACTCATCCTGCTCGGTGATGTCGCAAAACGGTATAACCTGTACACCAAAATTACCGGTGGTCAGCGAATCGATCTGTTCGGTGCCCGCGTAGACCAGCTTCCTGCCATTTGGGAAGAGCTGGTGGCTGGCGGGTTTGAAACCGGGCATGCCTATGCCAAGGCGCTGCGTACCGTTAAGTCCTGTGTAGGCAGTACCTGGTGCCGTTATGGTGTGCAGGACTCAGTTGGCCAGGCAATTGATTTAGAAAATCGCTACAAAGGCCTGCGCGCACCGCACAAAATTAAATTTGCTGTGTCCGGCTGTACCCGTGAATGCGCTGAAGCGCAGGGTAAAGACATTGGTGTTATCGCCACCGAAAACGGCTGGAACCTTTACGTTTGTGGAAACGGTGGGATGAAGCCGCGCCATGCCGATTTATTTGCCACCGATTTGGATGACGCCACACTGGTGAAGTACATCGACCGGGTGCTGATGTTCTATGTCAAAACGGCCGATCGCCTGCAGCGTACATCGGTGTGGATGGAGAACCTTGAAGGCGGCCTGGAATATCTGAAATCTGTGGTTATTGACGATTCGCTGGGTATTTGTGACGAGCTTGAAACTCAGATGCAGCATATCGCCGATAGTTATCAGTGCGAGTGGAAAACCACCGTTGAATCGCCTGAAGCATTAAAACGTTTTCGTCAGTTCGTTAACAGTGATGAGTCGGATTCGAATATCCAGTTTGTCAGTGAGCGCGAGCAGATTCGTCCGGCCACCAAGGCCGAAAAATTTTCGGCTGGTAAAGCCATTCCCGTAGAACTCGTTTAGGAGAATTATCATGCAGGCTCAGGCTAATATTATTGCTCAATGGCATGATGTGTGTCATGTGGATGACCTGGTCACTAACAGTGGTGTGTGTGCGCTGATAGGCGATGTGCAGGTAGCGATTTTCAGTGTCCAGCTCGACGGCGAAGAGAACCTTTATGCTATCAGCAACTGGGATCCCATTGGTGAGGCCAATGTGATGTCTCGCGGTATCGTAGGCACGCTAACCGATAAAATTGTCGTGGCTTCACCGCTTTATAAAGAGCACTACGATTTGGCTACGGGAACGTGCCTGGAACGCGATGATATCAGCGTTAACACCTATCCGGTGCGTGTAGAACACGAGCGCGTGTTAATCGAACTTTAATAACGGGTGATGAGATGAATGCCATGTTGCCGCAAACAACCACTACACACCAAGTAGCCGATAAACTGGTTCAAACCACCTGTCCATACTGCGGTGTGGGATGTGGTGTGGATGTGGTGCAAAGCGGCGGTATGACAGGCATTCTCAGCGAGCTGAAAGGTTCCGCCGAACATCCGGCCAACTACGGGCGCCTGTGTATCAAGGGCACCCATCTGCTGGAAACCCTGGACGGCAATAAGCGTTTACTCAAGCCCGTGGTGTTTGGTCAACAGGCCAGCTGGGATGAAGCGACGTCGATCATTGCGGCCAGAATGAAAAGTATTGTTGAGCAACATGGCCCTGATGCGGTCGCGATTTATGGCTCAGGACAGCTGCTCACCGAAGATTATTACGTTGCCAATAAACTGATGAAAGGGTTTATTGGAACTGCGAATATCGACACTAACTCGCGGCTGTGCATGTCTTCTGCGGTGGTGGCCCATAAACGGGCTTTTGGCGAAGACATAGTGCCATGTAATTACGAAGACCTTGAGCACACCGATTTACTGATCCTGACCGGTAGCAACGCAGCCTGGACCTACCCGGTATTATTTCAGCGTATCGAGCGAGCCAAACTGCGTAATCCGGACATGAAAGTGGTGGTAGTGGATCCCAGGGAAACAGACAGTTGCTCGCTGGCCGATTTGCATATTGCCCTTAAACCAGGCACCGATGCCGTGTTGTTTTGTGGCTTGCTGAATTATCTTGCCCATCACAACGCCCTCGATGATACGTTTATCCAGAATTCAACTAACGGCTTTGCTCAGGCGCTGGCTGAAGCGTCAGCGTGGACGGTAGCGAAGGTTGCTGAAACCTGTGATGTATCGGTTGCCGCAATAGAGCAGTTATTCAATTGGTTTGCGAGCCTGCCCCGGGCTATTACGTTTTTCTCCATGGGCATTAACCAGTCGACCAGCGGTGTGGATAAAGGTAATGCCATTATCAACTGCCATCTGGCCAGCGGCAAAATTGGTCAGGAAGGCAGTGGTCCGTTTTCGATTACCGGTCAGCCCAATGCCATGGGCGGCCGTGAGGTTGGCGGTTTATCCAATATGCTGGCCGCGCATATGGATATCGATAACCCTGAGCATCATGCAACGGTTAAGCAGTTCTGGAATGCGCCGAATTTGGTGACCAAGCCAGGGCTACGGGCGGTGGATATGTTTCAGGCTGCGGCCGATGGCAAGATTAAATGCCTCTGGATCATGGCGACCAACCCGGTGGCGAGTATGCCAAACCGGGCGTTAGTCGAAGCTGCACTCAAAAACTGTGAGCTGGTCATCGTGTCAGATACCGCCGCACAAACCGACACCCTCAATTATGCGCACATCGCCCTGCCAGCAACGGGGTGGTCTGAGAAAAACGGCACGGTCACCAATTCTGAACGGCGTATTTCCCGTCAGCGTGGATTAGTTGAACCTATGGGTGAAGCCAAACACGACTGGGAAATAGTGTCGATGGTAGGCCGGGCAATGGGCTTTGAAGCGGCTTTTGCCTATCAGCACCCGGCCGAGATTTTTGCCGAGCATTGTGCGTTGACCGCAGCCAACAACAACGGCAGCCGTGCGCTGGATTTAGGCCCGTTGGCTGACTTAAGCATTGCACAATATGATAGTCTGCGCCCGCAGCAATGGCCCCTGAGTGACGCCCACCGTATTGGGACAGCGCGGCTGTTTGCTGACGGGTCTTTTTATACGCCAAATGGCAAAGCGAATTTTGTGGCTATTACGCCACGTTTGCCTGAACAGCAAACCAGCCCCGACTATCCGTTTGTATTGAACACCGGCCGGGTGCGCGACCAATGGCACACCATGACTCGCACCGGCAATGCGCCGCGCTTACTCAAACATGTCGACCGGCCATGGTTAAGTATTCATCCACAGGATGCTGAGGTGTTGCAGGTTAGCGATGGTGAATTGATCAAAGCTCAAGCTGCCTGTGCTGGCGATATAGAAGTCATTTTGCCGGTTAAAATTGATAGTAAACAGCGTCGTGGTGAAGTGTTTGCGCCGTTTCACTGGTCTGCCACCTGGGGCTCTCACGCCCGGGTAGGCGCCTTGTTAAACGGTGTTAACGATGCGCTGTCTGGTCAGCCAGAATTAAAACACGGCGCCATTCAGTTAAGCCCGGTGAAGATGCAAAGCTACGGCGTTATCTTTGGTGATGAGACACTGGTGCAGCGTATACAAAAGGCGGCTTATTATTTTCTGAAAATGCCAACGCCGGTGGCGCAAAGCATTGAGGTGGCTGACCCGCGCACACCACAGGAAATGCTCGGTGATATCATGCCGTGCTTACCGCGGGATGCTCAGTGGGCTACCAAACAAGGCCCTGAACAGTTAAGTGTCGTGGTTACCCACAAAGAGAAGCTAATTCTCGCCGTGCTTATACACCACCGTCCAACGGATATGCCACGGGACTGGCTGGATTCACTGTATAGCAGTGAGGCAATAACGGCTGAACAGATCCACGGGTTACTGGAACAACAGCCCGACGAAGAGTTCCGCCTTGGAAAAGTAGTGTGTAGTTGTTTTGGAGTACGTGAAAACACTATCCGTCAAGCCATTAGCGATGGCATAAACACCGTAGGCGAACTCGGCAAAGCGCTGCAATGCGGTACCAATTGTGGTTCGTGTAAAACCGAACTGGCCAGCCTGATTGCATCGACACCCGTTGCTGCACAACAGAATGAGGAAACGACCAATGAATATGCGCTTTAATACACTGATGATGCCGCTGATGCTAAAAGTGTCACGTTTGGGCGCGGCGTTGTTCGGCCTGCAAGATGATACGCCGGTGGTTAGAAAAGCTACGGCTGCGCAACCTGGTCAACGTGGTGAAGTATTTATCGTTGGCGCCGGACCGGGTGATGCAGAATTGCTCACGCTGAAGGCACACCGCTTATTACAGGAAGCGGACGTGGTGTTATTTGACTGGCTGGTGGATCAGTCGGTGCTCGATTGTATTCCCCGTCATGTGGCCCGCGAGTTTGTAGGTAAACGTTGCGGAAAGCACAGTGTGCCCCAGGAAATGATTTGTCAGCGCCTGGTTGAGCTTGGGCTTGAGGGCAAGCGGGTAGTGCGCTTAAAAGGCGGCGATCCGGCAATTTTTGCCCGCACCAG
>CATMRP010000055.1 GCA_950073835.1 uncultured Alteromonadaceae bacterium
CAGCTTCTCAACATAACGGGTTTGACTATCTGTTAAGTGTTCTAACTCGGCTATAAGCTTTGTAAATTGTGCTGGGAGCATGATTAATCCTCAATGACTGTATTCATATACAGTATAGCAACAATTTAGCAGAACATAGCCATTATTATTATTTATTGTTATTGTTTGATTGGTAGATATTTCATCGGTTCTACTGCTTTTCCCCGAAAGCGTATTTCAAAATGGAGCTTTACCCTGGTTGTACCGGTGTCGCCCATTTTCGCAATTTCCTGACCCGCGCTAACCCACTCTCGCTCACTAACCAGTATGCGGTCATTGTGGGCGTAAGCACTTAAAAACGATTCGGTATGTTTAATTATTATTAGGTTCCCGTATCCGCGCAGCGCGTTACCAGCGTATACAACTTTCCCTGAGGCAGCAGCAACGACTTCGCTGCCCTGATTTGAGTAAATGTCGACCCCTGTTTGGGTAGTCTGACCGTTACTGTTTGATAATTCGATTCGGCCTTGCGCAGGCCAAATCCATTTTTCAACACGTTGTGGAAAACCATTTATCTTGGGTTTGCTCACAACTCCTTTTGTGTTGTTAACATCTGATTTACAATCACAATACGCCTGGCTATCTTTTTGGTCAATAGATATTTTTGGGTTTTTCTCGCTGGTTTGACCAGTCGAATTATTGACAGTGTGTGATTTTTTTGACACTCTCGCCGGTTGCTGTAAATTCAGCGATTGACCGGGGTAAATATTGTAGGGTTCAGACAACGAATTCCATTTCGCTATATCCTGATAATCATTCCCTGTGTACCAGGCAATCGCATACAGAGTATCGCCGGCTTTTACCGTGTAATGGGTTAGCTTTTCCTCGGTTTCCGGGTAATGCTGACTATTGAGCACTACCACCGGTGCCGGGCGCTCCGGGCCAGCGCAGCTCACTAACGTTATGCTGGCAATCAAGCCAATGACAACGCGCATTGCGCTTACGCCAGAGCGGTTAATTTTCATCGTAGCATCAAATAAGCGACAATCGCGAGTCCAACCACTGCCCAGCCGAGCACTTCCACGTACTTACGCAATTGCGCTTCCATTCTTGCACCGCCCCATTTCATTAGTGTTGCCACTAAAAAGAATCTCGCACCCCGTCCAATCGCCGACGCGATTAAAAAGGGCAGAAATGCCATTTGCAAGAAGCCGGCACTGATAGTAAATATTTTATAGGGGATTGGAGAAAAACCCGCCAGAAAGACCACCCAGACACCATAGGTTTCGAACCAGCCGATGGCGGTTTCCAGTTTGTGTGCGTAACCCGATGATTCAATAAACGGTTGAAGTAACGTGTCGAAAGCAAAAAAGCCCAACAGGTAACCAGCCACCCCGCCCACAATGGAAGCCAGGGTGGTAATCAAGGCAAAATGCCAGGCCCGGGAAGGCTGCGAAAGTGACATGGGCGCCAGCATGACATCAGGCGGAATAGGAAAAATCACCGATTCGGCAAAGCTCAGCAATGCCAGGTAACGACTGGCGGCCGGGTGTTTGGCCCAGCGCAAAGCCAGGTCGTAACAAGGTTGGAATAATTTCAAAGGAGGTCTCCGGCCACCAGGGGCACAAAACGAACGGCTTCCACGGTGGTGCTGTGCAGTTCGCCCTCAATTTTATCGATGCACAACAATTGTTGTTGATCATCACCTACCGGGATCACCAGTCGGCCGCCTTCATTGAGCTGATCGGTAAGCGCTTCAGGCACACTGCTGGCGGCAGCGGTAACAATTATACAATCGTAGGGGGCTTTGCTGCTCCAGCCTTGCCAGCCGTCGCCGTGTTTCATTTTTATATTATGTAAATCCAGTTGATTCATGCGCCGTTTAGCCTGAAATTGCAGGGCTTTAATGCGCTCAACCGAAAATACCTGGGGGAACAGCAGCGCCAGAATGGCAGTCTGGTAGCCAGAACCGGTACCAATCTCCAGCACTGAGCTGGCGGGATTCGGAGCTGCCAGCAGCAGCTCACTCATTTTGGCAACAATATAAGGTTGCGAGATGGTTTGTCCCTGACCAATAGGTAGCGCCGTATTCTGATAGGCTTTATGCTGCAATGCATCTGGTAGAAAGCGTTCGCGGGGAACACTGGCTACTGCATTGAGCACCTTTTGATTCGAAATCCCTTCGTCGCACAACAACTGTGCCAGTGCATCGCCTTTTCTTGTTGTTCTCATGTGTCATTAATTCTTGTTACGGGTTATTTTTCTTAGCGGGCTTACATTTCAAGCCATTTTTCCATTTCTGCAATACTGTCGCGGGCCGTCATATCAACACTTAATGGTGTGACAGAACAATAGCCATTAGCGATAGCGTGAAAATCCGTTCCCGGTCCGGCATCCTGTTCTGCACCGGCCGGCCCGTACCAGTATATTGGCCGTCCAAAGGCATCCTTGGCTTTTACCATCGATTCCGCGCGATGGCGTCGCCCCTGACGGGTAACCTTCACACCCGCTAATTCTTCATAGGGGAGATCCGGCACGTTAATATTAAGGATCTGATTGGCAGGCAGCGGGTGAGTGATTAATTTTTCAATCACTTCGACTACCACCCGGGCCGCGGTCTCAAAATGACCGCCATCGTAGTTACACAGCGACACCGCAATGGCTGGCAGACCCATGTAACGACCTTCGGTAGCAGCGGCTACTGTACCTGAGTAAATAACGTCGTCACCCAGATTCGCGCCGTGATTAATGCCCGAGACCACCAGTTCCGGATCTTCTTCCAGAAAACTGTTAACGCCGAGGTGGACGCAGTCAGAAGGCGTGCCGTTTACAGCATAAAAGCCACTGTCCATTTTCTGAATGCGCAACGGCTGATGCAATGACAAGGCATTACTTGCGCCGCTGCAGTTGCGGTCGGGGGCAATGACCGTTACATCATGCTGTTTTGCCAGTGCGGCATGCATAGTGGCAATGCCTTTGGCAAAAACGCTGTCGTCATTACTGAGTAGTATTTTCATAAGCAGTTAACATATACCGGTTGTATCTATAGGAAATGTGTTCCGTCAGGCTAATTCGGTGGTAAGCAGACATTCTCTTAATACCGTGGTAGCAAAACAGCCTGAGGGCAGGAAAAACCGTATGATTAATGTATCACCTTGCTGATTGCATTCAAGCCGTTGGGGCCAAATAATCGCGGCACGGCGTTCCATGCTGAGTTTCTGAGCGGCTAAAAACGATGTTACCTCAGAATAACGGGCGGCTGTCTTCAGCTCAATCGTTCTGGCTTCACCGGCTGAGCCGATATCACCCTTGCCCCACAGCGGTATGGTGGTCGACAAATCCTGCCGGTTTAATCGCTCAGCAAGGACTTCAGTTTCCTTATCGGCAACAAATATGCTGTTAGAACCGGTGAGATTAATGACATCGCCGGGTAAAATGGCCTGTAAGCGGCCCTCGGCAATGCGGGTCGACAGCATTTCATTAAACAGCCAGCTGCGTAACGCCGACAATGCCATAGAACGCTTATTGCGGTTTTTAATCACCTCACCATTGAGCATGCGCTCAGCCATCATGAGGTTGCCGCCACGGTTTACTTCGCCGCTTTCACTGATGCGCTGGATGCCAAAGCGCTGGCTGCCATAATAATTGGGTACGCCTTGTTGGGCGGCCTGGTGGAGCCGGTTTATTACTGCTTCCGGTTCGCGTACGTCGCGCAGGGTAATTTCAAAGGTATTGCCTTTTAACTGTCCGGTGCGTAACTTTTTATTGTGGCGCTGTACCTGCAGAATGCGCGTACCTTCAAGGGTAAACTGGTCCCAGTTAAACTCTGTTTTACCCGGGACATGCAAACCGAACCACTGGCGGGTGACGGCATATTTGTCTTTACGACCAGCATAGGTGACCTGGCGGAGCGGCAAACCGCAGAAACTGGCCAGCTGTTCAGCCACATAGGCGGTATTAAGCTGGGTTTTCTCAAGTTCAACATAAATATGCTCACCCTCTCCGACCATCGCATAGCCAAGCTCTTCGGTCACTTTAAAGTCTTCGGCCTGTTGTTTTAATAGCCCGCTGGCCACGGGCTTATCGTTGAGATACTGCCAGTGTTGCGTGTTTAATTGCATGGTATTCACTTCGTTATCAGCACCACTGCGTGTGCTGCAATGCCCTCTTTACGTCCGGCAAAACCGAGCTTTTCGGTGGTCGTGGCCTTCACATTGATTTGATCGGTGTCGACGGCGCAGTCTTCAGCCAGTAATTGCTGCATAGTGGCAATATGAGGCGCCATTTTGGGCGCCTGGGCAACAATGGTCATATCGGCATTAACCAGTTTATAACCGAGGTTATGCAACCGGGTTACCACATCACGCAATAGCCCGCGGCTATCGGCACCGGCATAGGCGTTGTCGGTATCCGGGAAGTGCTTACCGATATCGCCCAGTGCGGCCGCGCCTAACAGTGCGTCGCACAGTGCATGGATAAGTACGTCGCCATCTGAGTGAGCAAGCAGACCCTGTTCATAGTTAATGGAAACACCACCAATTGTAATAGGGCCTTCGCCGCCGAATTTGTGAACGTCGTAACCGTGTCCGATACGCATATGTGTTACTTACCTGCTTTGTTGTAAATAAAATTGTGCCAGCGGCAAATCTGCCGGGCGGGTAATCTTGATGTTGGCCGGATCGCTGTCGAGTAACTCAACCGTGTATCCGGCAAATTCCATGGCCGAGGCTTCATCGGTAACGACTGCGCCAGCTGCCAGTGCTGCTGCCAGTGCCGTACGTAATTTACCGGCTCTGAATAACTGAGGGGTTAGCGCATGCCAGAGGTTATCCCGCTCTTCTGTTCTAAGCACCACCGGATAGGCATTTTCTGCGCAAGCCCGTTTCATGGTATCGCGAACCGGCGTGGCAAGAATGCCGCCACTAAACTGTTTTGCGTCGGTGCGCTCAATTAAGCGACTTATGTCGATACTGCTTACACAGGGGCGCGCGGCGTCATGTACCAGTGCCCACTCGTTATCGGCTAACTCCGCCAGGGCGTTGTTAACCGATTCAGCGCGACTCGCTCCACCATCTACTATAGTCAGCCAGGGCGCATTCTGCAGCGGCAACTGGTTAAAGTATTGATCATCGGGGCTCAGGGCAACTACCACCCTGGATATCGCGGGGTGGGCCGCCAGTTTTAATAGTGTGTGTTCCAGAATGGTTTGCGAGCCAATGGTGAGATATTGCTTGGGGCGGTCGGCTTGCATACGTGAACCAATACCCGCCGCGGGAACCACCGCAACAATGGATGTATTAGCTGTGCTCAAAGGTCTGTTTCTCTTTGTTGTTTTTTATGGTCATTGTTGGAGTGGCTTAAAAGATACCAAGGTTAGCTGCGCCACCTAGTCATCTTCGCTGGGTAGTATGCGGTAAAAGGTTTCACCCCGTTTGATCAGACCAAGTTCGTTTCTTGCCCTTTCTTCTACCGCCTCAAGGCCAATAGTGAGGTCGCTGATGTCCGCTTTTAACAGCGCATTACGCTGTACCAGGTTGGCGTTTTGCTGGTGTTGCCTTTGCACTTCCTGCTGTTTGGCCAGATAGTCAGGAATACTGTTTTTCCCGAGCCACAAGCGATACTGTAGCGCACCTAACAGCGCTAACAGAATAAAAAGGATTGCCCGATCTCGCCACACAATGAACACCTGTTCGAATTAATCGAAGTTATTATGCCGCGCTGGATGCTTAACGTCCATCCAGTTTATCGAACAGTTTGTTCAGCAGCTTGTCTTTCTGCTTTTCCACCGCATTCTTGAAGGTAGCCTGCAGTAACTCCTGCAAGGCGGCTTCATCGCGCTGGGTGGTGCTCAGCCAGGTTGAGATATTGCCCAGTTCGCTGGCCAGGTTGTCATCCTGATTGCCTACCATACCCTGTAATTTGCTATTCAGTTTGTCGAGTTTGTCCTGTTGTGAGGCGCTGAGGCTGGATAGTGCCGCGTTAGCCAGCTGGCGGTCAAGGTCGGATGAAAAGCCAAAGTCAGGAGCGCTCAGGGTACCGCCAATGTTCATGGTTATATCAAGCTGTTGCAGGCTGTCGAGCAGGCTGGCAATGGCGTTGGTAAGGTTGTCGCTGCCCGTTGCTGCCATGGTCAGCTTAGTCAAGTCGACGGTGCCCGAGCCATCCAGCGCGTTATCGGTGATTGTAAGCGAGCCGCTGGCCGCCAGTAAGGCCTGTTTAATAGAAGCATCCAGGCGCGGATTCTGGCTCAGCGAGACGCTGTCTAATAATAAGCCGGCAATTTGCCAGGTCTGGGACGCATCCAGCCCGTTAGAGTCCATGTAGAACTGCCCCTCAGTGGCAAACTTCTGGGCACCGTCAGCTGCGGCATTAAGTATGAACGTAGTAGGATTGTTAAAGACCGAGTGTTGGTTGGTGATATTTTTCCAGTCACCGGTTAGCAGTGTATCCTGCCAGTTAACGGAAAGGTTGGCCTGTCTGACTAACACTTGCATTGGCGTACCTGTCTGTTCTTCTGCTACCGGTGCTTCGCCGCCTTTGAGTAAGGGCACCAGTAAATCAAAAGCGCTGAATAAGTAGCGGTTATACTGGGCCGCTTTTTCGCCGAATACCGCTTCGGTTAGCTGTGACAGGGCGGCCTGGTCGCCGGCGTAAACCCCTTTGAGTAGTTCATAATCCTGCCCTGGTGCCGCTTTTAAGGTCTTTAAAGCACCGCTCATGGCGGTTCTCGCTTCACTGGCCTTTGCTCTGAAAGTGGTGATTTTTTCTTTATCGGTGCGGATTTGTTGTTTTAATTCATCAAAGGCTGCTTTGGCTTTTACTACCTCAGCCGGATTTTTAAAGTCGGTGTCGCGAAGTTTCTGTATTTCTGTTTTGTAAAACTCCAGGCGGGATTTGTCGGGCAACGCCTGATAGTCAGTTTTTAGCTCAGTGGCATAGGTGTTGTAGGTTGTTCGGGCTTCTTCTACAGCTGCAGTGGTTTTCAGTGGCGAACGTTCCAGCAATTCGTCTACGGTTGGCAGGGCTTCCTTCGCTTCGCTAAGGAGTTCATCGAAACTTTGTCCTTCGGGTTGACGCAGCACTTTGCCTGGCGCAGAGCGGGGCTGATTAAACGCTACATTCAGTAAATCCACCTGATTCATGATCAGTTGGTCAGACAATAAGGGTATCAGTTCTACATCGCCTGCCAGACGCCCTATGACTAACTGATTATTTTGCGGCTGGGCCGGGTCAGTAAAACCAATCTCAGTTATTTCGACTTTAAGTGGCAACAACTGATGCTCGAAGCGGCCTATATTCACCTCTGCGCCATGGGCCTGGGTTAGCTGAGCTTCCAGCACAGATTTAATCAGCATGTCGGCAAACAGCCAGTAGATGATCACCGGAGTGAGAATTATCCCTGCTATCCAGACGGTAAACTTAGCGGCTCGACTCTGCATAATTTGCTCCTTTACTCAATACGTGCCATTGCCATCGAACTGTTGCATGCCGCACAGCTACGCAGTGCAACGGGTCTGCCTTGACGCGCTATAACTGGCCGGTTAATGTGGCAACAAAATCTTACGTAAGTTCACCGGCTTTCTTATCACAGTCAGGTTAGTTGGAATACCCCGGCGCAGACGACTTGGTTAGAATAATTAACCTTGACTGAAAAAGCGTGCCGAAGGGCGCTTGTGCGCAGAAAACAGTGATCTGTATTCATACTGCCGCGTTAAAAAACGGTGATAATTTAAATTTTATACGACGAAGAGTATATAAGGGGTTCAATGTTAACTAAAAGCACGTTTACGACTACCAGCCCGATCCGACAGTTGATCCGCGATTATTATCGCATCCCTGAAACTGACGCGGTCGACCAGATCCTGCCGATTGCCGAAGTCAATCCTCGTGCCCGCAGCCGGGCATGGGAGCGTGCGCGGCGCATGGTGCTTAAAATTCGGCGTGAGCAGGAGGGTCATGGTGGTGTTGACGCTCTGCTGAATGAATATTCTCTGTCTACCTCAGAAGGCGTGGTATTGATGTGTCTGGCTGAAGCATTGCTGCGGGTGCCGGATAAAGACACTCAGGACGAACTTATTCGCGATAAATTATCTAAAGGCCAGTGGACTCCGCACCTGGGTAACAGTGAATCCCTGTTCGTTAACGCTTCCTCCTGGGGCCTATTGTTTACCGGCAACATGGTTAACTATGCCGACAAACGTAAGAGCGAGCAATTCGGCCTGTTGAAAAAAACCCTGGGCCGTCTCGGTGAGCCGGTGATCCGCCGCGCTATGAATATAGCCATGCGAGTAATGGGCCGCCAGTTTGTAATGGGCGAAAGCATTGAGGATGCGGTAGAACGCGCGCAGGAAAAAGAAAAGAAAGGGTACGTATATTCTTACGATATGCTGGGTGAGGGGGCCCGCACCTTTGCCGATGCCGACCGTTATTATGATGCCTACGTAAAAGCCATTAAGGTCATTGGTAAAGCCGCTGCTGGCAAAGGGCCGCGTAAGTCGCCCGGGATCTCAGTAAAGCTGTCGGCGATCCATCCACGTTACGAATTTTCTCACTACGAGCGGGTAATGGAAGAACTGCCAGAAAGGCTTAAATCACTGTGTATGATGGCCAAGGAATACGATATTGGCCTTACGGTGGATGCCGAAGAAGCTGACCGGCTCGAAACCTCGCTGGATATCATCGAGAAGGTGTTCCGCGATCCGGATCTGGACGGTTGGGAAGGATTTGGTCTGGCTGTCCAGGCTTATCAGAAACGTGCCATTCATGTTATCGAGTGGCTGCGTGAGCTGACGGTGGATGTCGGCCGCAAGATGATGGTTCGTCTGGTGAAAGGGGCGTACTGGGATACTGAAATTAAACTCACCCAGACAGCCGGTGTGGATGCGTTTCCGGTGTTTACCCGTAAATCGTCTACCGACGTGTCTTACCATGCCTGTGCTAACCAGTTGCTGGAGTACCGGGATACGATTTATCCCCAGTTTGCCACGCACAACGCCTATACCGCCTCAGTAATTGTTGAGCTGGCCGGTGACGACAAACAAGGTTTTGAGTTCCAGTGTCTGCATGGTATGGGCGATACCCTGTACGATCAGGTTGTGACAGAAGAACACATTCAGTGTCGTGTCTATGCGCCTGTCGGAGTTCACGAAGATCTGCTCGCATATCTGGTACGTCGTTTATTGGAAAATGGTGCTAACTCTTCGTTTGTTAACGCTATAGTGGACGACAGCAAACCGGTTGAGGCACTGCTGGAGGATCCGGTAGAACTGACTCAGCGCCTGACTTATCGCTACAATAAGCAAATCAATAAAGCTTCAGAGCTGTTTGCCCCGGAACGGGTCAATTCCAAAGGTATGGATCTCACCGATCTGAATACTGTCAACACCCTCAAGTACAACTTAGGGCGTTATGCGCGTCAGTACGCGGTGCAACCAGGGGATGTGCCGGAAGGTGCGGTGGCGGTGAAGAACCCGGCCAATGTCAACGACATTGTGGGTTATCACCACTATGCTGATGAAGCGGCAATCAAGCAGGCTCTCGACAACGCCGAAAGCGGTTTTCAGGAGTGGTCAGAACGTTCTGCCAGTGAACGGGCGATGTTGCTGAATCAGGTAGCCGACTCGCTGGAGCGGCACATGGACGAGTTGATTGCTATCTGTATTCGCGAGGCGGGCAAGGTCACCCAGGATTCAATCGACGAAGTGCGCGAGGCCGTGGATTTCTGTCGCTATTATGCAGCCAGAGCCGTGGAACTTAGCCAGGATGAGCGTCTGGTACCGCGCGGCGTGGTACTTTGTATCAGCCCGTGGAACTTCCCGCTGGCCATTTTCCTTGGTCAGGTGGTTGCCGCGCTGGCAACCGGGAATACCGTGGTGGCCAAACCTGCTGAGCAAACCAGTATGATTGCCCTGCGTGCAGTACAGATGATGCGCTCAGTTGGGTTGCCGGACAATGCCCTGCAACTGGTCATTGCCAAAGGCCCGGATGTGGGTAACGTATTGCTACCGGATGAGCGCATTAAAGCGGTTATTTTTACCGGCTCAACCCAAACTGGTACGCTGATTTCCAAAACCCTCGCTCAGCGTGGTGGCGAACAGGTTCCACTGATTGCTGAAACCGGCGGCCAGAACTGTATGATTGTAGATTCAACCGCGTTGCCTGAGCAGGTGGTGGATGACGTTATCCATTCTGGCTTCCAGAGTGCCGGTCAGCGCTGCTCTGCATTGCGAGTGCTGTTTGTTCAGGAAGATATTGCCGATAACCTCATCAAAATGCTCACTGGTGCGGTAAAAGAGCTGACCATCGATGATCCGTCATGGTTGAGCACTGATGTGGGTCCTGTGATCGATCAGAAAGCCCTGTCGTCGCTGCAGGAACATGCCGAATACATGAAAGAAAACGGCAAGTTGCTTTATCAGTCGGAGCTACCGGAAAGCGCTAAGGACGGTACTTTTTTCCCGCCCACCCTTTACGAAATCAGTGACCTGAGCGTTTTAAAACGCGAGGTATTTGGTCCGGTAGTACACGTGGTGCACTTTAAAGGTAAAGAGCTTGATAAAGTACTCAAGCAAATTAATGATACCGGTTATGGCCTGACCATGGGGATTCATTCGCGCATTGAAGAGCGGGCTTATGAACTGGCCGCACGCTCCCGGGTAGGTAACGTGTACATTAACCGCAACATGATTGGCGCCATTGTGGGCGTTCAGCCATTTGGTGGTCGTGGCTTATCCGGCACCGGGCCAAAAGCAGGTGGGCCAAGCTACCTGTCGCGCCTGATGATGGAAAAAGCAACGCCAAAACCCACTATTCTGGAAGAGCCTGAAAGCATCGATGATGCGCTGTCGGGGGGCGAGACCCAGCACGAAGAAGCGGCTGCCATTATGCGTAAGGCTACCGAGACAGAAGAAACCTGGCGCTATCTGCCGCTGCATGAGCGGATTTCCAAGGTGCGTCAGTTGCTGGCTAAACTGGCAACGGTGGATATCGTGGAAGAGTTGGCTGATGACCTTAACCGCACACTGGCTTCTGCCCGTTCGCAGTTAATCAGCATCGATAAAAAGCTCGCCAAGCCTACCGTGCTGCCCGGCCCAACGGGTGAGTCGAATAAACTGTACCTTGAGCCTCGTGGCGTACTGGTATGTTTTGCCGATAAGGAAGTGGCGTTCGAGTACTGGATGTTGTCCATCGTGTCGGCTCTGGCTACCGGTAACTGCGTGGTATCTGTTGTCTCGGATCTTTTCTATGAAGAGGCGCTGGCAGTGAAAGAGAAGTTTAAGGCAGTAGGCGCGCCAGATGGCGTATTTCAGGTTGCCAGACTAAGCCACCTGGATGCGCTGTTAATGGATGAGCAACTGGCCGGTGTGGTCGTCGACAGTAATACTGAGCGTACTGCCCACATTGCAGCGATGTTAGCTGAGCGTCAGGGCGCTATCCTGCCGGTAATCACCGCCGAATATAACGATAAACTGATTCAGCGTCTGATGACCGAAAAGACCATTAGTATTGATACGACGGCATCCGGCGGTAATACCTCGCTGATGACCATGGTGGATGAAGACGAGTAGCTAAGTCTTTAAAAAAACAGGTCAAAAAAACGAAAAAGGGCGCTTTAATCAGCGCCCTTTTTGATCGGCAAAGCCATTACATCCAGGAGTCGTTGCGGCGACGCCGCTTAGGAATAAAGGTCACGATAATACCAAGTATAACGCCAGCCCCCGCAACAATACCGCCATAACTGAACATCCGGTAACGCTCCTGGGTATCCTGATCGCTGATTTGCGCCTCCAGCGACGAAACAGACTGTTGTGATTCATTCAGTGCCGCTTCCAACTGCGCATTTTGTTGTTTGACCTGTGCCAGCTCCTGGCTCAGTTGGGCGTTGCGCGACTGAATTCGGTTAAGCTGCTGTTCGCTGTCGGCAAGACGCTGACTTAGCTGCGGTAATTGTGCCCGGCGCGAAATGGTGTCGATAAGATATTGATTCTCTACCCAGCCCTCACGGCCGTCAGCATCGCTGATTTGAGAAAACTCATCCTCGCTGTTGGTTTGCAGCACGGTTACCGGTAAGCCGGCTTCAATAGAGCCCAGGATGCGATAATTCCGCCCTGGCCCTGAATGCATGTAAACAATAAGGTTATCGGCAATATAGTGATCGCTGTTGGCCGTTAAGTTGTCTGAAGATTGTTGAGCCGCGGCTGGCAGGCTCACGATAACCAGGCCGAAAAGAAAAGTTAGCAAGCGCATGAGTGTCTCTACATCATAAAATAATGCTCTGATGTTAGGGGCTGATACCATGAAAGGCAAGTGCTTACCGACATACATTGTTATCGCTGGCGGTCTGCGCGCGGCGCCTATTGCTAAATCACCCATCGGCAGGTAATGTAGCCGGACTATCTCGCAACTGCTTATGAGTACGACTGTTCCATGTCGGAAACCGAAATAAAATTTGTGCTGCGCGAAGATCCAATGCCCGCACTCAAAAACAACCTCTTTACCGCCTTAACCTCGCAGGATGTTTCCATTGAGGAGAAAGGGCAGATTGATCTGCTCAATGATTATTACGACACCACCGATCACTTATTTCAGCAAAATAAAATTGGTATGCGGGTGCGCGGCGCAGACGGACGCTACGAGCAAACAGTAAAAACCAACGGGCAGGTTAGTGGTGGGCTGCATCAACGGTTGGAATTTAATGTTGATTTGGACAGACCGGAACCCGACCTGACGTTGTTTAATGATGTGCCGTGGCCTCAAGGGCATCAGGCAGAAACGTTAAACGAGCAGTTGCAAAAGCAGTTCGGTACACATTTTAACCGGACTATCTTTGATATTCGCTATCCCGATGCTGAAATTGAGCTGGTTTACGATAACGGTAAAGTTGCCGAGCAACAGCAGGAAGCACCTATCTGCGAAATCGAGCTTGAGTTAAAAAGCGGCGAACTCAGTCGCATGTTCGAACTGGCAAACCGCCTGGTGGATGCGCTGCCAGCAAGGTTAAGTGACACATCCAAGGCTGCCCAGGGTTATCAATTACTGCACGGCGTCCCTCATAAAGTTTCGCCGTTACCGGACTTCCTGCCGCTTAAAGATAATATTTCTACCGAAGACGCTTTTTGCCGGGCGCTTGAATGCGGCTTAGTCCATTGGCAGAAACATGAACACCTGTACTTTGAAACCGGTGCGACCAAAATGCTCACTGAGGTGACCCGGGCAGTGCGAATGCTGCTGCAAACAGTGTCGCTGTATTTACCGGTTTTGCAATGCCCGGCCATGCTGACATTGCATAAGCAACTGCTCAGTTACGCCGATAACTGGCTGTGGCAGGACGATCTACAGAGTTTACGTTTGTTGTTGTCGAAGAAAAGTTTGTTTAATAAGAAGCTGTCCCGCTATCCGGCACTGGTCAGCTATTTGCAGGGGCGACAGGCTGGCTTGGTGCAGGCTCATGACCCCGCCAGCCGCCTTTTTCAGCCTGCCCCCTCAAAGCTGAAGCTGGCCATCGCTGAGATGCTGCAAAGCAAACCCTGGCAGAAAGCGGTAAAAGGTTATGACATGCCGTTGATGGAGCATGCCAAGGGCTGGCTCTCACAAGGCTGGCAAACCATTATACAGACCATGCCTATTCAGCGTCGCATGTACGCTTCCAATTACACGTCGGTAGAAATGCTGTTGCGCCAGACACTGTTCAATGGCTTTTTACTGGCCGATATGTTTGAAGGTAGCCGGGGACACTTCAGAGCGCCATGGCTGGATATATTAATTGGTATCGATGAACTCAATGCACTGTTACTATTGAAAAAATCAATTTTTGATGCCGAGTTGGCTGAGCAACAGGAATTACTTGAGTGGGTGCACGAGAAAACTCACGGGCTGCTCAATGTAATGGAAAGAAGCCGCCAGGTTGCCATGACCGGCGAAGTGTATTGGTAACTGATTACCGCGGAACAGAAACCTAATGTCTACTCAACATATGATCCCACTTTGGAGCGCTGGTGTGCTCACCGCTCTGTGGTTGTGCCTGTTGCTTAAAGTCAGCAGACACAAGGTTGCGGCAAAAGGCTTTGCGGGATTTTGGCTGGCAATGCTGAGCTGGCCATTGCTGCTTGTCAGCGAGTTATGGCAACTTGTAGGGGCCGCATCACCGTTGTTAACAGCAGCGGCTGTGGTGGCCTTACCGGTATTACTGGCCGGTGTTTACCGCAACTTGCTGGCTATGTTGTGGCGTAAGCCCAAACCGGCGCTGTGGCCGTTCTATGTGGCGGGGATAGGGCTGTTGGTACTAGTGGTTATTCAGGGCTGGCTCCATGCCAGTGACTGGCAACAGTGGCCGGGGTTTGCGCCGGTGGGAGAGCCCCTGAAATACTGGGCGGTGTATTTTAGCTGTCTAATAGCCACTTTCTTGTTTTTGTATATTTGTATTGTCTGGGTCGAACACCTCCAGCAGTACCATTATGAGCTGCCCCTGCAAGTGGTCGATACAGAAATGTTTCAGATTAAAGGGTTGAGCGGTGCCTGCGGGTTTGCAGTGGGTATGGCGTTTTGCCTGGCGGTTATTGTGGCGGCGGTGGCATTTGGCTTTTTGCCTTTTGCTAACTGGCTGAGCTGGTTTCATCTGAGTCTGGCTTTGACGACCCTGATTTTGTTGGTGCAGCTCGCTCGTAAACATTCACCATCACCATCGCCATTTGACCACGAGGCCCTGAGTGCGGCGCCTAAAATGTCGCAGGCTACTGCCCAAGCTGTTTTAAAACGCGCAGAAGCTGCGGTGATCAGTCAAAAAGCGTATAAAGAAATCGGCCTGACCCTAACACGGTTTGCCGAGCGGGCCGGAATGTCTGCCAGTGATATTTGTCTGGCGTTACTGGCCGCTAAGAAAAGCCATTTTCGCGGGTTTATCTACCAGTACCGAATGAAGTATGCCAAGCAGGTATTGATGAGTTCTGACGCCAAACTCGACAGCGTTACCAAGCGCCTGAAGCTGGGCGTCAATGGCACCGCCAGTCGCAGCTTTTTAAAATACCTCGAAAACCGCCGCTAAGACTGAGCACCGGTTATGCATACATGGCGGCGTATTTTTCTGCAAGCTGATCCAGGGTTTCTTTGTGCGCCGGGTCCTGCTCTATACATTCCACCGGGCATACGTCAACACAACGAGGTTCATCATAATGGCCTACGCACTCGGTGCATCGGGCGGTGTCTATCTGGTAAATTTCGTCGCCCATGCTAATGGCTTCATTCGGACATTCCGCCGGGCACAAGTCACAGTTAATACATTCTTCGCTGATTAATAAAGCCATGGTTACTCTCCTGGTCAGCCAAACTCTGGGTACTGACTGTATATAAGTCTTTATTTATATGCAAAGCCGTTGACGCTATCACTTGATGCAGGTCAAAGGGAAAAATAAGTAACAATGGTTACTGCCGGAAATGGGTCTGCAGGATCAGACTGGTGAATTGCTTGCGCAAATAAAATCCCCGTGGCCGGGTTTGAATTTTATTGCCTTCAGTATCCAGGGCATCAGTTAACACCTGACCGCTGGCCGCTTTAGGACGAAGCTGCATGACCTCGCCATGCCGGGCTGTAATCGACTCAACCTTGCCAAGGGCAATCATCTCGGTGAGTTCTTCCCAGTCCTGCTGCAGCAGCGCATTCTGGACTTCGTTGGGTTGCCACAGAAAAGGCGTCGCAATGCGCCGCTCGGCTACCGGTATCTGACGCTCGCCTTCAACGGGTACCCACAGTACGCATTGCAGCTTGTTTTTAACATTACAGGTTTGCCAGGTGATTAATGGTGGCAGCAATAACGGGGCATAACACACATAAGTGGTTTCCAGCGGTTGGCCAAACTGATTAATCGGCAGGGTTTTTAGTTCAACGCCGAGTTCCGGGAAATCCTGCTGCGGTTTAGAGCCAGCAGTGGCACCTAACCAGGTTTCAATCAACTGGCCTGTCCAGCCCTTGTGGCGTTTAAAGTCCCGCGGAGTGGCAATGCCTGCCATGTCGGCCAGCTCGCCAAGAGTAAATCCGGCAATCGCCTGAGCGCGGCTTTGCAGTTCTGATAAATCGGCGGGTGCACAGGTTGGTACTTGCAAACCTTCTATCCCTTAAAAACCCATTACGTTAAACATATGTGATAAATACTTTGCATGCACAAAGGTTTGTGAAAGAATGCTATCACAGAACAATATAAAGTGCCCGGGAGTCTGAGTGATAGATACCGATGGATTCCGTGCGAATGTGGGCATAGTGATTTGCAACAAAATAGGTCAAGTATTTTGGGCAAGACGTTATGGCCAACATTCATGGCAGTTTCCCCAAGGCGGAATAGATGAAGGGGAAACTGTAGAGCAGGCAATGTATCGTGAGTTACATGAGGAAGTAGGGCTTACCCCGAAAGATGTAAGCATTCTGAGCGTGACACGAAATTGGGTGCGATACAAACTGCCCAAACGGTTAATAAGGCAAGGCAGTAATCCGGTTTGTATAGGACAAAAACAAAAATGGTTTTTGCTGCAACTGGATTGCCAGGACAAAGACGTAGATGTACTGAAATCCGGTCATCCGGAATTTGATGACTGGCGCTGGGTGAGCTACTGGTACCCGGTGAGAAACGTGGTGTCTTTTAAACGCGATGTCTACCGCCGTGTAATGAAGGAGTTTGCCGGGACGGTGATCACCTCGCAGCCGCGACACCAGCATCATTCAAAGCAGCATCGTCGTAAACGGCGGGGATAAGGGTAGGATAGCTCTTGGCGGCACAAACGGGTCAAAAAAACAGTATTCTATCGGTACTTAAAAGTATCGTTCAGGAGGTCAATCAAATCCCCCGGTTGACCGACGCGCTGTTTCGCCTGGCTGAACGCGTTAAGCAAACCATGGGCGTGGATTCCTGTTCCATTTACCTGGCCGACTATAACGCTCAGTCGTTTGTTCTTAAAGCCACCGACGGCCTGGCGCCGGATGCAGTGGAGTTGGTTAAAATTGGCTTTTCTGAAGGCTTAATCGGACTCGTTGGACAGCGCGAAGAGCCGCTGAATATCCAGGATGCGCCGAATCATCCCCGCTTTAAACACTATCCGGAAGTTAAAGAAGAAAATTATCACGCCTTTCTCGGCACACCGATTATCCATCAGCGTAAAGTGCTGGGTGTTATCACCATGCAGCAAAGCGCTAAGCGTAAATTCAGTGAAGATGAAGAAGCGTTTCTGGTAACGCTGGCAGCGCAAATCGCGCTGGAAATATCCCACGCCGAAACCCGCGGCGCATTGAACCCGATTGCCGGCATATACACCGGTTATATGCAAAAGAATGTTCGCGGTGTGCCAGGCTCGCCGGGTCTTGCCATGGGTGTAGGTTATTCGCCCCATGCGGCTTATACCCTGGCTACCTGGATTGTAAAACAGTCGGATAATACCCAGCAGGAAATTGACTATTACCGCAAAGGCGTAGAAGTTACCCGCACGCAGGTTGAAGTGCTGTCGCAACGGCTGGAAGGCCAGGTGCCCGACGACGTACGGGCAATTTTTCAGCTTTATCATCAATTACTCGACGCTAACAGCCTGGGGCGGGAAGTCGAGGCTAAAATACGTGAGGGCTGGGATGCAGCCTCATCATTAAAGCTGGTGGTGGAAGCCTATGCTGCCCGGTTTGAGGCGATGGATGATCCATACATGCAGGAACGGGCTATCGATATTGTCGACTTATCCAACCGGATCCTGGTGAATATTCTGCAAGTGATCAGCGGCAAAACTGAATCAGTCAGCGATCGCCCCAGCCAGGCTAGCATCCTGGTGGCCGAGGAAGTCTCCGCGCCCATGCTGGCGGAATTCCCCAAGGAATTTCTGGCCGGAATAATATCCATCCGTGGTTCCAATAACTCCCACGCTGCTATTCTGGCCAGAGCCATGGGCGTACCGGCCGTCATGGGCTGTCAGAACGTTTCGCCTACCCTGCTTGAGAAAAAGGAAATTCTCCTCGACGGCTATGCCGGTGAAGTGATTGTGTCGCCTGAAAAGGCTATCAAGGCCGAGTTCAGTCAACTGATAGAAGAAGAGAAGCTTCTTGCAGAGCGTATCGACAAAGAAGCCGACAAGCCTTGCGAAAGTGAAGATGGTTGCCGGATTAATTTGCAGGTGAATGCCGGTTTATCGGCTGAGATTGAAACCGTCGTGCGCTCCGGTAACGTTGGAATCGGGCTCTACCGCACGGAAATTCCGTTTATGATGCGTGAGCGTTTTCCGTCCGAAAGTGAGCAGGTCGAGTTGTATCGCAATGTGCTGTTAAGTGCGCCGGACAGGGAAATAGCCATGCGAACGCTGGATGTGGGGGGTGATAAACCGTTACCTTACTTTCCGATCACGGAGGAAAATCCGTTTTTGGGCTGGCGGGGAATTCGCCTGACCCTGGATCATCCGGAAATTTTTCTGGTTCAAATCCGCGCCATGTTACGCGCCAGTATTGGCTTACAGAATCTTAGTATTATGCTACCGATGATTTCCAGTGTCGGCGAAGTCAATGAGGCCCGCCGGTTGGTAGAGCAGGCGTTCTTTGAGGTAGAAGAAGAGGCCCGCGTGAAAGGTGAGCGGCTTTACCGCCCACGCCTGGGGATAATGCTCGAGGTTCCGTCGGTGCTGTATCAATTGCCGCAACTGGCTAAAAAGGTCGACTTTTTCTCGGTCGGCAGTAACGATTTAACCCAGTACCTGCTCGCCGTAGACCGCAACAATACCCGGGTGGCCAGCTTGTACAACAGTTATCATCCGGCGGTACTGTCGGCCCTGTACGACATTGCTAAACAGGCCGACCAGTATCAGGTACCTGTGTCGGTATGTGGTGAGATCGCTGGCGAGCCCGGCGGTGCTATATTGCTGATGGGGATGGGCTATCGTAAACTCAGTATGAATGCCTTTAACCTGCGAAAAATTAACTGGGTAGTGCGTAACGCGAATCTTAGTGAGGCACAATCATTGTTGTCCTGTGCATTAACCTCTGACAGTTACGAAGAAGTCTTTAATCACATCAATCAGTATCTGGAAGTCAAAGGGCTCGGTGGATTAGTCCGGGCCGGTTCTTAAATTCATCATATTACAGGGCTATGCTAACGCCTCTGTAAGGTGGACTTATGTTATGCTGGCAACCTTAATCATCACGGAGATTTAGATTGGATCCTCTGCTTCTCATTTTCGTCAGTTGTATGGCCCTGGGAATGCTCACCGGAACACTGGCTGGTATGCTTGGCATTGGCGGCGGCCTGATTATTGTGCCGGTGCTGTCAATGTTACTTACCGGTATAGCCGATATCAACCATGAACTGGCAATGCCCATGGCCATCGCCACATCATTGTTCACTATTATCGTGACCGGCTTTTTTTCTGCCAAAGCACACTATTCACTGGGGAATATAGTGCCCAGAGTTATTGGTTTAAGCGGCATAGGTATTGCGATTGGTGCCATTGCCGGTGCTCAACTGGCCAGCATGTTGCCTGCCGATATTCTCGCCAAAGTGTTTGCCGGATTAGTCATACTCATTGCCGTGCAAATGGTTTTTGGTAAGCGTACGGCCTCAAATAAGGCTTATACGCCTGCCATTCTTATTGGCATCGGCATCGTGGTCGGTGCGATTTCGGCGCTCATGGGTATTGGTGGTGGTGCATTGCTGGTCCCGGCGCTGGTCTGGTTTCAGGTACCTATTCGTCACGCTATTGGCTGCGCAGCCGTCAGTGGCCTGGTTATCGCGTTATTTGGTACCGCAAGTTTTATCCATGCGGGTTGGGATTTGCCGGGATTGCCAGACTGGTCGCTGGGGTATGTTTACTTACCGGCAGGATTTGGCATTATGGCCACTTCCATATTTACTGCTGGCTTTGGCGCCCGGTTAGGGCAGAATATGCCAACTGAATTACTTAAAAAGATTTTAGCGGGGCTGCTGGTGTTAGTCAGCATCCGCATGATTATAGGAATGAATTAGTCCATGGGTGAAACAGACTTCCTGGTATTTCCCAATATCGATCCGGTTATTGTCAGTCTCGGGCCGCTAAGCGTACGCTGGTACGGCATGATGTATTTGCTGGGCTTTGTTGCCGCTTATCTGCTGGCCAAAAAACGCTTACCAAACTCACCATGGAACCGCGATCAACTCAGCGATTTGCTGTTCTGGGGGTTTGTCGGGGTGATTATTGGTGGCCGCCTGGGCTATGTGTTTTTCTACCAGTTTGGCTTGTTTTTGCAGGACCCACTTTATTTGTTTTATATTCATACCGGTGGCATGTCATTCCACGGCGGTTTGCTGGGTGTGATTGCCGCCATGTTCTGGCAGGCCAGGCGTCTGAATGCCAGTTTTTTGCAGGTGGCAGACTTTATTGCGCCTCTGGTGCCTATTGGCCTGGGGGCCGGCCGCATTGGTAATTTTCTTAATGCTGAACTGTGGGGGCGTACTACGGACGTACCCTGGGCAATTATTTTCCCGGGCGCCGGTCCTAAGCCACGCCACCCTTCACAACTTTATGAATTTGCCCTGGAAGGTGTGTTACTGTTTATTATTCTCTGGTTGTATTCAGCACGGCCAAGGCCAACCGGCGCTGTGGGCGGTTTATTTCTGATGGGATACGGCGCGTTTCGCTTTATTGTTGAGTTTTATCGCGAACCGGATGCGCACATTGGTTTGTATCAGGTTGGCCTCAGTCAGGGACAGTTATTGTGCATCCCGATGATCCTCGGTGGTCTGGGACTAATGGTATATGCCTATAAAAAAAATGGTGTCATAACAACACCAGCGAACACTACGGTAAAGAGCTAGACGACGCATGAAAGAGTACTTAGCATTAATGCGCCATATTCGCGATAACGGCGTAAAAAAAGAAGACCGAACCGGCACCGGAACATTAAGTGTATTTGGCTATCAGATGCGCTTCGACCTCAATGAGGGCTTTCCGCTGGTTACAACCAAAAAGTGCCATCTGCGCTCCATTATTCATGAATTGCTGTGGTTCCTAAAAGGCGAAACAAATATCGCCTATCTCAAGGAAAACGGCGTTTCTATCTGGGACGAGTGGGCCACGGATGAAGGCCAGTTAGGACCGGTTTATGGCCATCAGTGGCGTAGCTGGACCGGCGCTGATGGCGAAACTGTTGACCAGATTACTGCGCTTATCAACGAAATTAAAACCAACCCTGATTCCCGCCGTCTGATTGTAAGTGCCTGGAACCCGTCAGTATTACCTGATCCAACCATGTCCCCGAAAGACAACGCGGCCCACGGCAAGCAAGCGTTACCACCTTGCCACACCCTGTTTCAGTTTTATGTGCTGGAAGGCAAGCTGTCCTGCCAGCTATATCAACGCAGTGGTGATGTATTCCTTGGCGTAAATTTCTTTTGTGACTACAATTACACTACGCACGAACGAATGATGTCTTAATGTCATGATTTTAAGTATTTATTCTTAAATATTGTTGTGAACTCTCGTGTGAAGTTATTCGCGCACTTTATTTTTGTGAGCGTCAACATATATGGCTCAGGCAAATGAGCTAATATGTATTGCAAAATCCACTAATTCTTGGCAATGAATGCGAACAGGGTCAGCATTAGAGCCAAGGAATAACTGCAGCAGGGTATTCCTATCAGTTTCAGCGGTTAAACGACATCAAACCATTCCTCAAATATCAGCAGAGCTATTTGTTGCTAGCTAGCTGCGATTCTGGCCATGCGTACAGTATTGTAAAGCTAGCAGTCCATTAGTATAAGAGTCTTTACGAAGAGGGCCTATGAAATGCCGTTTTTAGAAAATGACGCAGTACAAATTACAGAGTATGAACTGGCTCTAGACTCGAATATTAGGGCCGAGCAGATTGAAGTTTTACTGCGCAATTTAGTGTCTTTACGACATGAGGAGGAAGATAGATTCGTGATTCCCTTCGATGACGTAATCGTTACGCTGAACTTAGCAATATTATTGTTAGACAAATACTGATGTCTCAATTCGCTCATTTTCAGCTTTTTACGCAAGTATTATGACAACTCAAATGAGCGATAGCGGGACATCAGATACTTAATTCGGAATAGTCTGTTAAAGACAATGAGCGGACGTACAACGATGTGATATTCGACTTCTATCTGTCTTTAGCAGAGCGAATCTTTGCACATGGTTATTTTTGTTCCGCGAGCCTGCAAGATACTTTATGTAATTTTTAGAAGTCAGTCTAAACGTTTAAAATCTAGTGTTTTAAAGTCTTCTTCGCTTCCAGAAATCTTGGCAAGAAACTCTTTTGCTTGCATGTACTTCAAAGCTCTCAAGCGGTGATGACCGTCAGAGACACAGTAACAACTAATATCATTGTTTGAATTAATAACTACAGGATGAGGTTTTTCTCCAGTTCTGAATAACTGTACCATTTTTGCAACAACTTTTAGATGAATATGATTGTCCTCAAAAACAGAGCTATTATTGGTTAAATCACACCAATGCTCTTTAAGTTCAAAACCTTCGAGCTCTGAAGAATCCAGCATTTTTCTAATATCGGCATCAGTGACAAAAGTATACATATAGCACTTTTTATCTAAATTAGGGTGCTTCCATTTTTCTAGTGAGTTAAATTTCACTAGGCATTTTAAATTTGAAAAAATCATTCCAATATAAATATTATAAAAATAAATTTCAATAAAACTTCAAAGCAATCTGGGGCAAAGAAAATTCACAGCTTCACAAAACAAACAGATTAATGTTTTCGATTTCAGATTTTTTAGTTTTCACAATGATAATATTCAATTACAAATCTTTATTGTTAAAGTGTGAAATTACTTTATATTTAATCATTGAGTTGTTAGCAGAAATGACTTTTATAGTAGCTCCTTTATAGGAAACTGTATCACTATCATTTAGGTCATACTCTACGTCAACATTATAAGAATCCCGCGCCATTCCGTTGCTAAACTCTCGATACTTGAATCTAATTTTATTATCTACCTTACCTGTATATATCAACTCTTGCATGAATGAATCTTGCGTATAAATGTTCATTGAGATTATATTTGGCTTTATTTCGTCAGAACAAAATCGAGTCCCCATTCCACCTAAAAAACAAAGTTCACCAGTATCCTTGTCAACATAAGGCTTTGCAGGACTAGGTAAGCCAGAGAGACCACCCACAATTCCAGTACCTATTCCGTGAGATGGCCCAAAGACCTTATGTCCATCTTTTACACCTATTTGATGATATGTCCCTGCCTTAACTGTACCGTCAAAAATATCTACATCACTCGTGAGGGTAAAGCCATCAACCTTGATTACTAACCCTGATTCTAATAGCCTTTCACCAAGTCCTGCGGACACCTCTTGATTTAGGTTTGGTATTTTTACAATTTTAATATCGGGAGCTGTTGCAGTATGGGAAGCAACGCATCCTGTTAAACTTAATAGAGTAGCTAGAATTGTAATTGTTAGTAGAAAACCACTTTTCATTTTTTGAAGTCCTTTCTTTGTAAAGGTATAAGTATTATTTTTAAATCATCGGGCTGAATTACGTTATAGATACGTTACGTCTCCAAGGGCTATTCGATCTCCCAGGCACATTTATACCTTACACTACTTCCGTTCTTCTGAAAATTAGAGGCTAACCCCAAAGTGGCGGCTATAATTTTCGAATTAAACGTGACAAATTCTATATCGTAATCTTCAGCAGGATGCGCGTAACCAATTGGTTTATCAACATACAAGGCCTCATGAAAAAGTTGATTTCGCAAGGTGGAAAGTTTGCTATGCTTTCCATTTATTTTCGCCCATTCAGGCAATTGTATTGAATATTTTTTCCCAAGTGCGACTGGTCGGTCTGAGTGAAATTTGGCTGTAGCCCCAGATATCTTAAAAAGGCCATCTAGCACTTTGTATTGGGCCTCAAACCTCTCCCATGAATGATTAAGAGTCTGGCCCACCAACATCCAGTGCAGAACTGCAAACATGTTATTTCTTTTCTTAGGATTCAAATCATAAAAATTAGAGAGTGCAACTAATGCTTTAGGAATATCTTTCCCACTTGGAAAAACACCTGTTAACTTTCCAATCTTGTATGGTATTCGATTAATACTGTAGTGGCCTGCCGGTAACAAGTAGACACCATAAAAAAAACCTAACCCAAGAATTAAAAATTTAATCTTGTCAGGATCATAAGGTTTTATTGTCAACGTGTGTGTCGGTTGAATATTAAAATAATCATGAAACCTTTCAAAAGAATGCGAATTTCTCTCGTCTTTATCTTTTTCAGCTTTCCTTTTTGGGGGGTAAATCCAGCCTCTGCTTATGCAGCATTCATTTTTCAGCCAGCTAATCTTTTTATCAATGTCATGCATTGGCTTTACTTCAATATTATCTACAGCATAGCTGTTACTATCGTTCAAAAAGCCGAACTCCACAAAGCGTTCCCTTACATTTAAGATGAGCTTACGGGAACTTCTCATAAATAGAACCGAAGGTAAAGATTTCTGCAAGTCGCTCATAGCTGCCATAAAAATTGCGATGAGCCAATGTCTGCTCTACGTACGATGCCGCCCTACAGTTATTAGTGACAGGCACGAAAAGACAATTGGACTAAACCGCTCCGCGGTAGTAGTGCCGCCCCCACCTCATTAATTATATTCTGATCTCGTTCTCCGCTTCTAAGC
>CATMRP010000056.1 GCA_950073835.1 uncultured Alteromonadaceae bacterium
AGGCCGGTCTCCGGGCTTTCAGTCATGCCGGGGCATGAATTCCCGCCTTCCCGATAGTCGGTGGCGTAGGGGAATCGCATTAACATAGGTATGCAATACGTGATTACCGTTGCGGGGGCAGCGTAAGCTTTTCACTTACTTCCCGATTATCCCGATGCACTGGCATCAGGCACCTGAGCGGGCGGGATTATACCGGGACCGTTACCGGATAAATAGCCCCGTGGATAAAAATGCAAGCTGATCCGCGCTGTGAGCCTATGTGCTTAGGTGTATTCATTGACTGCGCCAGGGTTTTAAGGGCAACATGATTTGCGTGTCATTATGCCATTTAACAGTCAGTGGCTCACCCGCATCGGCACTGCTTTCGGCATTGACCGGCTTTCCGGAGCCATGATTTACCTGGGCATCCTGGTTTTTGTTGACGTTTAGCACTATCGCCAGCCGGCTACCCGGCTCAAGCAGCTTAGCTGTCATCCGCGCGTTCACTATAGGCACGGATGTTTTCTTTCCCGGTGTGAGTAATTGTCGTTGCTGCATAGAGTGGGCATAGCTGGCCCGACTGCGATAGGTATTCAAGTGAAACACCTCATCCTTTGGCGATATGGCATAAAAGTTATAACCAATATCAACATCCTGCTTGTTAGTGCTAATCACAATATTGCCGGTTATGGCCCCGGCCAGCTCCATTGGTGAGGTAAAAGCTTCGGTAACATACACCAAGCCGGTTTCATCGTTAATCTTGTCCTGAATTAACGGCCAGGGGCTGACATTCCTTTGGGTGGTGCGGTCGGCCATATCAACCGTCATTTCGATACTGGCTGGCAGTTGCTCCTGGCGGGTGAGTAGCCGGTATCGACCATTTGCTAGTGGTGTGGTGCCCAGATAATACTGTACGCCCTGAGAATTTAACCCGGCGAGTGATTCTGCATGCCGCCACTGATTGCTGCCCATCAACTGATAGTTAACCGCATGGCTGACCAGTTTTGGGACTGCTTTGTTAAATAACAAATGATCAAACCAACCAAACACCACCTCTTCGGTGTCTTTGTCCAGTGCCACCGGATCGAGAGTGTAGTTACTGAAGCTTTCCCACACCTTGCCTTGCGCGGTGCCATGAGAATAGGGGCCTATTAGTAATCGATGATCGGCATCAGGGTTGAAGCGCTTATGGCGTTTAAGGTAGTCCAGCGCTGATATCTGGCCTCCGTCAAAGTAGCCGGTTACGGTGAGTACCGGTATAGTGATATGGCGATATTCCTCTCCTACCGGTACCATCGACTGGTAGTACTTATCGAAATCAGGGTGAGCCATCCAGCGCTGCCACCACGGGTTCGGTTTTCCGTCGATATCCGGCAACTGGGTTATCGGAAGGCCGCTTTGATAAAACCGGCTCAGCAGCTCATTGCGTTTGGCCCAGTCGGCATACACGGTATCGTCCATAGTGTTGTTATTGGTAACATGAAAAGCCCACTCATAATTGGCAGTTAATACAATGTTGTTTTCGTAAGGCAAGCCGGTGATCAGGCTGGCTGCTGCATAGGGGGCTATGGCTTTTAGTGCTTTCGGCATATGTTTCGCGGCCGCCCACTGAGTAAAACCGTTGTAACTGCCTCCGTACATCACCACGTCGCCATTGCTCCAGGGCTGGTGGCTAATCCATTCAATGACAGCCGCAGCGTCTTCTCCTTCATGTTCCCAGGGAGTAATGGCGTTGCTACTCAGGCGTTTCCCTCTGGAGTTTGCTATAACGCCTACATATCCGTGGGACGCAGCGTGGATCGCCGTAGTAAGGTGTGATCGCTCGTCGGCATATATAGTAAACTGCATTGCTGTGGGCAATGTTGTTGCTGATTGTTTTGGCTGCACGATGGTGAGTGTTAATTCAACGCCCCCGGCCAACTTCACCAGCCGGGCAGGTTCGATACGATAACGGTGCTGGTTTTCAGCGGCAATTAACTCACTGCTTACCGGGATAACGGATTTAAGTACATGGTAAAGATGAACGTTGGTGACCAGAGAAATCACTTGCTCTTCATTCAGCGAAGGCAGCGCCTTATACTGCTTTAAAAGGTTTACAACATAATCCAGTGCCCTTTGTACGGACCAGCCAAGCGCATCTTGTAATTGGTATAAGCTCTCGTTGTTGAGTTTATTTATTTTTTGTTTGATATGTTCCCTGAGATTGTCGGTAAAAACAGCCTTTGGCGCTTCAGGATGTTGCTTCAAGGCTTCGTGAAATAAACGATAATGACTATATGATATGCCATTTTTTTCACTATCCAGCAAAGTAAGTAACGCGTGATGCTGGTTTAGTACAGAAAGAAGAGCTACGCGGTTAAATAGTGTCTGGCTGTTGACAGTGTCAGCGGGCAAATTCGTGGCAAGCGCCACGAGCTGTTGGTTAAAAGCCGTATTGTTTAACAGGCTGATTGCTGCACTTTCGCTGGAGAGTTCACTTTTTATTAATGATGCAGGGGGCGGTACTTTATGCTCTGCAGCCAGGCTAACCCGGGTTATACTTGCGAGCACAAACAAATAGAAAAGCGCCAGTATAAGCCAGGTTTTGAGGTGGTTTAAGGTACAACACGCTAACGCAAACACATATATCTCCTTTAGTTCAGATACCGTTAGTTGATGGGTAACAGCCTAAATAAAAAGAGAAAAAAGGCATGACCAAACGATGATTTTTGATGATTTATGATGATCCCAATCAAACCAACGTGGTATTTTTAACTAAACAGCGAAGCAGGGCAGTCCCATGCGCTGGCAAATAGCCAATTATCAATTTTGTGAACAGCAGCAGACACTTTCCTCGTCTTCTGAGACATTGCAGCTAGAACCTATGATGGTAGAGCTGTTGGCTTATTTTTGTCGGCACCCCAATGAAATCATCAGCGTTGATCAACTGATTGACCAGGTCTGGCAAGGCCGGGTTGTCACCGACAATGCGGTTAGCCGACTGATCACCAAATTGCGCCGCGCCTTTGCCGACGATGCCAGACAGCCGAAGTTTATTGCGACATTTCCTAAGAAGGGCTATAAGTTTGTGGCCCGGGTAACAACGGTTAATGAACATGATAAGCAAGCTCTAGTGCCTGATGGCGAGCAGGCGCAGCGAGCTGAGACCGATGAAAAGCCTGCTGAGACCGGTTGGTCTGTTCTGAAACTCCCGATCGTTGCTGTTATATTTGCTTTAGTGGTGGTATTGGTTTTTTGGCAGGCGTGGCAAACGCCACGACCCTCCGCCACGTTCGCCCGCGCATTAACGTCAATGGATGGCAATGAGGTATTTCCCTCGTTCAGCGCTGATGGACGTCGCATGGCATTTATGTCGGTTAAAGCACAGCGTTTACGGCTGGTGATCAAAGATTTATACAACGGTAAAACCGTAGAAATAAATCACCCGGACGGGTTGAATACCGGGCCTGGCGATTGGAGCAAACAAGGTGACGAGCTGGTTTATCTGGCAGCATCAGCACAGCGCTGTGAATACTACATCGTTGAGATAAAGGATTTAACTCCAGGTGAGCCACGACTTATCCACCGTTGTCCGGCTGGCAGCTACGGTAAAATATTGTTTACCCATAACGATCAGCGTGTGGTGTTCAGTGAGAATGCCGGTGCGGGAACCCCTTACTCTATCTATGAGCTGGATTTAACTACTCAAACTAAACGTCGGCTAAATCAGCCGGACCTTTATTTATCTGGCAACAGCCAGTTTGATTTGCACCCTCATGAAAATAAATTGCTTATTTCTTCGCCGGATAAGCAACAATGGGAGGGCTTTTATGCGCTGGAGTTAACAACCAACAAACTCGAGCTGTTATTTAAACAGGATGCGTATATTTGTTGTGGAATTTGGGACCATGCAGGGGAAAATGTCATCCTTATGGGTGAACATCCAGCTTATCAATTACTTAGTTATGATTTATCGGGGAAAAATAAGCAGGTTATCTTTTCAGGCAGTCGCCGTATAAGTTTACCCCGCCGTTTTAATAATCAAACTGATTACGTATTTTTGTCGGGCGATAAGCATACAGACATTCACATTCTTGATTTAGATAGCGGCGAAACGGGAAGTATTGCTAATGATACGGTCGATGAGCTGCTGGCGACGTTCTCCACCAATCATCAGTCAATCGGCTACATCAGCATGGCATCTGGTAAAGAGCAGGTTTGGGAATATGATCGGCTCTCGGGAGAACGCAGAAAAATCACCTCGTTTACCGACAATCGCCATTACCTGGATTTACACTGGTCACCGGATGACCGCTATATAGCGGGGCTTACTTTTAACGAGTTACACTTGATTAATGCAACCACCGGCGAGGTAACAGTTGTTGATTTTCCGCAAACTGAAATTCGCGGTGTGTCGTTTAAATCTGCATCTGAGCTGAGCTTCAGTGCTAAAGAAGGCGAGCGTTGGCGGGTTTACACCTATCACCTTATCACGCAGAGTGTGACAGCAGAGTCTCCTGAGTGGACGTTTATTCAGTTTACCCCTGACCGCAACAACACCCTGTGGTTATCTGCCGACCACACTCTTTACTATTCCGCGCAGCAAGTAAAGGCCGATATTCCGGGCTCTCCTGCAACCATGTTGTTAAACGGCAGGCAGTGGAATCTGCGCAAACGAGAAAGTTTATGGTACTGGTACGACCGTGAAGGCGGCGGACATATAAAGCGCTTCCATCCACAAAACGGCAAAATCGAGAGTCTCGCTGAATCGGGTGTTGGTCATTTTGATATTCAGGGCAGGTCACTGCTGTTTATTTACAGCAGTGAATCACAATCAAATCTGTTCAGAACTATTAGTCAGTAATAAACCGATGAAGCCATTGCCATCATCTGAGAGCCCTCGTTCTTAGGTTCTCAGATGACTGGCTAATAAGTAGTTAAATTATTTCACCGTTACCGCAGCGGAGTTTGCAGTATTGGCAGTAGTGGTTCGGATAGCTTTGTTTTTGATATCAAACAGACCATAACCAGCCACTAGCAAGAAGCATAGAGCAGGCACCACGTAAGACACAACTACGCTATAAGAGTCGATGATCGCCGCCTGAAACAATGGCAGGATAGCACCGCCCAGAATCGCCATCACCAGACCAGCTGCGCCCAGCTTGGTGTCTTCTCCCAGGCCCTCCAGGGCAATACCGTAGATGGTGGGGAACATCAGTGACAAACAGGCAGAAATTGCTACCAGCGATACTACGCCAACGGTATTGGGCGCCTGAGTCATAACAATGCATAACCCGGCCGCTATCAGTGACATGATCATCAACAGCTTTGCCGGATACAAATACTGCATTAACCAGGTCATCACAAAGCGAGAGACAAGAAACACAATCATGCTGTACTGCAGCACCTGACCGCCATCGACTTCATTACCGCCAATCGCCGCCATGGCGTACTGGATGGTAAAGGTCCATACACAGGTTTGCGCACCCACGTTAAAAAACTGCGCGAGGACACCAAACCGATAATGCCGGTTATGCATTAAACGTTTAAGTGATGCCCCTAGCTTAATGTTTTCGCTGCTTTGTTCGGTAGACTCATTAACCGGGGTTTTAATACAGGCGATAGCAATCCACACCACAACCAGCACAACGGCCATCCCCACATAAGGCACCATTACCGCATCCAGTTCTGCGCCAATCACAGCTTTGAGCTCGGCTGCAGACATGCTGGCGCGTTGTTCAGCTGAGGCCTGATTGAGGTTGGGCAGAATCAGCGTTGCGGCCAGAAATACCCCAAGGTTAGTCCCCACCGGGTTAAATGCCTGAGCCAGGTTTAGCCGACGGGTGGCACTTTGTTCACAGCCCATGGCCATCACATAGGGATTAGCCGAAGTTTCCAGAATAGAGAGGCCGCCAGCCAGTACAAATAACGCAAGCAGGAAGAATCCGTAAGTCATGGTCTGACTGGCCGGGTAAAACAAGAAAGCACCGGCTGCGGCGCAACCCAGCCCGGTGAGAACTCCGGTTTTGTAGGAGAATCGTTTGTTGATAAATGCCGCGGGAATTGCGAGACAAAAATAGGCACCGTAATAAGCAAACTGTACCAACGCTGATTGCAGCGATGACATTGTAAAGATTTTGCTAAACACTTTAACCAAAGGGTCCGTCATATTGGCGGCAACACCCCAGGCAGCAAAACAGATGGTGAGCAAAATAAAAGGGATCAACGTTTCCCTGGAAACCAATGGCACGCGTTTTTGCACGATAAGCCTCGTCATGTAAAAAATTAGTTAAGCGATTTAAGCAACAAAAATTTTTCGTGTCAATAAATCAACAAAATTTATTTAATTTGTTTTCTTTCTTTTTGCGCGCGTTTTAAGCCTGGGACTCAGCAGGGCTTTGCACCGGGCTTCTGAAAGACTACTATACCTTGTTGATTTAAGGATAATTAAGAGAAGTGTTATGTCTGAAACCATGCAAGCAACGTCGAACGAGCCTTCGCCGGTATGGCAAAAAAGTGTAGTACCCAAAGGCCAGTCGGGTTTGCGTGCACTGAATGAAAGGCGAATTCTGACACTTATCCGCCAGCACCAACAACTCCCTAAAGCGCAGATTGCCAAGCAAACCGGCCTTTCAGCCCAGGCCGCTACAGTAATCATCAACCGGCTCGAACATGATGGCTTGTTGCAGCGCGGTGAGCCCCATCGGGGGAAGCGGGGTCAGCCCAGCGTGCCGTTCTCACTGCGAGCTAACGGCGCTTTCGGACTGGGTATCAAAATTGGCCGGCGCAGTATGCAGATATCGCTGATTGATTTTCTGGGTAATGTGCGGGCTTCATTGTGTGAACACTGGGATTTCCCCGCTATTGAAGCGATGCAACGCTTTACCCAAAAAGGGCTGCGAGCCATTTTGTCGGCGCTCGATGAAGAGGAAGTCGGCAGAGTCAGCGGTGTGGGGGTGGCCATGCCGTTTGAAATCTGGCGCTGGAGTGAGCAGGCCGGCGCGCCGGAAGATGAACTCGCACGTTGGAAAGAGTTTGATGTACTGGCGGCGGTGCAGAAGTTTACCAAGCTGCCAGTGTATTTGTGTAACGATGATACTGCCGCCTGTGCGGCAGAGCTCTGGTTCGGGCAGCACCGCGAGCTTAGTGACTACCTGTATTGTTTTGTGGGTACCTTTATTGGTGGCGGCATGGTGCTTAACCGCAAACTCCATGTTGGCCGCAGTGGTAATGCTGGTGCTGTGGGTTCTCTGCCGGTGCTGGCGGGTTCAGGTAATGCCCAGCTACTCGATAGTGCTTCACTTCATCGACTGGAAAAAAACCTAAAACAAATGGACGTAGATACGGCTTTTTTACACGCCAGGCACTCCATCTGGCCGGATAATTTGCCTGCGGTGGCCCGGTGGCTGGAAGAGGCGGCCGAGGGAATTGTACAGGCCGCCATCAGTGCTCATGCCTTCCTCGATCTGGATGCGGTGGTGATAGAGGGCGCCGTCCCCGACGCCGTAAAGCAGGTGTTGTTACATAAATGTGAGCAGTTACTGGCAGATGCAGATTGCCGCGGATTATCGCCGTTACGGTTGTTGCCAGGGTCTGTTGGCGCCGACGCTCGGGCTCTTGGCTGCGCAAATTTGCCATTACTGGCCCAATACAGTTTGTAAATTTAATAAATAAATAAAGTTGATTTAATATTTAAGCTGCATTAAATTGCGATCCCCTGACTTGCTGTTAACAGGGTGTGATCGTGGTTTTTGTAAAATCACACCCCCATGAGGGATGTAAATGCGCTTAAAAAATATCGACTTATCCCGGCCCTTACTGCGCGGCGGGATCGCCAAATCGGTTTGTAGTGCCATCACCAGCGGGCTCCTGGCATGGTGTATTGCTGTGCCAGCACAGGCCGCTGAAACGGATTATATCGACTGGCAGGCCAGTTATACCGGCGAAGCCGCGGCTAATGTGAGCGGCGGGAAGCAGCGGGGCAGCGCTTATGCAGGCCAGCTATTTGTAGGCGCCGGTATCAATCTGGATAAAGCGGCCGGGTGGAACGACACCCGTATTCACGTTGCTTTTACCAACCGACATGGCCAGAATCTGGCGCAAAATTACATTGGTAACAGCACTTCCGTGCAGGAAATCTATGGTGGGCAGAATTCTCGTTTAGCTCGCTTTACCATTGAGACGTCTTTCTTTGACGGGCAGTTGCAGGTAGAAGCCGGCAGAACGGTGGCCAATATCTCGTTTTTAGGTTCAGAGCTTTGCCAGTATTTTCAGACTAACTCGGCCTGTGGTAACCCCACTTTTGTATTTCGTACCAGTAATTTTACCTGGTGGCCCGTATCGAGCTGGGGCGGTCACGCTAAGTTTTGGTTCAATGATAAAGTGTATTTACATGCCGGTGTTTACGAAGAAAACACCGCTCATCAGCCTGACGGCGACCACGGCTTTGACTGGGGAATTGCAGATTCCACCGGCGTAGTAGTGCCCGTAACGCTAGGCTATAAGACCTCCTGGAAAAATGATGACTATCCCCGTCGATACGAAGTGGGTGGTTGGTACGATGGCGCTGACTACGCCGATCCGTCCCGGGATGCTGAGGGCAATCTGGCAGCCATAAGTGGCGAGGATTACGCCACCCAAAATGGCCGCTCCGGTGTATTCGCCCGATTTGAGCAAACCGTACTGCGCCCGGATCTGAATTCCCGCCGCCGCCTTACATTGTTTGGCGCAGTATTAACTGGCATTGAGGGTGAACTCACCCAGGATTACTATCTGAAAGCTGGTTTTGTTAAACATGGTACCTTTGCCGGTCGCGATACCGATACTGTTGGCTTTGTGGTTACTCGTCAGGATTATAGCGATGCAGCACTCGAGGATCAGGCACTGCTAAGGCAAATAAACGGCGGCCTGGGTGTGCCTGCAGGTTATCAGCTTATGATGGAGCTGAGCTATGGCATGCAGTTTGGCGATAATATTCGCGTGCAACCGAATATCCACTACATTGTGAACCCGGACCAGTTTAATGAAAGAGGGCGTGTTGAAGACTTAGACAATGCCTGGGTGGCCGGTTTGCGCTTCGATGTGGATCTCGCCGGATTGGTATTTATTTTTGATTAATTTCACACTTCTCTGACATCCAACAGGAGAAAATTTATGCAGGTTTTATGTATGGGTGAAGCATTGATAGATATGCTTTCAACCAAAGAGCAGAATGCGACAGGTACCACTGAGAGTTTTAAAAAATTTGCCGGTGGAGCGCCCGCCAATGTGGCAGTAGCCGTCGCCAAACTGGGCGGCGACAGCGGATTATTTGGCAAGCTCGGCAAAGACCAGTTTGGCGAATACCTGTATCGCACGCTGGCAGAGTTGGGAGTTAGTACCCGGTTTACCGGCTTTTCTGCACAAGGTAAAACGGCCCTGGCTTTTGTTGGGCTGGATGCCAGCGGAGAACGCTCTTTCGATTTCTATATTGATAACGCTGCTCATACTGATTTATCTCAGGCCGATTTGGAGCCTGCATTGTTTGCCGAGCCTCGTATTATCAGTTTCTGTTCAGGCTCGGTAAGTACGCCGGAATTGCGCAAGGTAACCGAGAAAGCGCTGAGCCAGTTTCGCGATGCTGGCAGTATTTTATGTCTGGATATCAATCTGCGCCCTGCTTTCTGGGACGATGCCGCCATGGCGCCAACGCTTATCAGTGAGACTGCCGCCAAAGTGGATATTATAAAAGCCAGTCATGAAGAACTGGTTGAGCTGTACGGCCAAGCCAATGTCGAAGCCAGCATACAAAGCTGGCTGGACAGCGGTGTAGCACTTATTCTGGTCACTGACGGCGCTAACCCGGTGGCATTTTACACTCGGGATACAAATGGAACGTATCCCACACCGAAAACCCAAGTAGTCGACACAACCGCGGCGGGTGATGCCTTTGTCGGTGGTTTTTTATTTACCCTTGCTGGCGAAGTACAGGACAAGGCATCGTTTATTCATTGGGCGGCAAACTTTGAGAATATCCTGGCCTCTTTACGGTTTGCGACACAGTGTGGTGCTTTTGCGGTGTCTCGCTATGGCGCCTTTGATGCGCTGGCCGATAAACAACAAATAGAAGCACTCAGCACTAAAAAAGCCGGGCAATAAATCTCCCGGCTCATCTGCAATAAATCCTGCTCATCCGTAAAATGGACCGTGGTTTTAAAAAAAACAGTGCAAAATGGCAAGCGTTACCCAATCTGTTTAAATAGCCTTTACTCGCCCTGAATAATAATCTTTGCTGAATCTGAACCATTACCAGTAGCTAACGTATTCTTTTTGATCGCTTGGTAAGCAGCTTAGCCAAAAAAGCGCTTTTTGTAATGTAACCGCGCCGTGTTTCTATTACTGCAGTTGCATTATCCATATTGTAATTTTTGACTAGGGGCTGTTGTTCTTCGCTGTACACTTTTGCAGCAGTCTGTGTATCATTTAGACAAGGCGACTGTTTGCAGGTCTAGTGGGCTAAATCAAAAACAGTCAACACAGTATAAATGATACACAGGCGCTGCCCGAAGGGGTCGTCATGAAAGCATTTTACTCATTGTCACAGCCCTTTGACGTAGAACAACTATGCCTTCAGGACTGCTCCGCGATTAAAATGCTTTCATATAGACCAAAAATCGTACAGCAAAGATCAACAGCCCCTAGTATTAAGTTATCTATGTGGCAGGAATTGGTATGACTAAGAAGATATTACTGACGTTGCTGTTTTGTTTCGCCGGTCTGACAACACAACAGACTTTAGCGCAGGGCAAGAGTGAAGCATTGGTACCGCTTCCTTCGCTGGATGACTTCACCAGGGGTAATGATGGCTGGAGTCTCGGGCTGGGGCTCGGCGTAGAATACGAAACAGCCTACGAAGGCTCTGATGAATTTGGCCTGGAAATTCAGCCTGCTGGTGCCCTGCAATGGCGAAAGGGGGAGAATATCTTTTACTTCGCCGGAGAGGCGTTGGGTTGGCGTGGTCTTCGTAATGACAAGTGGTTGCTGGAAGCGTTACTGGGTTTCGAAGAAGGCCGTGAAGAAGGTGATTCAGACGACGGCCATTTAGATGGCTTAGGCAATCAGGAAGAAGGCTTCGAAGTGGTGTTACAAGCACGTCGGGCATTGACTTCAGATTGGCGGTACTGGCTGGTAGGGCGAGTTGTCACTGGCGGCGATGGCAACCTGGCGTTATTCGGTGTGGGCCGCCGCTTCGGTGACCAACTAAATGGCACCGGCTCGGAAATTAATGTGGTGGCGGTTTTTCATGACAGCGACTATGCCAACAATGGCTTCGGCATTGACGAAATGCAAGCGGCACAATCCGGGTTAGATGAAATTACTCTCAGTGGTGGATTACGCTCAGTGGGCGTTGACTATAGTTTGCGACATTACCTCACCCCAAACTGGCAAGTTTACGGTGAAGCCTTGTTTGAATACTACAGCAGCGCGGTTCGGGATAGTCCGATAGCTCGCAGCGATTATGAAGCCGAAATAGGGATTGGGGTGATTTACCTGTTTTGAAAATCCCATCCTGGTAAGGAGCTGGCAACCCGTTTTACATAATGGCTTTATTTTATGTTGATGGCTGTTAATAGGGCACCAAAGAGAGAGGCGGCTCCTGTAACGTAGCAAATTGCTCTTTGAGTGCCAGGATTTGCTGCTCCCAGTAACGTTGTTCAGCAAACCAGGGGAAGGCTCTGGGAAACGCCGGGTCCTGCCAGCGATCAGACAACCAGGCCATATAGTGCACCATACGCATGGCCCGCAGTGGTTCAATCAGGGTCAGCTCCTTGCTGTCGAACTCACAAAATTCTTCGTAAGATTCAATCAGTGTCTCAAGCTGCATTTGTTGTTGCGTGCGGTCGCCGTTGAGCATCATCCATAAGTCCTGTACAGCGGGACCCATGCGACTGTCATCAAGGTCGACAAACATCGGGCCGTCACGCCACAGAATATTACCAGCATGACAATCACCGTGCAGACGAATGAGTTTACCCGGCTGATACAGCGTTTTGGTTAATTCGATGACCTGGTCGAGGATGGTGAAAAACGCGGTATGCAGTGATTCCGGCAACAGTGTACTGTTGGCCAGAGTTTGCCGCGGTTTGGTGAGGTAGCTTTCAATATCCATGGTAGGGCGGTGCGTAAAAGGCGCACTGCTGGCAACCTTATGCATGCGGCCGATAAACCTGCCCATCCATTCCAGGTGATCGAGATTATCCAGTTCAAACTGACGGCCCCCGACGGAATTAAACAAGGCAAAGCGGTACTGCTCAGCAAAATGCAGCGTCTCGCCCTGATGAGCCAGGGGAGCAACAACGGGGATCTCCGCATCTGCCAAAGCCTGACTGAATGCATGTTCTTCGAGGATTTGCTCGTTAGTCCATCGTTGCGGGCGATAGAACTTCACTACGTAACGCTTTTGTTCGTCACTTAAAAACTGGTAAACCCGGTTTTCGTAGCTATTTAAGGCAAGGAGTCCTGACTGAGGAAAAATGCCGCACTGCTCCAGTGCGGCAAGGATCATATCGGGTGACAGTTCGGCAAAGGTAAAGTCACTCACATTAAGGCCTGTTTATCGATAAAGGAATTTCGATGGCTCGCTAACCTCTACAAAAGTGCCGTCTGCCTCTTTGGTGGAAACATTAAAATATATTTCGGTGACCCGGTCAGACAGGTTGTAGGGATCAGTTGCGACAGATACAGGCAGGCTGTATACCTCGCCGCCACCCACGGTAACAACTTGTTCGCCAATGTACTCGTATTCGGCCAAACCTTCTACCTTAATTGTGTAAGTGTGTTCAGTTTGTGACTTATTGAGGACTTTCAGGGTGTACACATTCTCGATATCGCCGTTCATATTTTCACGATACAGCGAATTTCGGTCACGAATAATATCTACCTCAAGAGGCACCCGGGTAACAATGTCGGCAACCAGTAAACCACACATGACTATGAGTACCACCAGGTATCCCACCAGTTTGGGACGAACGATATGGGTTGTGCCGCCCGCCAGTTCGTGCTCAGAGGTAAAACTGATAAGCCCTTTGGGGTAATCCATTTTTTCCATCACGCCGTTACAGGCATCGACACAGGCACCACAGTTGATACATTCGTACTGCAAGCCGTTACGTATATCGATGCCGGTAGGACACACCTGCACACACAGGTTACAGTCGATACATTCCCCCAGGCCTTTTTCGGCTAAGTCTTCATGGGCCAGTTTACGAGAACGAGGACCACGTTGTTCACCGCGGTTGGCATCGTAAGACACAGTAAAGGTATCTTTGTCGAACATTGCTGACTGGAAACGGGCATAAGGGCACATGTGAGTACACATAATTTCGCGCATCCAACCGGCGTTACCATAGGTACACACAGTAAAGAATATAATTGAGAAGCCGGCCCAGAAACTGGTATTCAAGGTGAAGAAGTCAACGTACAGCTGCGCCACCGGTGTAAAGTAGCCAACAAAGGTCATCGCCGTGAGCAGTGCAACCAGAACCCAGGCGGTATGCTTGGCCGTTTTACGCCAGAATTTATCGAAATCCATCGGGCGTTCATCGAGTTTAATACGCTTGTTACGGTTGCCTTCGAAAAACTCTTCAAACCATACATATATGTACGTCCAGGTGGTTTGTGGGCACATAAATCCACACCACACACGACCCGCAAAGGTGGTGATAAAAAATAACGCGAAGGCAGAAACAATAAAGATATACGCCAGTAGTGTCAGATCCTGTGGCCACAGGGTCAGTGAGAAAATCGTAAAGCGCTGATCGACAATATTCAGCAATACAGCCTGGTGGCCGTCATACTGGATCCAGGGAATGACTACGAACAAGGCAATAAAAAAGAAGCCAAAAAAACGGCGAAAGTTTTCCAAAGGGCCTTTGACCGACCGTACGTAGATTCTGTCGCGCGCCGTATAACGCTTCGACTCTTTGAGTTTTTCGGGTTTGTGAACTTTTACCGGAGTAACGTTTTTCACCGGGATCTGATCGTTCATGAGACTACCTTCATTGAAGCTAAATATGATAACGGCAGCAGTATACCTCTCATATATTAAATTTACTTAATATAGATCAATCGCAGTCTGAATCGCCGCGGCGACAGTGTAACGTATTTTTTGGGTGTACACACTTGGTACCAGTTATGCGACAACCGGGGCAGGCGAAAAAATGAACTGTCATAGAACAGCTATGGCTCTTAATAACTACGTATAAAACACATATCTTATTAAACAATTAAACCTGGGATAAACTCATCCTACTAGTTTGGGAGTAATATAAAACATGTTTCGTTCAATCGCTGTTATCATCGAAATCGCTATTTTGGTAGTGGTATTGCAGCTACCGTTTGTGCAGTACTTACTGTCTGATGTGCAGGTTACCATGAGTGACTGGATGGAAGAGATCGCCACGCGTGAAGAGCGTAAGCAACTGGCTGAAATTAAAGATAGCCTGGCCGTACAATACTCGGCAATGCGACCTTACCAGCAAGATTACTTCGATACGGTGCTGTCCTCGCGAGTTCGCACGCTGCAATTTTATGATGCTTATTGTGAAAATGAGGATAGAAATCCCTATATTCACGGTGTGACGTTACATTCGTTTTGCTCTGAGATTCGCCGTTCTCCGGTGTTGAAAACGGACACACAAAATAGTTGATTCTTTCTGTTCATCCCCGGTTCAGGTGAAGCCTGATAGGCTCAAAAATACAATAAACCGTTAAACTTTTTGGTGGTTAATTGTTCTAATCGTTAAATGAGTACGTATATACTCTGACTTCGAGCTAAATTTTCGGGGGATTCTACAATGCGAAATGTAAAAGCGTCGTGGTTATTAGTACCTGCGCTCATGGTACTTTCTGGCGCCAGTCTGGCACAAAAAAGTACTGCTGAACCAACAGCGACGAAAGTCGAAATTACCTGGCAGGATCCCAAGTCGTATACCGACGTCAGGCCAAGTAACGAATCGCGCAAGAAGTTTCGTGACCGGGTGTTTAATTCACTGGATAAATACTTTAACCAACTGGCAGAAGCCTTACCTGAAGGCCAGACGCTTGAGATAACCGTTACAGATTTGGATTTAGCCGGTCAGGTGTGGCCAACCATGCGGGCGGGGGCTTTTGATATCCGGATTATCGATAGGGTGTATATTCCGCGCATGGAGTTTAGTTATCAGCTTAAAAATGGTGATACAGTAATTAAATCTGCTGAAGTTAACATAAAGGAAATGGCTTTCATGAACCGGGTAAGCCGGCTTCGCAGCAGCGACCCTTTCCGTTATGAGAAAGACATGATCAAGCGTTGGTTTGATGATGAATTTGAAGAGACTATCGCGAAAAACTAATTGTAAAAAGGCCGCTCACAAAGCGGCCTTTTTTACTGCTCTGCATCAGGCTTAAAGATAATCGAACTCATTGCCCGCAATGGCCAGTAAGGTGTCGGCAGACTCTAGTAGCGCCGCTTTATGGGCGGCAGTACGCGGCAACAGCCGCTGTATATAGAAATCACAGGTCTTTTGTTTGCCTGCGGCCAGCACCGGGTTATCGCCCTGTGCTGCACAATCTGCCATGGAGTACCATAATACGCCAAGCAGACAGTAACCACTGTATGCCAGGTAATCACATGCACCCGCGGCGGCATCTACCGGCGAAAAGGCTTTTACCTGTAACGACGTCTGATACCACTCGTCCAGCAAGGCCGAAGCTTGTTGTTGAGCTTCATCGCTGGCGATGCCAGCCACTAACTCTGCAAAAGCGTTACGTGTAACACCCAGCATGTCGCCCCGGTCGCGGGTCAGTTTGCGGCCAATCAGGTCGAGTGACTGAATACCGTTGGTGCCCTCGTACAGCATGGCGATGCGTACATCGCGCATGAGTTGTTCCATGCCCCATTCGCGGATATAGCCGTGACCGCCAAAAATTTGTATACCCAGGCTGGTGGATTCTAATCCGGTATCGGTCATAAAGGCTTTACAGATAGGCGTTAGAAACTGCAGGATGGCCTGGGCATTGTCGAAAGCTTCGCCACTTGAGTTATGCGCTATGTCCATATACTTGGCATATAACATAGCCAGAGCCCGGTTACCTTCGGTGAATGCTTTTTGGGTAAGCAGCATTCGCGCAATGTCGGGTTGGTAGATAATTGCATCTGCTTTGTCATTGGGTTGTTGTACGCCTTGTGGTGCACGGGATTGAAGACGTTCCCGGGCATAAGTTAATGCGCCCTGGAAAGCGGCCTCTGAAGCGCCAAGCCCCTCAAGACCTACCTGAAAACGGGCATCATTCATCATTGTAAACATGCAGGCCAGACCGCAGTGCGGCTCGCCTACCAACCAGCCTTGAGCACCGTCGAAATTCATTACGCAGGTGGGGCTGGCCTTAATGCCCATTTTCTTTTCCAGCGCACTGGGTGTAACGGCGTTTTGTTCGCCCGGATTGCCGTTTTCGTTGAGCAACAATTTAGGTACCAGAAACAGGCTGATGCCTTTCACACCGGCTGGCGCATCCGGTAACCGTGCCAGCACCATGTGGACGATATTTTCGGTCCAGTCATGATCGCCCGCGGTGATGAAGATTTTACTACCGGTAATGTTATAGCTGCCGTCTTCATTCGGCTCGGCTTTGGTTGCCAGCAGACTCAGGTCACTGCCAGCCTGAGGCTCGGTAAGGTTCATGGTACCGGTCCACTGGCCGCTTACCAGCTTTTCCAGATACTGTGCTTTTAACTCATCAGAAGCATGTTTGGTAACGGCAAGTACGGCACTTTCGGTAAGCATAGTGGTTAACCGCCAGCTTAGATTGGCCGAATTCAGCATTTCGTGTACCGGTACAGCCATGGAGTAGGGGAGGCCCTGACCGCCATACTCAATATCGCCAAGCATGGCATTCCAGCCGTTTTCCACGTAGCTTTGGTAGGCGGCTGCAAAACCTTCCGGGGTTACCACCTTTCCGTTATTCAGTTTACAGCCTTGTTCGTCGCCTTCGCGATTCAACGGTGCTATGACATCGGTAGCAAATTTGCCGCCTTGTTCGATAACCTCCAAGGCCAACGCCGCATCGAATTCTTCCAGCCCTAACGACTGATACAGTGCGTCAATCTTTAGCCAGTCTTTCACCAGAAAGGTAAAATCAGCGAGTGGCGGGGTGTATGCCGGCATAACATTCTCCTCTATGCAATCAGGTCAGATTGTTTGGTGGTTTAACCATACAATGCCTGTATGAATTGCAAAATTACAGTGTGACAATAACTTGAGCCAGCGCAATAAAGCAGCAACATCCTGACTCACTAAGGCGCATTTCCAGCCAGTACAAAAGCATCACGGAGCGGGATCAGATCATCATTAAATCTTAATGCCTCATCGGTTATCTCAAAGGGGCTTACCCTAATCAGCTCCGTTACCTCTATTTTAGCCCAGTCTGGCGCAGAAACCTTTTCAGCCAGTGCGGCCATGGAGGCGTCGCCTTTGCATTGAAACACCGGCATTCCTGAAGAGGAATAGGTAAGCAGCTTACCAACTTCAAGGTTAAACCCGGTTTCTTCCCAGGTTTCCCGGTGTGCAGTACAACGCAGACTTTCATCGCCTTGCACACCGCCAGCCGGGAAATCCAGCTTGCCAGACAAACGGTGCCTGATCATCAAAACATGATCCTCTATGCGGATCAGACAAGCCGCCGCGTTTGCTTTTAATGAGGCCGGTAACTGGCTGACATTTTCAGAAACTCTGCAGCTCGGTGGCGACGGCGGGAGGGGCTGGCAGCCGAAAAACGTTAAAACACAGATTATTGCTGTTAAACGCGCTCTCTTGGTGAGGTTATCGGGTAAAATTAAGCCATTGGTTAACATTTATTATTTAATTCCGGTGCCCGTCGATACCAACAAGATTGGGGACCAGTATAGCAGGATTGATTATGGCATTGGGTAAAAAGCTATCGCCGCTGTTCTTTGGTTTAGTGCTACTGGTTGGGTTACTGGCCTTTTTAAACTGGCCCCAGGAGCAATCCGGACAGACGATAGCAACGAAACTGACACCGGTTAAAGTGTATGAAGTCAGCAAAAAATTGTTTCCGGTTACTATTGAAGCACTGGGCACGGCTACGGCGAATGAGTCTGTTACGCTAACCGCCCAAGTCGCCGACACGGTGAGCCGCGTTTTATTTGACGACGGTGATAAGGTTGAGGCCGGCCAATTGCTTGTGCAACTGAACAGCAAAGAGGAAGTGGCCCGTGTCGCACAGTTACAGGTCAGCCTTGAAGAGGCCAGGCGGCAACTTAGCCGGATTAAAAACCTGGCAAAAACCAGTGCGGCTTCAGAGCAATTGCTGGATGAGCAGCAGGCCCTGGTAAAATCGCTGGAAGCGCAGATTGCAGTGGCAAACGCACAGTTGGATGACTTGCAAATTAAAGCGCCTTTTAATGGCCGTCTTGGTATTCGCCGGGTTAGCGTTGGCTCACTGGTTCGCCCCGCCGATGAAATAACGACCCTTGATGATATTAGTGTTATTAAAGTCGATTTTAATGTGGCTGAAAATCACTTGGCCAGTATGGCTCTGGGCCAGAAGGTAACGGCGAAGTCAGTAGCCTATCCGGGCCGGGAGTTTAGCGGTGAAATTACGGCCATAGATTCGCGTATCGATCCGGTGACCCGTTCTATTTTATCCCGCGCTGTGATCAACAACCCTGAGGCCGAATTGCGCCCGGGAATGCTTATGCAGGTTACAATCGAAAAGCAGGTGCTCGATACCCTGGTGATCCCGGAAGAGGCGCTGGTCCCAAATGCTGATAAGCAGTTTGTTTACGTGGTGGCCGAGAATAACCTGGTCTCTGAGCGTGAAGTTATCGTTGGCGAACGCCGTCCTGGCTGGGTGCAGATTGTCGAAGGTCTGAACGCTGGTGAGCAAATTATCGTTGAAGGCACGTTGCGGGTACGCGACGGCTCTGAGGTGAGAGTTCTGAATCGCGATACGCTGGAGAGCTAATACATGTGGTTATCAGACGTATCGGTAAAACGGCCGGTTTTTGCATCAGTGGTTAACTTGCTGCTGATTATTTTCGGCATTGTGTCTTTTTCTATGTTGTCGCTACGGGAGTATCCGGATATTGATCCGCCTATTGTCAGCATCAACACCAATTACCCCGGGGCGTCGGCCAATATTGTTGAAACCCGGATTACCCAGTTGCTCGAAGATCGCATCAGTGGCATTGAGGGCATTAAGAATATTACCTCTACCAGCCGCAATGGGCGCTCCGATATTACCATTGAGTTTGAATTGTCACGTGACATTGACGCGGCGTCTAATGATGTGCGGGAAAGGGTTAGCCGAGCGTTAAATAACCTGCCGGATCAAGCTGATCCGCCGGAGGTGTCGAAGTCCAATTCCGATGAACAGCCGGTGATGTGGTTTAATCTGCGCAGCACTAATCTTAATACCATGGAGCTTACCGATTACGCCGAACGTTATCTGGTCGACCGGTTGTCGATTGTTAACGGCGTTGCCCGGGTGCGAATTGGTGGTGGCAGAACTTACGCCATGAAAGTGTGGCTCGACAGAACGGCAATGGCTGCCAGAGATGTCACTGTGGCCGATGTGGAGTCGGTGATCCGCTCAGAAAACGTGGAATTACCGGCCGGGCAGGTGGAGTCGTTAAACCGCGACTTTGAAGTACGGGTGGCACGTAGCTTTCTGACTCCGGAAGATTTTGCCGCGCTCACTGTGGCCATAGGCGCCGATGGCTACCTGGTGCGTTTAGGCGATATCGCTAAAGTTGAACTTACCGCGGTGGAGGATGAAACCGAATTTCGCGGTGACGGTGTGAATATGATTGGCCTGGGTATTATCAAACAGTCGAAAGCCAATACCCTGGAAGTCGCCAGGGCTGCCCGCGAGCAAATAGCCCGTATTGAGCAAAGTCTGCCGGATAACATTTTTATTGTGCCGAGCTATGACTCATCGGTGTTTATCGAGCAGTCCATCTCAGAGGTTTATAACACACTGGGCATTGCTATGTTGCTGGTGGTAGTGGTTATCTACTTATTCTTAGGTAATGTCAGTGCTACTCTGATCCCAGCCGTTACGGTGCCGGTTTCACTGATTGCTGCGTTTATCGTTATGCTGGCACTGGGCTTTTCGATAAACCTGCTGACCTTGCTGGCCATGGTTCTGGCGATTGGTCTGGTGGTGGATGACGCCATCGTTGTGCTGGAAAACATTCATCGCCGCATCGAAATGGGCGAACCGGCTATACTGGCCGCATACCGTGGTACCCGGGAAGTTGGCTTTGCGGTTATCGCTACTACGCTGGTATTGATATCGGTGTTTGTGCCACTGGTTTTTCTGGAAGGTAACGTAGGCCGCTTGTTTACCGAGTTTGCGCTGGCCATTGCCGCCGCAGTGGCTTTCTCAAGCGTTACTGCGCTGACGCTCTCACCCATGCTGGGCTCTATTTTGCTCAAGAAAAGCGAGCGTACCGGGTTTGGTAGCTGGCTGGATAATAGCTTCAAAAAACTTGAAGGCGGCTACTTTAACAGCCTCGGTAAAACCATTCACCAGCCAATCGTAATGATGCTGTTATTGGCGGTGGCAGTGGGCCTGATTTATCAGTTACAACAACGCATACCCGCAGAATTTACGCCAAAGGAAGACCGCAGTAACTTCTTTATTATTATGCAGTCGCAGGAAGGTGCGAGTTTTGAAAGCAACTCCCGCAACCTGGCACAAATTGAAGATATCGTTATGGAATACCGCGAAGCAGGTGAGCTTGACCGGGTGCTGGTAAGGGCGCCGGGCTGGGGTGGCCGGGCCGGTATCGTGGTGGTTGGGGTTGTGCCCTGGGACCAGAGGGAGCGTAGCTCGTTTGAGATTATGGATGAAATCAGCGAACGGCTTAATGTTATCCCTGATGTACGTGCCTTTGCGATTATGCGGGCAGGTATCGGTGGTGGCGGGTTTAGTCGGCCGGTGCAGTTTGTATTACAAGGTGATACTTACGAAAATCTTGCTGAGTGGCGCGATATCCTTATCGAAAAAGCGTCTGAGAATCCTAAACTGGTGCGTATTGATTCCGATTATAAATCGACTTCGCCGCAACTACTTATCGAAATAGACCGCGACCGTGCCGCTGACCTGGGCGTTTCTATCAGTGATGTGGGACGCACCCTGGAAACCATGTTGGGCCAGCGCCGGGTCTCCACTTTCCTGGACCGTGGCGAAGAATACGATGTCATCATGGAAGGAGTGGAGTCGGAATTCAGAAGTCCGAACAGTATTGAGAATCTCTATGTACGCTCAGGTTATACCGGCAAATTGATCCCGCTGGATAATCTGCTCTCCTTTAAGGAGCAGGCAACGTCTGCTCAGCTTAATCGCTATAATCGCATGCGTTCGGTGACTATTTCAGCCAACCTGGCGGAAGACTATTCGCTGGGGGAAGCGCTGGCGTATCTGGAAAATATTGTTGAAACTGAGCTACCTGACTCAGTATCTATCGATTACAAAGGCGAATCGCAGTTGTATCAGGAGTCAGGCAACTCTTTTGTGTTTGTCTTCTTACTGGCGTTGTCGATCACCTACCTTATTCTGGCTGCGCAATTTGAAAGCTGGGTGCATCCTCTGGTGATCATGATGACTGTACCGCTGGCATTGCTAGGGGCTTTTATCGGGCTGTATTTTGCCGGTATGACGCTCAATATCTACAGTCAGATTGGTTTGGTTATGCTTATTGGGTTAGCCGCTAAGAACGGTATTCTTATTGTTGAGTTCGCTAACCAGTTGCGCGATGCAGGTGAAGAGTTTGAGCAAGCTTTACGTAAAGCCTCAGCAATGCGCTTACGGCCCATTGTTATGACCGGTTTTACTACCGTCTTCAGTAGTATTCCGCTGGTAATCGCCAGCGGCGCCGGGGCGGAGAGTCGTATGGCCATTGGTATGGTGATTTTCGCCGGGGTTCTGGTGTCGGCCTTTTTAACCCTTTATATAGTGCCCACTGCCTACTACTGGATGGCACGACACACCGGCTCACCCCTCAAGCGTACTCATAAGCTGGAAGCGCTGGATGAAGACATTCCTTATGTGAAAGGGGAGGGATAGTTTCATCCTGGCTCACGAGTCGGTATGACTAATTCGATTTGGGGCAACAAAATTCCTTGTCATTCCGGAAGGTCTAACGTACCTATCCGGGGTTGCCTAAAAAGTCTGGCTTGTGTGATATAACTTTCAGCAAAGGTTATTTAAACTCTACGATATCATGGTTGGGGGTCCCCGATATTTGCTGCGCAAATTCGGGGATGACGTGTGGGGTGTATTCGCTCATTTGCAGCAGTTGTTTCAGCCACAGTGCCACTCTGTGTACAGCCACTAACTCGCCACAACAGAACCACAGTAAAAGCAGGTGGTTTATAATCCAATAGCCTTTTGGGAAGATACCGGCTTTTGGGCCGGTATGACGAGTACTTTTTGGTACTGCAAACTTAGCTGTCATCAGGCCAGCCAGTCGGATAAATTGAAACAGATGTAGAGTAGTACAGCGCTCCAGGCTGACAGCACCACAATCATCCGGGTATTCAAACCGGCAAAACTGGCTTGCGGTGTGGCTTTATTGCTGGCGGGAATTAAGCGGTTCGCTATGTGGCCGCTGATAACCGTAACGGCAAAGCCAATGGCATTCCACCAGAACCAGAAAATTGGATTGTCGCTGAGCCATAAAAAGGTATTGCTGAATACACCGAGTAATAAACCAATATTAGCGGCCTTAGCAGTAATGCTTTTACTGTGGATCCCGAGTAAAAAGGTAGCCAGTACCGGGCCGTAAAATACGGAGCCGATTTTATTGATGGCTTCGATAATGGTGGGCGCGATGTCACCGGCAAATAAACTTAATACCAGTGTTACGAGCCCCCAGCCAATGCCAGCGGTACGGGCGAAGCGCATGTATTCGTCATCACTTGGCTCGTGCCCTTTGTAGCGGCAAAAATCTTCGGTGGTAACCGCTGCCAGACTATTAATGGCTGAGCTTAACGATGACATAGCCGCCGCCATAATCGCCACCACCAGTAAGCCAATTACGCCTTCAGGCAAATAGTTAACAATGAATACGGGCATCATCCAGTCGGGCTGGTCTGTTGGTATCTGCGCCTGCAAAGATGGGGTATTAAGTACCAGCGCGCCAATTACCAGGCCGGTGGTGCAATAAATCACCGTGATGGGAAAACGGCTGAGCGCGACGGTATACATCACCTTGCGCAGGTCCGTTACGCTATTAGCCGAAAGCGAACGCTGGGCTTCTGACTGATCACAGCCGTAATAAGAAGCGTAAAGTACGATACCGCCAAACAGCATGGGCAGGAGACCGAAATCGTTACCGTTCAGGCCCAGTGAGTCCATGTTAACCGCTTCCATACGGTCACTGTCGACAAGCGCCATAGCAGCGTCTACACCACCAATCACATCCAGTGCCACAAACAGACAAGTGAGCGCACCGGCGAGGATGATAATCATCTGTACCGCGTCACCAAAAACCACTGCCTTCATGCCGCCCATGGCTGAGTAAATCAGCGTAATTACCCCAATCACCACAATACTGTGCCATTGCTCCAGGCCCATCGTGCCCTGCAAAATGAGTGAGATGGCGTAAATCATAATGGCGGTGGCAAAGGAGCGGCTGAGCTGGAAGACAAAACTAATTAGCAGGCGGGTGGAGCGTTCAAAGCGGCGTTCCAGGAAATCGTACACACTCACCACACCGCTTTGGTGTAGTGTGGGCAACAAACGCCATAGCATTAGCAGCACGGCAATGGGTAACGCCAGTTCATAAGACAACCAGATAAGGCCGCCGCCTTCCCGTAACCCCACAAATGCCGGCGCAGAGATAAAGCTGATAGCAGAGAGCTGGGTGGCCATAACCGACAGCGATAATGCTGGCCATGGAATTGTCCGGCCGCCAAGAAAATACTCCCGGCTGTTATGCTGATGACGAAAAGCCAGTCCCATAGCGAGTAAACCAATAAGGTAAATCGCGACGATTGTGTAATCAATCCAGCCCAAAACACGCTCCCTGATTTGTTGTTTGTTAAACCAGTATGCTGATTTAGCTGTACAAATTCCAGTTGTGCTGATTAAAGTTTATCCTGACCACTGGTA
>CATMRP010000057.1 GCA_950073835.1 uncultured Alteromonadaceae bacterium
GAAGCCGTGCATGTGATGTTTAAAGACTGGGTCAGCACCAATCGTAAAGAACTGGATATTGCCAAAGTGGCAACCGGCGAATACTGGTATGGCAGTCAGGCGCTGGAGTTAGGCCTGATAGACGCCATTAGTACCTCCGATGATTACATCATGAGTGTTTACCCGAAGCGCGATATTTTTGCGGTTAAATTTACGCAAAAGAAAAACGTTGCCGAAAAGCTGGGGATGTCTTTTGCTCAGGGCGCAGAGCGAGCGGCAATGCGTATGGTTAGTCAACTTCCACAATGGTTTAAAAAATCGTAAATGAGCAAGCAAACCAAAGCGCGAATTATCGAAGCGGCCGAATACCTGTTTGCACTACAGGGATACGGACAGACTTCGATGCGCGAAATTACCGCCCGGGCAGATGTGAATCTGGCTTCGGTGAATTACCACTTTGGCAGTAAGAAAAATCTGATCCAGGCGGTGCTAAAGCGTTACTTTGATGTAATGATGCCGCAAATTGATGAGGCGCTGGCGAAGTTGGTGCCCAGTATGGGTCGCAAGGGCGTGGATCAGGTGCTGCAAAACCTCAAAGGTCCATTGCTAAATCTTAATGCGGTGCAGCCCGATGGTACCGAAATGTTTGTGCAACTGTTGGGTAAGGGCTATACCGAATCGCAAGGCCACTTACGCCGTTTTATTATGGGCAGTTACGGTGAAACAGTACAAACCATACTGGCCATGCTGCGAACGGCATTGCCGGCGATCCCCGCCGATGAACTATTCTGGCGCTTACACTTTGCGATTGGAAGCTTCGTGTTCTCCATGGCATCGAGTCAGGCGCTGAAAGACATCGCCAAGGCCGACTATCAGCAAGACATCGATATTGCCGATGTAATTGAACACCTGTTTCCATTCGTTGCCCAGGGGATCAGTGGCGACGGCTATCAAAACGAGGGGTAATTCGTGCAGACGACTCAACTTGTTGAATATCTGAATAAAGAATTGCAGGTCGCGACTATCAAAGATCACTGTCCGAACGGTTTACAAATTGAAGGTTGCGCGGACATCCAGCATTTAGTGACCGGTGTTACCGCCTCCCAGCAACTTATCGATGCCGCCATTGAGGCCGGTGCCGATGCCTTGCTGGTCCATCACGGTTATTTCTGGAAGGGTGAGAGTGAGCCGCTGGTCGGCATGAAAAAGCGCCGTATTGCCAGTTTACTGGCTCATGATATTAACCTGCTGGCCTATCATTTACCCATTGATATGCACCATCAGTGGGGCAATAACGCCCAGCTTGGCGCCTTGTTTGAATTGAGCAATGTCGCGCCCTTAGAGGCAGTAAGCCCAATGGGGATTGTTTACCAGGGTGAAACGTCAACTACTCTCGGTGAACTTGCTGCATTAATCGAGCAAAAGCTAGGCAGACCCCTCATAGTCTGCGAGGGCGAAGCTGATAACCCGGTTCAAAAGGTTGCCTGGTGCACCGGCGGCGGACAAGGTTTTATCCAACAGGCAGCCGAGGCCGGATGCGATGTATTTATTACCGGTGAAGTGTCGGAGCAGACCATTCATATCGCTCGTGAAATGGGCATTGCCTTTATTGCGGCTGGCCATCATGCCACCGAGCGCTATGGCGTTAAAACAGTGGGTGAGCACCTGTCAGGCGAATTTGGCCTGAAGGTCACCTTCATCGATATTGATAATCCGGCCTGAGACGACACTGTTGAAAGATCAATCCTTTAATGGCCTGGCGGAAAAGTTTAATCGTAATATTTACGGGACTACCAAAGGCCGTTTACGGCACCAGTTGCTCTGCGAAGTGTTAAGTGAATTACTGGCAGGTGAGCAGGCACAAAATATTATTGAGCTGGGTGGTGGAACAGGCGTGATGTCTGCTTTTCTCGCCGGGCTTGGCCATCAGCTAACCCTGACCGATATTTCAGAAGATATTTTAACTATCGCCCGTCAGCAACTGGATCCCGGTATCGCTGTCAGGCATGCCGACTTATTTGCCATCAACGATCTCGGCGAGTTTGATGTTGTCGTGTGCCATGCCGTGCTGGAATGGCTGGCCAGGCCGTTTGAGGCACTCAGCGTTCTGGCTACTCGCATGCGGCCGGGGGCACGACTAAGCCTGACATTTTTTAATCGCGATGCGGCGCTGTTCAGCAACGCCGTATACGGTAATTTTGAATACATTGCCCGCGGTATGAAGGTCAAAAATCAGGTGCGATTAAACCCCCAGCAGCCGCTGGTGCCAAAAGAAGTTATTACCGAAGTACAAAATCTTGGTTTTACCGTGCAGGCAATGCGCGGTATTCGCTGTTTTCATGATTACCTTCGCGACCGTGACATGGCCGATTCTAAATATGAAGAGCTGTTGGCCACCGAACGTCAGTATGGCCATCAGGAGCCATATTTATGGTTGGGCAAGTATTTTCACCTGTGGCTGGAAAAGCGCCCGGCCTAATCCGGCAATACCACAAAGCGGCTGTCCTCGGCCGCACCGCTGCTTAGCGCCAGAATATTCTGGAGCGTGACCTCAGCAATCTGATCGAGGGCTTCGGCAGTAAAAAATCCCTGATGGCCGGTTATCAAAACATTGTGGAAGGTTTGCAGCCGCTCAAACACATCGTCCTGAATAATTTCGCTGGAATGGTCGCGGAAGAACAGCTCCGATTCCATTTCATAAACGTCCAGGCCCAAATAGCCAATTTTGTGTTTTTTCAACGCTTCAATAACCGCGTGAGTGTCGATAAGGCCGCCACGTGAGGTGTTAATCAGCATCACCCCATCACGCATACTGGCCAGCGACTCAGCATTAATAAGATGATGGCTTTGCTCATTGAGCGGACAGTGAAGGGCGATAATATGGCAATCCTTAAACAAGGTATCGAGGCTGGTGTATTTCACTCCCTGCTGAATCAGCGCGTCGTTGGGATAGGGATCGTAACAATAGATCTCACAACCAAAGCCACTTAGTAAGCGCGCCAGTGCGGCGCCTATATGGCCGGTCCCGACAATTCCTACTTTCTTATTATGCAGGGTAAAGCCCAGCAGGCCATTAAGGTTAAAATTACCTTCCCTGACACGATTGTATGCTTTGTGGGTTTTGCGGTTCAGTGTCATGATAAGCGCCAGGGCATGCTCGGCCACGGCCTCCGGTGAGTACGCGGGGACCCGCGAAACCGCCAGACCAAGCGCCTTGGCGGCAGCGGTATCAACGTTATTGAAACCAGCACATCGCAGCGCGATATGCTTGACGCCCTGATCGCTCAACTGTTGTAAAATAGTGCTGTCGAGACAGTCATTAACAAAGGCACACAGCACATCGAAATTCTGGCACAGGGAGACGGTTTTAGGCCCTAATGAGGTTTCAAAACTGGTCAGATCAATATGCTCATACAGCGGATGTTGTTTAAATGATTGAATGTCGTACTGCTGCGCACTGAACATGGCAACGCGTGGTGGAGGAGTCATTCGCAATCCCGTTGTCTTTCCTTGTTCCCTTAATACTATTAGGATGCGCTATACAGTCAAGTTAAGCTTGCCTCAATAAATTGTCAGCGTGTTACACTTGGCAGCGCGATATTCTTCACCTTAATTCGGGGACTAAGGAAAAATAATGAAAGTGAGTTTTATTGGTTTGGGCGTAATGGGATTTCCGATGGCCGGGCATCTGCAATCCAACGGGTTTGACGTGTGCGTATATAACCGCACCACCAGTAAGGCTGAAAGCTGGCAAACTCAGTACGGTGGGCGCATTGCTACCACACCTTGCGCGGCGGTAGAGGGCGCTGAACTGGTGTTTTTATGTGTCGGCAATGACAATGATGTGCGTCAGGTGGTGTTCGGCGAGACAGGCATTCTTGCTGGCACCAGCCCGGGTACTCTGGTGGTGGACCATACCACTGCATCAGCCGAACTCGCCCGCGAGTTGGCCGGGGCCTGTGCAGCGCAGCAGGCTGGTTTTCTGGATGCGCCGGTATCAGGTGGTCAGGCAGGTGCAGAAAATGGCCAGCTAACTATTATGGTGGGTGGCGAAGAAGCCGATTTTGCCAGGGCGCAGCCGGTAATGGGTGCCTATGCCCGTCACAGTCAGCTAATTGGTGGTCATGGCAGTGGCCAGCTGGCTAAAATGATGAATCAGATTTGTATTGCCGGCATTGTACAGGGCCTTGCCGAAGCCCTGCATTTTGGTGAGCAGGCCGGGCTTGATTGCGGCACCGTAATTGACGTTATAAGAAAGGGCGCGGCACAGTCGTGGCAGATGGAAAACCGTGCCGCAACCATGATCAAAGGTGAATATGAGTTTGGCTTTGCGGTTGACTGGATGCGAAAGGATTTGGCGATCGCTCTGGATGAAGCTCGTAAGAACGGGTCGACGCTGGCGCTGACTGCACTGGTAGATCAGTATTACGCTGACGTGCAAAAAAGTGGTGGTGGACGCTGGGATACGTCGAGCTTATTAACCCGATTGCATCAGAGTTAAGATGGGGTTACCGGGTTGGCGGCATCAGGGGTAGTTGCCGCTTTCAATACTTCGTTAATTTGCGGGTATTTCTTTTGTAATCTGACAAAACGCTGCTGGTTGGCTTCCGACAATTCACAGTGATCAATTTGCCGGACCAAATCATTCAGTAATACACTGCGATAGCTACTTTGTTGTTCAACCAGCAGGGTTTGCAGCATGTTCAGGGCAATCGCCGGCAGCGCCGGCCGTAATTGCAGGGCGTGATAGAACGCGGCGAGCGCTTCCTGATAAGCTTCTTTAACGAACAATTGCTGGCCTTGCTCGTTAAAGACATCAGCCCGGCTGTGAGCCAGACCGGATTCTTTCTCAGCATTTAATAACCGGCTTTGCAGTGTTTGCTGTTCAGCCGGCATTTCGCCCAGCTCACTTTTTACTTTGGCCATATCAAGTAAATACAATGCCTGGGTTTCATTGCCCAGCGCACTAAACACTCTGGCGGCCGTAATTAAGGTGTTGGCAGAACTGCGATTAAATACCTGCATATGCTCGCGATGAGTGAGACTTCTGGCCTTTTCCCCCTGATCTTCCAGTACATAGCTGTAGGCCAGCAAATAATCATGGCGCTGTCTAACCAGCGAGTCGCCCTGGCTGCGCGCCGCTACTCCCGCCAGTTTTCTGGCCTGCATAAGGCTTTCTCCGCGGTTATTCATCGGACTATTTTGGGCAATACTCAGGTAAAATTCGGCCAGCTCAAAAGTAAATTCATCAAAACGTTCTTTTGTGGAGCGGTTGTATTCACGCTTTTTTTGCAGTAAATCGATGCTTTCTATTACCCGGTTTTGCTTCTGGTAGGTCATGGTTTTCAGGCGTGTAGCCGGCAGGCTGAGTTCACTGTCCTGAATGTGGTCCAGATAGTATTCGGTTTTTTCATAAGCCGCTTGCTCGAAAGACAAACACGCCAACCATTCAAAAGCTTTATCGCGGGTCAGCAGGGTATCGAGCATGGTATCCAGCGACTCCTGGCAGTCCGGCCAGTTACCCATTAAAAACTGACATTTCAATTTGCCCCATTGGGCCCAAAGTACCTTATCGGATTGTTGCAATACCCGCTGATAAATGTCGAGCGCCTCGGCATATTGATGCTCCTGCAGTAGCAGTCTGGCCTGAAGTTTTTCCAGATCGGAACGTAGCCTGGCAGACAGGGGGGACTGAAGTTGCTGTTGAATCTGACTAATCGCCCGGTCGCAGTAACCGTCATCAAGGTACATCAGCGCTTTATTGGCTTGTTCGCGATACTCCAGGTAATGATTAAGTCCGCGTTGTAGTGAATTGATGGTGTAGGGCTTGAGTAACAGCAGGTCGGGATGAATGTCGATAATCTGGCCAATGGTCTGGGGCATTCTGTCGGCAGTCAGAAAAATGATCCCGGTACTAGGGCGGATAAAATCTGCCTGTCGCAGGGCTTGCACCCATTCAACACCGTTGCGGCGCTGGCCAAGATGAAAATCAAAGATTAACAGCTCGAAATGTTGTTTGCGCAGCACGTTTTTTAACTCACTGCCGGTGCTAAAGCTCGCCACCTCTAAATTACCCATGGTAATCAGATGACTACGAATGGTGGCCCGGGCCGTCGCATTATCTTCAATAATTGCAACTCTGATTTTTTGCACCATCCAAATACCGAGTTCGTCAGTGTTATCTGAGTTAAGCATATCAGCAGGGACCTAAAATAAAAGCGTAAATTCAATAAAAGGTATGGCTGCGGGTAACATTGTCACAAATTATTTACATTGTTAACGCAGATTTGATGTATGCTTACGTTTACGTAAACGGAGTCATGCTATAGCGTTAGGATAAAACCAACGACAGAGAAAAAACGGTAATGCAAAACGTTAAACTATTAATCGACGGCGAATTCCGATCTTCCGCCAGTCAACACATGATTGATGTCACCAATCCTGCCAGTGGCGACGTGATCGCCCGCGTACCGGATGCATTAGCAGAAGAAACCGAACAAGCGGTTGCCGCCGCTGAAAAAGCCTTTAACAGCTGGAAAAATGTGCCGGTAACAGAACGTGCACGGGTAATGATGCGTTACCAGGCTATCCTCAAGCGCGAGCAGGAACGCATTGCTAAAGTCCTTGCCAGTGAAACCGGTAAAGTATTTGATGACGCCATGGGCGATGTCTGGCGTGGCATTGAGGTGGTTGAACAGGCCATGAATGCGCCCAGTATGATGATGGGTGAAACGGTGGAAAACGTTGCCCGGGGCATCGATACCTACAGTGTTATCCAGCCACTGGGCGTCTGCCTGGGCATTACGCCGTTTAACTTTCCGGCTATGATCCCATTATGGATGTTCCCGCTTGCAGTGGTGTGTGGTAACACCTTTGTGCTCAAACCGTCCGAACAGGATCCGCAAACACCGGTATTACTGGCCGAGTTATTCATGGAAGCCGGTGCACCGGCCGGTGTGCTGAATGTGGTCCACGGTGGCCGTGAGCGGGTTGATCAATTGCTTAATCACCCGGATATCGCAGCGGTTTCGTTTGTTGGTTCAGTACCGGTCGGTAAACACGTTTATCAGACCGCTACGGCCAATATGAAACGGGCCCAGTGTTTTGCCGGTGCCAAGAATCATACCGTAGTTATGCCCGATGCTAACAAACAACATGTGATCAATAACCTGGTTGGCGCTTCAGTAGGCGCTGCCGGACAACGCTGTATGGCTATTTCGGTAGCGGTATTTGTTGGCGATGCACAACAGTGGATTGACGAACTGGCCAGTGCCATAGCCAAAGTTAAACCCGGCGTATGGGACGATAATGAGGCAGGCTTCGGACCGCTGATCAGTAATACCGCTAAAGAACGCGTGATGGCGCTGATTCAGTCTGGCAAAGATCAAGGTGCTTCTTGTTTGGTAGATGGCTCAGAATGCACGGTGGATGGCTACGAACAAGGTCACTGGATTGGCCCCACGGTATTTACTGACGTGACTACCAGTATGCGCATATACCAGGAAGAAATATTTGGCCCGGTGTTGTGCTGTGTATGTGTGGATTCACTGGATGAAGCGCTGGCTATTGTAAACGACAACCCTTACGGAAACGGTACTTCGATTTTCACCGCCAGTGGTGCAGCCGCGCGCAAATATCAGTCTGAAGTCAGCGTTGGTCAGGTGGGTATTAATGTACCCATTCCCGTGCCACTGCCGTTCTTCTCTTTTACCGGCTGGAAAAACTCCTTCTTTGGCGATCTGCATGCCTACGGTAAACAGGCCGTACGTTTTTATACCGAAACCAAAACCATCACTTCGCGCTGGCCGGAAGACAGTATTCCCGCCGGCCCGAACCTGACGATTAATTTACGCTAGGGAGACAGTCAGTGAATTTTAATCTAAACGAAGACCAACAGGCGTTTGCCGATGTGGCAGCACAGTTTGCCAGACAGGCTCTGGCACCTTATGCTGCGCAGTGGGATAAAGACCACACCTTTCCGGTAGATACATTACGTCAGGCCGGTGAGCTGGGGTTCTGCGGGCTTTATACCCCAGAAGAAGACGGCGGACTGGGGCTCAGCCGCCTCGACGCATCGATAATCTTTGAACAATTGGCTATGGGCTGTACAGCCACCACGGCGATGTTAACGATCCATAATATGGCTACCTGGATGCTGGCGTCTTATGGCCAGGCGTCGGTGAAAGAGGCCTGGCTATCGGATCTGGTTAGCGGCAATAAGCTGGCTTCCTATTGTTTAACCGAGCCTGGGGCCGGTTCAGATGCAGCCAGCTTAACTACCAAAGCAGAGCGGCAGGGTGATCAATACGTACTCTCTGGCAGCAAAGTCTTTATTTCCGGGGCAGGCAGTACCGACTTACTCATTGTGATGGCTCGCACCGCCAATAATGGTGCGAAAGGGATTTCTGCGTTCGCAGTACCTGCAGACGCTGCGGGTATCAGTTACGGTAAGCCAGAAGAAAAAATGGGTTGGAATGCCCAGCCCACGCGGATGATCACCTTTGACAATGTCAGTATTCCGGCCAGTCATTTGCTGGGTGAGGAAGGTCAGGGTTTTACTTTTGCAATGAAAGGACTCGATGGCGGGCGTATTAACATTGCTACCTGTTCTATTGGTACGGCACAACAGGCGTTAAATACCGCGCGTGACTATATGCACGAACGGCAGCAGTTTGGTAAGCCACTGGCTGCATTTCAGGCACTGCAATTTAAACTGGCCGATATGGCAACCGAACTCGTTGCGGCCCGGCAGTTAGTGCGGCTGGCTGCATTCAAGCTTGATGAGCAGGATCCCCAGGCCACGGCTTATTGTGCCATGGCAAAACGTTTTGCAACCGATGTAGGCTTTACGGTGTGTAACGAGGCACTGCAGATCCATGGTGGCTACGGGTACATTAAAGAATATCCGCTGGAGCGCCACGTGCGGGACGTTCGGGTTCATCAAATTCTTGAAGGTACCAACGAAATTATGCGCTTAATTATCAGTCGAAGCGTGCTGCAGGAAGGCAGCGAACTTGTTTAGGAGAAAACAGTGACAGATAAACTTCAGAGCAGTCTTATTCCGGCCCGCTGTGGACGCCAGATTGGTCATCTGCAGTTAAATAAACCGAAGGCGCTTAACGCGTTGGATCTGGATATGGCCATGGCGATCCAGCAGCAACTGGATGCCTGGCGAACGGATGACTCAGTGTTAATGGTGGTGATAAGCGGCAGTGGCCCCAAGGCATTTTGCGCCGGCGGCGACATTGTTTCCATGTATCAGGCTATGCAGTCGGCGGCTCATCAGATCCCGGCGTTTATCGCTGAATTTTTTGCCACTGAATACCGTCTTGATTACACCATTCATACCTACGATAAACCAATTATTGCCTGGGGCGAAGGGATTGTGATGGGCGGTGGTATCGGCCTGCTGGCTGGTGCCAGCCACCGGTTATTGACCACTTCATCCAGGCTGGCCATGCCTGAAATAACCATTGGTTTGTATCCCGATGTCGGGGCAAGCTATTTTCTGTCCCGCGCGCCGGGTCAGAGCGGGCTATTCGCCGGGCTGACCGGAGCGTCGTTAAACGCTACTGACGGACTGTGTATTGGTTTAGGTGACTACATCATGGCTAATGAGTTTTTGCCTTCACTGCTACACGCGCTTGGTGACACTCAGTGGCAGGAAGGGCAGGTGACTGCTCAGTTAGATAAGCTGTGTGAGCGTTACCAACTAAGCGCCGATGAGCGGCCTGAGGCACAACTAGCCGTTCATCAGCACAGTATTGATGAGGCCCTGCAGGGCTGCACAAGCGCCAGTGAGGCGGTAAAAGCGATACTGGCCATGCCGTCTGCTGAGGATGAGTGGCTGAGTAAAGCGCAGCATTCGCTGAGTAAAGGCTCGCCGATCACTATGCACCTGGTCTGGGAGCAAACCCGGCGGGGTAAATCGCTTTCGCTGGCTGAATGTTTTGAAATGGAACTTATTATGTCATGCCGCTGCGCCGAGTCCGGCGAATTTGCCGAAGGCGTCAGAGCCTTACTTATCGACAAAGACAAACAGCCCAAATGGCGCTTTGCCGATGTAGACAGCGTCCCCGAAGACGTCGTTGAGCTCCATTTTACCAGCCCCTGGGAGCAATCCCCGCTAACACTATCCGGAGAATAATCATGACACAAATTGCCTTTATCGGATTGGGTAATATGGGCGGCCCAATGGCCCGCAACCTGTTAAAACATAATCAGCATGTTACGGTGTTCGATCTGATGCCGGAAGCAGTGGATGCATTGGTAGCAGCCGGAGCCCACAAAGCGCGCTCACCGCAGGAAGCGGTGGCTGGTGCTGAAGTAGTGGTAACCATGCTACCCGCTGCCGCCCATGTTAAATCCCTGTATCTGGGCGAAGATGGTTTGCTGGCTCATGTTGATAAAAGCGCGTTGCTGATTGACTGCAGTACCATTGATGCGCAAAGTGCAATCGCGGTGGGAGAACAGGCTCGACAAGCAGGCATTGCTTTTATCGACGCGCCGGTGTCCGGTGGCGTTGGCGGTGCTGCCGCCGGTACGCTAACGTTTATCATGGGCGGTAAAGAAGAGGATGTTGAGCGGGCCAGGCCGGTACTATCGATGATGGGGGCAAACCTGTTCAGAGCCGGTGATCTGGGAGCCGGGCAGATTGCCAAGGTCTGCAATAATATGTTGCTTTCGGTGCTCATGGCAGGCACGTCCGAAGCGCTGCAACTGGCCATTGCTAATGGCCTCGACCCAAAAGTGATGTCAGACATTATGCTGCAAAGCTCGGGCTGCAACTGGACGCTGCAAAAATACAATCCTTGCCCGGGTGTGATGGATAACGTGCCATCGAGCAATGATTATCAGGGCGGTTTTATGGTTAAACTGATGAATAAAGATCTGACCTTAGCCATGGATACGGCTGCACAGGTTGGCGCAGCTACACCTATGGCCTCTGCGGCGCAGGCGCTGTATCGACTGCATCAGGGACAGAGTGACAACGCCGATAAAGACTTTTCAAGTATCTTTAATCTGTTTGCAAAAGACTAAGACTTTCCTCAGGCGGATATAAAAATAGCAGCCAACTGGCTGCTATTTTTTTGCTTTACTGTGAGAACCGGGTGAGGTGTTTAATTGCCCGGCTGAGTAAATCAACATTGAGCGCATCGTCACTGCGCATCTCATTGCTGATATGCGTGATATCGTAACTACCGTTACTTAATACGTCGATACGCTGGTCGTTGAAGAACACCACAATCTTCTCACCAGAGGTACTGACTAACCAGTCACGCTTTGGTGATAACAGGTTCTGACCGGTGGAGTAAAATTGCGAAGGCGCGCTACACCCCATTGCATTAAGCAGGGTGGGTACTAAATCTTCGGTACTGGCCAGTTCGCTGTTAACCGCTAAATTGGTGTACAGGGTGCCTTTGGATTGTTGATAACCCGTTGCCACCATTACCAGTGTGTTGGTTAAATCGCTGCGCTGTAATAAACGGGTGAGTGCACCGCCGTCGGCAAATGCCACCACAATATTGGCTGAGCCGGTTAACCGTTCACTAAAAGAAAGCTCGGTAAATTGCTCTTTAATCTTAGCGTCTGAGCTGGCGTACAGCTCGGTGCTCAGGCCATAGGCATCACTTAAACCAAACAATACCGGTTGCGTGATCTTCAGGCTTTGCTGGTAAAGCTCTGGCACGCCATACAGTGTACTGGTGATTAAGCCGCCCAAAGTCGTTGAGGTGGTGAAGTAATTATCGATATGGCGCAGGTCTGCTTCTTTCATCGCCTGACTGATATCCGCCTCGTCAATCTGCACTAACAACAACGCTTGTCTTTGTGGCTCAAGGGCGCAATACACCGGATCCGAAGGGTAATTCACCTTGTGTATATCCGGGTCAAACTGCAATTGTTTGCGCTGTTCGTAGCGTTCGATATCCAGCAGTCCGTAGCGCGACATGGTGGTTTTTGCGGTAGCCGGGTACGACAGCGGAAACATGTTGTCCTGTTTGATGATCGGCTGATACAGCTGAGCATCGGCCCAAACGTGAATAGCGTGGCCAGACACAAAACACACCACAAAAAAGCTCACCACCCGGCGGCCAATACGATAGTGCATTAAACGGTCGATACGTTTCCATACCGCGTTAGCCAGGATTAGCTGAAAACCAAACCACACCACAAACAACAGCAGCAGATATAGAAACTGTTGCCAGCCAAACTGAAACAGTTGGGCTTCGGCTTCGTTTTTAATCAGGTAGGCGGAGTTATGACTTAAATGAAAGCCGGTGCGATTATACAGCAGGGCATCAAAGGCCATCATCGCCAGGCCCAGTGCTGACACGGCAGAGGCGATGGTTTTGATTACGCGTTGGGAAACGTCCAGATAGCACAGCGGCAGGATAAATATCACAAACCCAAAAAAGGTTAAGAAGCTGATGTGCCCGAACCAGTTCGCAAACAGGTAAAAGGTACCCAGTACCGTACCCGGCGCAGGTGAGGAAATAACAAACACAGAGGCAATAACTATGGCGATAACGATATTCGCCAGTGCAAACCAGTGACCCCAGTTAACCAGTTTTGTTACCCGTTGACGCCTTGGAGATTCTGCTAAAATCATGGGGGTCAGGCCGTTCCTTTCACGCTTTTTACCAATACGCTGGCAAATTGTTCAACCATCGCTTCGCGACTGGCAGGGGCTACCTGATGCTCAAAAATATGAGAAACCACATTTCCCAGTACCATTAAAGAAAGATCACGACTTGCACCGTGTTTTTCTAGTACCATAATAACGTCGTTCATCAGACGTTCGAATTCAGCATCACTGTATCGACTTTGTTGGGGCATTATACGCCTCTTATCGTTAAATCGCTTGAAAAAGCAAAGTTTTTGGCAATAAAGCGATTATAATCGTTGTGCATCTGATAACAATCATTCATTCAAAAAACTGCATCATTCATCAACGAATTGGACACTGGTAATTCATGAGTATATTGATTCATCACTTTGTCGTGCATCAGCTTATCGTTAATAACGAGGGTAAAATGCAACTGATCCCCCGGGAAGGCTGCCTGCCGGTAACGCCGGCGCTGGAACAACTGGGCCAGCAATTACATCACACCTTTGTGAGTAAACCGGGCAAAGGGGTAGGACATTTTATTGAAACAGAACAAGAAGATGCCAGCTTTGCTGAATCATTAAACGGCTACACGGCCCATCACGAGGCTTCGCCCTCAGACAGCGATACGGTATTTGTGCCCTTTACCAAAACCGCCGGTGATCTGCTGCTGAAATCGCTGGTTGATACCGGTCAGGTAGAAACCGGATTTGTGCTGTTTGTGCACTATGAATACCTCGCTACCCAGTATTTACTGGTTACCTTGCTGAACACCAAAGCGCATGTGGAGATAAACCAACAGCTGGAACTTAACAGCCGTGAACACCTGGATTTGGCTAAAATGCAACTGGCGGTGCGAATTGATTTAACCCAGTACCGCATTCAGCCGGAACAACAGCGCTATGTGAGTTTTATAAAAGGGCGCATGGGGCGCAAGGTCTCTGACTTTTTCATGCAGTTTGTTGGCTGTGAGGAAAAGGTTGACGTGAAGCAACAAAATAAGCAGCTGATCAGCTCGGTGGAAACCTATCTGGCCAGTGAAGGGCTGGATGCCGAAGAGAAAACCGCCCATCGCACCGAAGTTTCCAACTACTTTAAACAGCAGATAGACAGCGGTGATAGCATAAGAATCAGCGAACTGGCCGAAAAGTTACCCCGGGATGAAGATAATCAGCGTGACTTTGCCCAATTTACCCAGGGGTTGGAAACGCCCATTGAGCCGGAAGTGCAACCAGACCCGGCGGCGATCCGACAGCTGGCAAAGTTTAGTGGTCAGGGCGGCGGTGTGTCGCTGAGTTTTGACCGTAAATTACTGGGCGACCGTATTATTTATCACCCGGATTCCGATACGCTGACCATTAAAGGGATCCCGCCTAACTTAAAAGACCAGTTAAAACGCAACAGCTAAGCGATGTTAAGCGCTACAGTAAGCCACGGCAGACTGTTATACTGACAGAAAGTATGCAGGACGGGAGTTATCCGTGCTGCCAGAATAAAAGATTAAACGAGATACAATGCAATTATTTGTAAACGACCTCACCGTCATGGACTTCTCTTACCTGTGCCCTGAGCGTGGCATGGTTGGCGAGAGCTGGATTGTGGATGTGCTGCTGGATGGCACATTGAATGAAGAAAGTATGATCCAGGATTTTGGCGTAGTGAAAAAAAACCTGAAACGCCTGATCGACGGTTATATCGACCATAAACTGCTGGTGCCGGCAGAAAGCGAGCAGGCACATATCCGCCGTGATGAAGACTCAGAACAAGTAGAAGTGCGCTTTGATCTGCCTGAAGAACAGGCCATTCAGATGTATTGCCCGGCGGAAGCCTACGCGTTTATTTATGCGCCCACGATCACCATGGCCTCCGTAAGCGAATACCTGCGCGAGGTCATTGCTACCCATTTGCCGGATAACGTGGACAACCTTACCATTAAGCTGCGTACGGAAGTCATTAATACACCGTTTTATCACTATACCCATGGGCTAAAAAAGCACGATGGTAACTGTCAGCGGATCGCACATGGCCATCGCTCGCGGGTTGATATTATCACCAACGGTAGTGAGGATCTGGAGAGTGAAGCCTATTGGGCCAAGCGGTGGGAAGACATCTACATCGCTTCGAGGGAAGATCAGATAAACGCCGATGCGCTGCAATGCCAGCACCGCTTGGCAAACTATGATGAGCACGTGTGTTTTGCCTACGAGGCGGCTCAGGGGTATTTTGAAATTGTGTTACCTGCGGCAATTTGCGAAATCATTGATACCGATTCAACCGTGGAGTGCCTTGCGCAATTCATTTACACCCAGCAAAAACAGCGTCTGCCAGATGATAGCTGCTGTGTTATGGCTTACGAAGGGGTTGGCAAAGGAGCCATGGTAAGTGATTAAGCTAAAAAGCTTATGGTTTAGCTTGTTATGCATTAGCAGTACGTTGCAGGCCCTTGAACTGCGTGGTGAGTTAACCCAGGGTAGTTTATTGCGCGGCGAGCTTATGCCCGGTAGTGCAGTATGGCTGAATGATGAGCCGGTAAAAGTATTGCCCGAAGGTAAATTTGTGGTGGGGTTTGGCCGTGATGCCAATCAGACTCAGTCGTTGCGCTGGCAAACTCCTGACGGCGAAGTGAAAAACCGCGAGATTATCCTGACCGCCCGGGAATACCCCACACAACGCATTGAAGGCGTACCGCAAGCCATGGTAACGCCGCCACAAAGCGTGCTGGAGCGCATAAAAGATGATAACTGGCGGGTTGCTAAAGCACGCAAAACCAGTAGTGAGCGAACGGATTTTGCGGTGGACTTTATCTGGCCAGCCGAAGGGCCAATCACAGGTGTTTACGGCAGTCAGCGAGTATTTAACGGCGTGCCCAAGCGTCCGCATTACGGTGTGGATGTAGGCGCCCCAACCGGTACGCAGGTGATTGCACCGGCCGGTGGTAAGGTAACTCTGGCGCACCCGGATTTATATTATTCCGGCGGCACTATTATTATTGACCATGGCCTTGGGGTTAACTCAACCTTCCTGCATTTAAGCAAGCTTACCGTTAAGCCCGGTGACCTGGTGGAGCAAGGCCAGAAAATTGGCGAGATTGGCGCCACGGGCAGGGCAACCGGGCCCCACCTTGACTGGCGCATCAACTGGTTTAGTGAACGCCTCGATCCAGCATTGCTGGTACCGCCTCGTTAGCGCTGTTAGACAGGGCGGTTACTGTCGCCCTAACCACGCTACTGCTTTTTCTTCATCGGTAATTTTCAGCACACAACTTTGTTCCTGCGCAGGGACTAACGGCAGAATAAGGCTGATTAACCGGCCATCCCTTATCACAGTGAGCGCCAGAGGTTTTTCATTAGGTACGGTAAGCAGCCGTTGTAATAATTTGGTATTCACCACGTAGCCGTCGACGGCGATAAGTTTATCGTTTATCTGCAAATCAGCCTGGCAAGCTGCTGAGTCTTCCTGCACCGCCTGAATAAGTAAACCGGTGTCGGCATCTTTGGTAACTGCCCCAAAATCATAGCGGGGTGAAATTTTACCAGCCGCCTCATCGCCGCCCTTATCTTGTAAAGAAAGCGGCGTCTGCACCGTCTGGCTAACCCCAATATGTTCCAGCAAACTATCCATCGCCACGTCTTCAGTGCCATACACCACAGCATTGAGATAATCTTTTACGTCGACGTTAAGTTCATCGCGGCAAAGTTGTTCTATCACATTGGCCGGCGTACCGCTTTCATCGCCGTATTGGGCCCACAGCAACCGCATCAGATCGTCCAGGCTGTATTGGTTGTTACTGCGCTCGCGCAGCAGAATATCCAGCCCCAACGCCACAATCCCGCCTTTATTGTAATAACTGACGATGTGGTTAATGGAACCGGCGTCCTGTTTATAAAATTTATTCCAGGCATAAAAGCTCGACTCGGCAATGCTTTGCTTAAAACGCCCGGCATTTTTATACAGCCGGGTGAGGTTTTGCGCGACAATTTTAAAGTAGCGCTCCGGCGGGATGACGCCAACGCGGGCCAGGGTGACATCGTCATAAAAGCTGGTGAAGCCTTCGTAAATCCACAGCTGGTCGGTGTAGGTTTCCTGGCTGAGGTCCGGCACCACCATCACATCGGGTTTGATTCGTTTAACGTGCCAGGTGTGGAATAACTCATGGCTACACAGACTGATAAAGTTAACATAGCTGTCGCTGAGTTCCTCTGGCTCACCTGCCAGTGGCAGTTCAAAACGGGGGAATAACAGGGCTGTTGAGCTGCGATGCTCCAGGCCGCCATAACCTTCATTGGCAATCAACGTCATAAACAAATAATGCTTAACCGGGTAGGGCTTACCAAACAAGGATAAATGATGCTGACAGACCTTTTCCAGATCGGTACACAGGCGAGGCATGTCGTACTCTGTGGTGCCACTGAACATCAGAGTAAAGGTGACGCCATCTACCTCAAAGTCGGCACTGGTGCATTCACCAATAAATATCGGGTGGTCGATGAGTTCATCATAGTCGGCACTGATAAAGCGGTTATCCTCAAGGTGAGGCAGCGTGGTTTCTATTTGCCAGTCGGGCTTGCTCGCCGGGGTGTTTATCACCAGTTCGCAGGGCAGGTGTTCAAAGCCCGTGACGCCAACAAAAACACTGGTACCGTTACAAAAGGCGTACTCATCGTTGATATAGGCACTACGTACTGACAGATCGAAGGCATACACCTGATAAGCTACTTCAACCGCCTTGCCGCCGGTGTTTAACTGCCATTGTTGTTTATCCATCAGGGTAACTTCAATGGGGGTTCCTTCGCTGTTGGTGGCAGAAAAATTAACGATGTTGCGGGAAAAATCGCGAACCATATAGCTGCCCGGGATCCACCCCGGCAGGCTCAGCGTGAGGTGTTCACTATCAATAGCCGGAATGGATAAGGTGACATCAAACAAATGCTGGCTGACTGAGTTTACCGATAACGAATACTTAAGGACGGGCGATTGTGGCGCCATGGGAGATACCTCTTCTTGCATGCTGATTTAACAAGGATGGACATGAATAGTTGTTAAATACTGAAAATATGATTATATAGCTATAGTGATTGCGATTCAGTTTTAAATGATGCCCAAACAAAAAAAGATCCTGCTTAGTAGTGCTGATATCAATAGCTTACAGTCGCTTATGCCCGGCAGCGTGGTGGATTTACAAATTTCCACGCCCACCGCACCCAAGCGGGTAAAAACCAGCTATATTGGCGCCGATGTACCCAATTGCCTGTTGTTTCAGGTACCCAGTGAGTCCCGTTGGGGTTATCTGCGTGACGTGCTGGTGCCAGACAATGAAGTGGTTTTACGCTACGTGCTGGAAGGCGATGAAGGCAAGGTGATTGCGTTTCGTTCCCACGTAATCAAAGTTATTACGCATCCGGTACCCATCCTCTTTGTGGCTATGCCTGAATCGCTGCAGACCCTTGCCCTGCGCAAACACAAGCGTTGGACGCCGGGTATTCAGGCCAGGGTGAGTGCCAGCGATGATAAGCAAACCTTAAGCACCGACTGCATGATTGTAGATGTGTCATTTCAGGGATGTCGGTGCGTACTCGAATCCAGCCCCGAATTTCCCATTCTGGAAAACGGTAAAACCATTCAACTTAAAATTGCTGAAGACAAACAAAATGTGATTAAAGGGATAATTAAAAACAGCAGTACCACCCAAACCCGGGTGTTTTATGGTGTTCAATTTGCCGCTGATGCGGAAATTGTTAAAAAATTGTTGGATCGTTTTATTGTTGAGCTTTAGGATAGAAGCTACGCTGGTTGTACCAGCGGCGGAAAGAGGGCGACCATAAAACAATTATTTGCCTCATTCCGTATCAGACAGGAAAGGGGACAATTTTTATGCGTGACATTGAACGGCTGTTTAACGAATATTCAGAAAGCCACATGAATCCAACCAATAAGATGATTCATAACCTGGCCGTGCCGGCTATCTACTTTTCAGTAATCGGCTTGATCTGGTCTATACCAGTGCCCGGCTTTATAGAACAATACGGGATTAACTTTGCGCATATCATTGCTATCCCGGTGCTGTATTACTACTTTCTGCTGTCTGGGCCGATCGGGGCCGCCATGACGCTGCTTACCATTGCTTGCTTCCTGATTATCGAACAAATCGCCCAATCGGCGGTGCCGGTCTGGCAGGTGAGTGTCGGGGTATTTGTAATAATGTGGGTTCTGCAGTTTATCGGCCATGCCATCGAAGGTAAGCGGCCGTCGTTTTTCACCGATCTACGTTTTTTGTTGATTGGTCCTGCCTGGGTATGGGGCAGTTGGCTCAAACGGTTAAATATTAGTTATTAACCTTTAGGCAATGTGGCAATTAGAGCGCAAAGACGGTACCGTCCACATTGCCTGTTACCCTCAGGTATGACAATAGTGCGATAGATCGTAAATCAATTACGACTAAGTCATTATTCACCCTCACAAATACACGTATAATGCAGTAGATGATAAAACAATCTGGTACCTTTGTGCTGAAGTGGCAGCGACTATTTGAAAACAACGAACGTTTATTCTGGGTATTGCATACCGCAGGATGGGCGGGATTTGCCGTGGTTTATTACATTGGGTCGTTTTTGCATGAAGTTCGCCCCATTTTTCTGTTCATTATTATTCTCAATTCCTATGCCGGCTGGATTTTAACTATCCCGCTGCGTTACGTGTATCGCTGGGCGCGCAATCAGGGGGCGGTTAAGTTACTGCTTACCGTGCTGGCCGCGTCTTATGCTGTTGCGCTGTTATGGGCGGTAGTAAAAAACGTTAACTACTGGGAAATTTACAAACACGGCTTCAGGCCTGATGCCTGGTATATGTATTTCAGTAATACCATCGATTCAATGATCATGATTGGTTGTTGGAGCGGTTTGTATTTTGGTATTAAGAACTTTGAGATGCTGCAGCGCGAAAAGCAAAATGCCCTAAAAGCCAGTACTATGGCTCACCAGGCGCACCTCAAAATGCTGCGCTATCAGCTTAATCCGCATTTCTTATTCAATACGCTTAACGCCATTTCTACGCTGATCCTGATGAAAAATAACGATACCGCCGAAGCAATGGTCTCAAGACTGAGTGACTTTCTGCGTTACTCACTGGATAACGATCCCATTAAAAAAGTGGCATTAGGTCAGGAAATCAAAGCATTACGATTATATTTAGAAATCGAAAAAGTGCGTTTCGGCGAGCGTCTGGAAGTGGTCTGGAATATCGAAGAAGATTGCGAAAACGCTATGGTTCCAAGTATGATACTGCAACCCATCGTTGAAAATGCCATCAAGCATGCTATCTCTAAGCTTGAACATGCAGGCAAGCTCACTATTGATGCACGCAGATTTGGTAACGATCTGCTCCTCGATGTAGCCGATAACGGCCCGGGGGCAGATATTCTGGATGGTCAGTTAAGCCGCACCGGCGGCGTGGGTCTGCCCAATATTAAAGAACGTCTGCACGCTTTGTATAATCGGAATTTTGCTTTTACGGTTGAACATAATCAACCGCAGGGAGTACGCGTTAGTGTTCGTATTCCTTATGATGTAAAGGATATTTAAATGAGTCAGCAAAAAATTAAAACCCTTATCGTCGACGATGAGCCTCTGGCCCGCAGTGGTTTACGCTTACGCCTGGAAAAGTTCGATGATGTAGAAGTGGTTGCTGAATGTCAGAATGGTCTGGACGCAGTCAGTATGATTTCTCAGCATCGTCCGGATCTGGTTTTTCTCGACATTCAAATGCCCGGATTAAACGGTTTTCAGGTAATCAACAAGCTCAAAGAGCTGAAACAGCCCATCCCGATGATTATCTTTGTTACCGCTTACGATAGCTACGCCATTAAGGCCTTTGATGTTCATGCACTGGATTATTTGCTTAAACCCGCTGATGACGAGCGTTTGAGTGCTGCACTTAAGAAAGTTCGCGAATACTTTGCCACGCAGAACCAGGACGAGCAGTCCAGAAAACTGGTTAATCTGGTGGCGGAATTAACCGGTGACGATTGCGAAGAAATTTTACGTAAGCTTGCCAGTGGTGAAGCCGTAGAAACGAATCCTTATCCGGACGTACTGGCGATTAAAGACGGCTCTGAAGTCACCCGGGTAAATGTATCCGATATTCAGTGGATAGATGCAGCCGGTGATTACATGTGCGTCCACGCACTGGATGGCATGCATATTATGCGTAAAACCATGAAAGAACTTGAGCAGGAATTAAACCCGCAATTGTTTGTGCGTGTTCACCGTTCAGCTATCGCTAATATTCGTTATGTGAAAAAACTGGTGAGTCACATCAGCGGTGAATATCACCTGATCCTTAATAACGATACCGAACTGAAAGTGAGTCGCAGTCACCGTGATAAAGTAAAAGCGGCCATGAAGATGTAAGCTAATCCAATTACAGATTAAATCAAGGCGGCGCTATATTCCAGTAATAGCGAAGTCTATTGCATCTATCAGCAGTTCTCTGGAGTGCTCCAATGAACCAATGCGATCATTGAGTACGTATTCGGGTATAGAACTAAGTTGTTGGGTTAAAAATAAATATGTTACGCCTTCGAATTCTATCTCCGGCGTCAATTTTTTCATGTAAAGACTGTTTCTAGTATTGCTATTTGTTAACGGTACAACCAGCCTAGTTGCTAACTGGTCAATTACAGAATTTTGAACATCAACAAGAAAGGGGTAAGCTTTATTCGTTTTCTTGCTTGGGTTTCTGTAAACATCAAACTGCGCCATTAAAAGTTCCGGTACTCATCACCGATACAACCGTTCTCAGAAACAAACTCGTTGTATGCAGTTATGGCGGCTTTGTTTTCTTTTTTCCACTTCTCTGCTTCAACACTTTTTAGCTTGTCTCTAAGCGCTTGCTCCAAGGTCGCAGACAGGTTAATTTTTAAATTTCGAGCTTTTTGCAATAAATCGCTGTTTAAGCTTAAATTTGTCGCTTTCTTGGGGGCATGGATGTCATATAAATCCTGCATTTTTATTACTCCAACTAATCTCACTACCAAGTATACGCATACAAATGCGCATTGCAAAGCATGGTTAGAATTATCCATACAAACGCATTAACACTCGCTGCACTCGCGGGGGACAAATATACGTAGGCTCCCCTCGCTTCACACGTTATTATAGCCCACGTATTTTTGCCCCTAAGCGGTGTGTTATATGTAATGAAAACGTTTAGATATACAGTACCTGAATCGGGCACGGTAAAGCTTTCAAATAGAACTAGGATTGCCGGCACATACTTCAATGCTTTTATAAGTCTTTTTATTTTAGTTCCGTACTTGAGTTTATGTTTTGCATCGAGCTCAGCTTTTGGCGGGTTTTACGTATTGGGTATGCTCTGGTTATTTGTTGTATCTCCCGGATTGATCGTTTTGCAACTCGCCTTTTGTGTAAAAGCCGTAAAACTAGGCACTATTGGATGGAAATCTCATGCGCATGCTCTGGCATTAGTGGCGATGTCATACTTACTGTTAGCGATAGGTTTATTTGGAAATGATTGTGCTGTTAGCGCGTAAACATATAACAAATCCAATAAAAATCGCGCTTTCAGAGCTGGACTCGCAACAGGTTGCTCGCCTTTTATAGCGGCGTTAGGCGTTCGTAATGTCTGGTTGTCGCCGACAAAAATGTAATTGTCGTTAATTTGTCGTGTTCATTCTTTTTTAATACTGTCATAAATCGGCATCAAACAGCAAAGGGATAAGTATGAGTATTAAACAACGTCGATTAGCTAAAGGGTGGACTCAAGATGAACTTGCGCTTCATTCTGGTATCAGCGCTCGTACTATTCAAAGAGTCGAGAGTGGACAAAGTGTTGGTTCAGAAACTTTAAAATGTCTTGCTGCTGTTTTTGAAACATCAGTTAACAGTCTAATTCAGGAGCAGGATATGAATTCAGTTAAACATACAGAAAATACGGAATCGGTAACACTTAACGAATCGGAGAAATCTGCAATTAAATATGGTCAATCATTACTTCAAACGCCTAAAAAAGGCGAATCTGATCCTTTAACTAGAATTGAGCGTGAAGCTATAGATTACGGGAAAAGTTTGCTCAGCAAGCTAAAACAGAAGTAGAGTCGCCTAATAAGCCAATTAAGCGGGACTGCTAACAGTTTGCTCGGTTCCACTTCGTTACACATTTTAGCAAACTATTATCAGCCCCTGATTGGGGTGTGATGTCCGCTTTAGCAAAATTTTTTGTTCTAGAGTGAGCTAGGCGGTGTTTTCGGAATGTCCGCTTCTGACTATGTATGCCAGTGACGATAACAACACTTGTTCTTACTTCGATTTCAATAGAGCTCCCTTTTATGGGCGAACGCAAAGCCACCTTATTTAGAAAATAGGCGTCTTACTCATGTTGTCATACCCCAGTGATGGCGTTCATTGAGCATGGTTATCATTGTTTGTGTCAGTGTGTCGCCCAGCTCCTTGCGATTTTCCCAGGTTTGGCTCAGCTCAATTTCTACCGGTTTGTTGTTTTGCATACCAACCATAATGCCGGTTTTATTCTGTTCCACACAGCGTACCGCGTTTACCCCCAGCAAGGTTGCCAGCATGCGATCCTGACTTACCGGTGAGCCGCCTCGCTGTATATGGCCAAGGATCACCGGACGAACTTCACCGCCGGTCAGTTCTTCTAACTGCACGCCTAATTTTGCAATACCCTCAGGCCACAGGTTTTCGGTTAGTACAATAATAAAACTCTCATGCCCATAGCGCTGGCGGTGAATAGA
>CATMRP010000058.1 GCA_950073835.1 uncultured Alteromonadaceae bacterium
TCGCGATGAACACCCTTGCCGTTCGGCTAGCACTTCCCCTTGCCGGGTGTGCAGAGGACTTTCACCTCCAAGTCATCGACTCACCACCACAATGAATCGAACAGTGCTTTCGCACTACGCGCCATGCCCGGCGCACAATAAAAAAGCCCCTGAAAAACAGGGGCTTGGTGTTTTTAGAAAGTGACGTTAGCACTTAATTGAACATAACGTGGGGTTTGGAAAGCCTGCGCCAGACCATAGCGCGGGCTTGCCTGACCCTGGGCACTTTCAGCAACTTCGTTAATTCGAGTAACATTATCTGCGTCGAGCAAATTAAATACATCGATTTTGAAGCGCGTATCCAGACCGGCAATCTCTGTGCTGTACGCCAGGTTCACGTCGACGCGTGATACCCATGGAGTACGCCCCTGAGAACCACGGGTAACCTGTTCGTAGTCATAAATGATTGCACCTTCATCATTTACCGCACCACTGTCGGTAGACAGATAATAGGTATAGCCGTAATCCACTTCACCATCAGGACCCGGGTGAGCAACACCAAAGGCATTAATCGGACGACCGGATTGCAGTGAGTAGTTAATACCTACGGTGAAGTTTTCACTGATTGCATAAGAACCAAAGACTTTCAGCATATGGCGACGGTCATTAGGCAGGTTACCGTAAGCCCCATCCATCAGTTCCGGGAAGTCAAAGTCAGTCGTCAGGCCGGCATCGCTCTGACCGTTATCCGATTTAACCAGGCCTTCTGAATTACCATAGCTGTGTGACCAGGTATAAGTTGCATCTAAGCTCCATACCCCATCCCAGGCTTTGGCGATGTTCAGATCAACGGCGTAGTAGGTCCGTTCTGCTTCCGGGTATACCAGCTCTTCTGCTGTAAAGGTAGCCCAGTCGTCAACGCTGCCGTCACAGTCGGTATCGGTGTAAACTTCCATGCTTTCGCCAGGGTTACCCAGTACATATTGGTTCGGGTGATAGCCATCACCACAACCAAAACGCTCGGCAATAGCGTGGTCGATGATCATATCGTCAATAGCACCGTTTAACTTACGCTGCGTACCCTTGACTCCCCATCTCCAGTCTTCGTTAATCATGCCCTGGTAACCAATGATAATTTCATCCTGGTACATGGCGTCGAGGTTATTCGAAACGATTGAACGGGTATCAGGTACTTCGCCGGTCGAGGTTACACGGGTCGAACCGATTTGATCGCCCAGTCCTGGGGTATAGTAAGTGCCGCCGTTATAGCTAAACTCTTCCCAACCGGTAAACTCATAATAGTTACGCTGATCGGCTTCGTTACCAGCCAGACGTACGTTGGTATTATTCGCCACAGGCAGGAAGTAACGACCGACACTGGCAAACACTTTATGCTCGCCTACACCGCCGATATCCCAGGCAAAACCTAAACGTGGTGCCCACATATTATCGATTTTCGCAAAGGTTTCACCCGATGCGTTTTTGTTATCGAACTGTTCGTTACGCAAACCTAAGGTCAGGGTAATTTCATCAGTTACCGTCCAGGTATCTTCAATATAGAAAGCAGACGCTTCTGTTTCAAAGTTACCACCAACGGTACGGGTACGGGCCATGACATAATCGGTATCAGCATCCAGTACAACATTGTTAACCGTCTCACCGTCAAAACCACCGTAAACTAAGTAGTAAGCACCTGTAGGGCCAGAATAAAACTGGTTACTGAAAGACGTGTTGGTTTCGTTATCCATACCAAAACGCAGTAAATGATCATCGCTTATCGCCCAGTCGAAGTCGATGCGCATAGCTTCGCGGGTATCTTCACCCTCTTCCAGGAAGTAGTTGCTGGTTGTTGCACAACCATTACTTACTACACCAGTACCCGGGATATCTGTGGCAAAGCCATAGTAATAACGGTAATCCAGAGCGAGTGCACAATCCGCTGACGAATTAGTGGCTGTGGTGAGGTCATATTTATTCTCACCGTACATGGCAGACATCGTAATATCGTCTGTCAGGTAACCAATGTATTTCAATGACCAGTTGGTACCACCGCTGTAAGAGGTTGAAGAACCAATCTGTGTTCTCTCACCTTCTTCAGACACGTTGTAAATATCGGTAACGTTTTCTGAGTCATCCGAGAAGGTCAGTAATTCAAGGCGATGATTATCGGTGATGTTCCAGTCAAGCTTAACGCCCCAGAACGCATTGTCATCGTTGCTTTCATTCAGGTTCCCGTCTGATAATGTACGGTCGCTGCGTGATTCAACATCACGCGGGTTATACAGTGCGTAGAAAAACAGGGTATCTTCAATCAGCGCACCAGACGCCCAGACGTTGTAGTTAATGGTGCTGCTTTTATCGTTGTCACGATACGTGTAGTAAGAGCCGTCTTCCTCAAACACTGATGGCGCCTGTTCGCGCAGATCAGAAGGCACTACGTAAGCACTGGCACCGGCGTGGAATTCATTGGTACCTGATTTTACAACGGCGTTGATCACACCACCGGTCGAGCGACCGAATTCGGCAGAATAGCCACCGGTTTTGACCTGGAACTGGTCGTAAAACTCGTACGGAGGATTACTGAACCCCAGTCCATTACGGAAGTTGGTAACGTTAAGACCATTAATATAAACCTGGTTTTCTGCTACCGATGAACCACCGAAAGACACACCACCGAAGCGGTTATCACCCTGAGTGGTACCCGGTGCTAACAGGGCAACCGAGGTTACGCTCCGTGGCACTGGTAAGCGGTCAAGCTCAACGGCGCTGATGTTAAGTGCTGATTCAGTAGAAGTGAAGTCGATACTGGCAATAGCAGAACCGGTTACTGAGATGGTTTCTACGTTGTCCGGGTAAAGGGTCAGGTTAACGTTGGTGTTCTGGCCGATTCTGACCGTCACCTCACCGAGCGATACAGTATCGTAGCCGTCTTTCTCGGCCACCACTTCGTACACGCCTACGGGTAGCAGACCAACCCGAAGATTACCGTCACTGTCGGTAGTGACCGAGCGACGAAAACCGGTGTTTGAATTACGAATAACAATGGATACGTTGGAAAGTGGTGCCTCGCTGCCATCGCTGACACTTACCACGATACCACCATCGTTGTTCCCTGCATAAGCGCTTGCGCCCATGCCAAGTGATGCAGCAACTGCTACTGCAGCGATGCTTTTCTTCATATTAAACATTTCTATCTCCCTGGACCAACCGGCTTACCAAAGCGGTTGGAAGAACTGCCGTTTTTATAACGACTTATGACTTTAGATTGGGAATTTTCCCGAGCTCATACTAAGCAGCAAACCCAGGTGCAGACAATTTTACGGTGTCTTTTGAAGAGTAAATTGAGGCCAAAAACTAAACAAAAAGTATAATTTGTATTATATATATTCCACCACATTACACTTTTATTACATCGAGACAATTTAAATTTTACACTAACAACAGAAAGGCCATACCGGGAAACGGGTTCCGGCTGTTTACCCTCGTTAATCAGTCATTAATCGCATTAAGTAAAATTACTCAATTGTATGATGAAACTTTTGCCTGAAAGGCTAAAATTCCACCACCTACCCGTTGCAAATTTTTCACTTGGTTGAAAGGTTTTAGCTGGCAACCTATACGCTGCATTGCATTTATTCGGAATATTATGAGAGAGCTCCGTCGTGTAACAAACGCCCAATTAACCTTTTTTGTCATCAAGATGCTCGACAACTGAGCCAGAATAGCTATAACTGAATACTAACAGGTTGTTGAAAATAGGAAATTACCGTGAAATTAGATGACGATATCCATAATTACTATGAACATCTGGTATTAGAGCGTATAGCGCAACTGGGGCTGGATCAAACTAAGTCTTCCGATTATCTCGCCGACTTATGTTGCCTGGCACTAAACCAGGTGCCACCACGCTACATTCGTTATGAAGTCGATATGGCTTTCTACCTGCCACAAAGCGAACGTCAGCAAATGGAAATGAACGTTGAGTATGCTATCGAAAAAGCCATTAAATTTCTCGATCAGCCAAAAACACGTAAAGAATAGAGAGGAAATTTGGGTGGCAGGCTTCCAGCCACATCCCGGCACATGAGTCGTCTGCTGCGGCTGCTCCCTTCCGGGCCTGACCGGGTTCACAGAGTATCATTGCGGGAGGACCAAAAGCCCACCATAGAAACTTGTGCGCCGTGACCTGATTACAAGTCACGAGCGCGGCGCATTATGACGACTTGTTAGCTAAAGTTCAACCCCGCTTTGCAAATCGCTCTTCTGCAATACGATTAGCCACAAGATTGGTAGGCGCATTTTCAGCTTCAGCACGCTGATAAACTTCAATCAGCGTATCGCCAATCTTAGCCAGATGTTCACGCATGGCCTGATCTGAACTATCGGCCTGTTTTTGGTGATAGATATCGATAATGCCGCCGGCATTGATGACATAATCAGGCGCGTAACAAATACCTTTTTTATGTAAGACCGTACCCAGCTCTTCCCGGGCTAACTGATTATTTGCCGCACCGGCAATAATTTTAGCGCGGATATCCGGCACCGATTCATCATTAATCGACGAGCCCATGGCACAAGGTGCCAGCACGTCTACCGGCAGGGTTAATATTTCTTCTGGCGCCACAACCGTGGCACCCAGTTCTTGCCGGGCACGCGCTAATCCTTCGGGGAAAATATCGGCAACATACAGCTCTGCGCCCTCGGCGTGCAGCTGTTTAGCCAGCCGATAGCCTACATGCCCCATGCCCTGAATGGCTACTTTTACGCCTTGCAAATCTCTGCCAAGTACGTGTTTCACGGTTTGCTTAAGCCCGACAAAAACACCATAGGCGGTTGACGGGGCAGGATTGCCGGTAGGGGTTTCACCCAGAGCATTGTACTGTGCAGACGTCCCCGCCACATGGCTTGTTTGGGTAGCCACCGCTTTTAGATCGTCAACGGTGATGCCTGAGTCTTCAGCCGTAATATACTGACCGCTTAAACTCTCCACAAAGCGTCCCATCGACTGCATAAAGGCTTCGCTTTTGTCTTTGCGCGGGTCGCCGATAATCACCGCTTTTCCACCACCTTGCTGCAGGTTAGCCATTGCTGCTTTGTAGGTCATGCCTTTAGATAAGCGCAGGACATCGGTGAGTGCTTCACTGCTGTTTAGATAAGGCCACATTCGACAGCCACCCAGCGATGGCCCGAGATTGGTGTTGTGAATCGCAATTATCGCTTTTAACCCGGTAACCGGATCGGAGTAAAACGCAACATGCTCATGGGCATCAAATTCTGAATGTTCAAACACAGACATTATCTTCACAGTTCCTTAAGAGTAAAAGTGTATAGTAGCGCAGCCTTGTGAGGACAAGCGTTGCGTCTTTCAGGGATTAAATTTACACCTCGCAAGCGCTTTTTTTTACTACACCGCTTTCTAGGATGGTTATCCTAGTATTATAATGTAACGCACAATAACTATCATAATCACCGGAAGCATTTCCGGCACAGGCACCCTTCGATGAAACTGGATAAATTTGACCGCGAAATTCTGCGCGTGCTGCAACAAAATGCGACTATCTCCATGGCGGATTTAAGCCAACAGGTGGGCCTTTCTCACACCCCCTGCTGGCGTCGGGTAAAACGCCTTGAAGCAGAAGGGATCATTCTTCGCAAAGTCACATTATTAAACGGTAAAAAACTCAATTTAGGCGTATCGGTCTTTATTTATGTATCACTGAAAAATCATGACGGCGATTCGCTCACCGATTTTGAAAATGCAGTGCAATCGATTGAAGAAATTGTTGAGTGCCACACCACCAGCGGCGAAAAAGATTACTTACTGAAAGTGATTGTGGAAAGTATTGAAGAATACGAGTATTTACTTAAAACCAAGCTTACTCACCTGCCCTGCGTTGACCATCTTAGTTCAACTTTTGCCTTAAAACAGGTAAAAAACACCACCTCGTTACCGATAAAAAATCAGTGAAGCAGGCGCTTCACTGATTATAAATTTAGGGGGCATCCGGCTGATTTTCGGGTTGCGCCGTCTGAAACGCTTCCAGCGATAAACACTGATCATAAATTTTGCTTATCAATGGAAACTGTCTCATGTCCACATCAAAGCGTTTACCGGTAAACACCTGCGGAATCAAGCACACATCAGCCAGTGTCACATCAAAATCAAAACAGTAGCGACCAGCCTGAGTTTGCAATCGCCTCTCGATGGCTTTCAAGCCACGGGTTATCCACTGCCTTGCCCAATCTGCAGACTGCTCGCTGGATAAGCCGCAGTCATCCTGCAATGTATTCAGCACGCGCAGATTAACCAGCGGCTGAATATCACAGGCAATATCCTGAGCCAGCGAGCGCACTCTCGCCCTTTCCACCGCGTGGGAGGGCAAAAGCGGACAAGGCTCGCGATAGCGCTCATCAAGGTACTCAATAATACTCAGCGACTGATTGAGAATAATGTCTTCATCATCATCAACAAAGGTCGGCACCAGGTGCGCCGGGTTAAGCCGGTCGTAGGCTTGCTGGTGTTGCTGCCCGCCTTCCATGACCAGATGCACCGGTACATATTCGTACTCAAGGCCCTTTAAATTTAATGCAATGCGAACCCGGTAAGTTGCCGACGAACGCCAGTAGCCGTAAAGTTTTAAGCTCATTTGCGCAACCTTATTGTCGTTGTTGTTAGTCTAAGCATAACTCATTTTTTAATTTTTACGCGCTGTTCGATGGCACCGAAAATACTGGCACCATTATTGTCGGCCATTTCAATGCGAACAGTGTCGCCGTGACTCATAAAAGCAGTAGAGGGCTGTCCGTCGCGGATGGTTTCAATCATTCTGACTTCGGCAATACAGGAATACCCCACCCCGCCATGTACAATGGCCGAGCCGTGATCGGTACCTTGCTTATTTGATACCGTGCCTGAGCCAATGATGGTACCGGCGCCAAGGTTTCGGGTGCGCGCTGCATGTGCCACCAGTTCATTAAAATTAAAGGTCATATCGACCCCGGCATTGGGTTTACCAAACAATTCATTGTTGTAGTGGGTCAGCAGTGGCAAATGCACCTTGCTGTCAAACCAGCTGTCGCCTAACTCATCCGGCGTAACGGCAACCGGAGCAAAGCTGCTGGCCGGCTTGGATTGATAAAAACCAAATCCTTTGGCCAGTTCACCGGGGATCAGGCCTCGCAGTGACACATCGTTGACCAGCATCAGCAACTTAATAAAGTTACCTGCGTGTTCATCTGCGGTGCCCATTGGCACATCTGCCGTCACAACCGCTATTTCAGCCTCAAAATCGATGCCCATACTTTCATCCGGCACTTCAATATCGTCAAAAGGGCCGATAAAGTCGTCACTGCCCCCCTGATACATCAGCGGAACATGCCAGAAACTTTCTGGTACCTCAGCACCGCGGGCCCGCCTAACCAGCTCAACATGGTTCACATAAGCGCTGCCATCGGCCCAGTGATAGGCTCTGGGCAGTGGAGAATGACATTGTTGTACGTCAAATTTCTCAGCTAGCAGTTCACCTGAACACAACGCCTGATATCGTTCATTCAACGGCTCGAACAGTTCATCCCAATTGTCCAGTAACTGCTGCATGGTTTTTGCCACCGGTGCGGCGCTACAGGTGAGTTTTAAATCCCGGCTGACCAGCATTAACTGCCCGTCCCGGGAATCGTTTTTATACGTTGCTAATTTCATACTGTTCTTCTCCTAGCCCCGCCAGCTGTAGACATAGTCGGGGTTTTCCACCGATTCAGCCGCGGCTGTTACCTGCAATGCATCGCGGGTATCCAGCATGACTGCCACTTCATCGGTAAAGGTTTTGGCATGCGCCTGTCCGGCGGCAAATGCCTTGGGGTGCGGACCATGAGTGAAGCCGGCAGGATGAAATGTCACCATTCCTGCTTCAATGTTATCGCGACTGAAAAAGTCGCCATCGTGGTAAAAAAGTACCTCATCAAAGTCGTCATTGCTGTGGTAAAACGGCACCTTCAGCGCGCCGGGATCGCTTTCAATCGGGCGCGGTACAAACGTACAAATAACAAACCGTTTGGCAACAAAAGTGGTGTGCGCCGATGGCGGCAAATGATAGCGATGACTCATTAACGGCCGAATATCGCGCCAGTTAATCTTCATCACGGTTAACTCACCGTGCCACCCCTGTGCATCCAGCGGATTAAATGGATACGTAATGCGTGATAAGCGCTGATGACGTTTAACGTCTACCCGCCAGGTATTTTCATCCTGCTGGGCAAGAAAGGTGTCATTGATGCGCGGATGCTCAAGCATCGCCGGATCGAACACTGCGTGCTGGCCCACCATGCCTTTTTCGGGCAACTGGTAGCTGTCATCGGTGGCTTCAATCATCAACAACTGCATAGGTGTTTCAGGTGTTAACCGCCACATTGTCGAACGGGGAATAACAATGTAATCGCCTTCGCTCACTCTCATGTGGCCATAATCACAGAACAGCTCGCCCTCACCACAATGCACAAACAGTAAGTCATCACCATCGGCATTGCGCACCAGTTCAGTCATCGGTTCGTTACAATGCCAAAAGCGATACTGGCAATGGGCGTTATGCAGGATAACCGGTGCTGAAAACGGCGAGCGGGCCGCGGCAAGCTCATTCAGTTGATTCAGATCCATGGCTCTGGGGCGAAGTTCTCCTTCCCACTCTACCCACCCCGTGGGCGGATGTTTGTGGTGAATATGTGAGGCCGGACCGAAAAAGCCTTCGCGGCCCACTTCCCGTTCGTAGATCGCTTGTTCGGGTAAGTCTGCATGGGCCTGCCGGGAGTGCAGGCCTTCCTTAAGCGGAAAACGCGCCGGGTTACGCATTGCCGTCCTCAACATTCAGCACGCCACGGCGAATTTGATCCTGTTCGATACTTTCAAACAAGGCCTTAAAGTTACCCTCGCCAAAGCCTTCATTGCCTTTGCGCTGGATGATTTCGAAGAACACCGGACCGATCACCGTGTCGGTGAAAATTTGCAGTAAAATCCCGTCTTTTTCTGGAGCTCCGTCAATCAGGATCCGCAAGTCCTTTAATTGCTCAATAGACTCACCGTGCCCTTTCACTCTGCTGTTCACCGCTTCATAGTAAGTATCCGGCGTATCCATAAACGCCAGTCCGCGATTCTTCAAATCGGTAACCGTTTGGTAGATATCGTCGGTAGCCAGAGCAATGTGCTGAATACCCTCGCCGTTATACGCTTTAATGAACTCTTCGATCTGTGAATGATCGTCCACCGATTCATTAATCGGAATACGGATTTTGCCGCAGGGAGACGTCATGGCTTTACTTACCAGACCGGTCAGCTTGCCTTCAATATCGAAGTAGCGGATTTCGCGGAAGTTACCGATGTTCTCGTAAAACTCCGCCCAGACAGCCATATTGCCGCGTTTTACGTTGTGGGTAAGGTGGTCCACCAGCTTAAGGCCTGCGCCAGCACTGTCCATACGTTCCTGCCAGTCCGGGTAAAAACGAAAATCCACATCATAAATGCTGTGCTTACCATACAAGTCGACAAAGTACAGCGTGCTCTCACCGATACCATAGATGGCCGGGATATTAAGTTCCATAGGCCCTAAATTGCCATGGAACTCTTTGCCGCCATGCTGTTTGGCATGCTCAATGGCCGCGCGGGCATCTTTAACCCTGAAAGCCATCCCGCATACACTTGGACCACGCAGACGAGCGAACTCTTCGGCCTGGGAGGCGGGTTCGGCATTGACGATAAAGTTGATATCTCCCTGACGATACAACCACACACGTTTCGATTTATGTTCAGCCACCTCGGCAAAGCCCAACGAGCTGAACAGGTGTTTTAGCGCCTTAATACCTTCTTCATTGGCTGCTGTGTATTCTACAAACTCAAAGCCATCGGTACCCAAAGGATTATAATTATTGCTATTCGCCATGTTCACTTTCTCCATTTTACAATTATGCAACATATATAATCAGAGAAAGGGGCTTACCGATAGCTTCAGCAGAGTCAGACTGAAACCGTGGTGTTTACACTTTTTGTAAATAAAACATGACGCTAGCGAAGCAATAAAAAATCAGGGGGCAGAAACGCAGACGGGCTGCCTCTGGCAGCCCGTCTTGGTAGGTGTAATAAGTAATTAAAGCTTTACAGTAGCCTTATTGATGCCATATTCGCGCAGTTTGTTGGCAATAGCGGTATGACTCAAGCCCAGCTTTTTGGCCAGTTGTCGGGTACTCGGGTAAGACGGGTAAAGCTTACGCAGCAAATCCCGTTCAAATTTTTTCACCTCTTCGTCGAGCGTACCTTCAAAGTTCTCATCAACGTAGGTCATGCTTGGCGTACAGCTGGGCAACTGAATATCTTCTTTGGTGATTTCATTACCGTCCAGCAGTGATAAGGCTCTGAATAAGGCATTTTGCAGCTGACGAACGTTGCCCGGCCACGGATACTGCTGGAGGAACTCCACACAGGATTTACTCAGTTTAGCTGGTCTGCGACCCAGCTTGGCGCTGTGTTGTAAAATAAAGGACTCAGACAACGGCACAATGTCTGAACGACGTTCCCGCAGCGCCGGAACAACCAACCCGAGCACGTTAAGACGGTAATACAATTCTTTGCGGAACTTCCCCTCATCAACCAGTTGCCCCAGATCCTGGCAGGTGGTACATATAAAGCGCACATCCACCGCCACCGGATTAACGTCACCTACCCGGCGAAACTCACCGTCTTCCAGCACTCGCAGTAGCTTTGCCTGCAGGTGCACCGACATATCGGCAATTTCATCCAGCAGTAAGGTACCACCTGCAGCCTGTTCTAACAGGCCAGCCTTACCCTCGGTCTGATTAAAGGTACCGGCGGCATAACCAAACAGCTCTGTTTCAGCCACGTTGTCGGGCAGCGCACCACAATTAAGCGCCAGGAATGCTTTGTCTGCGCGGCGACTACTTTGGTGACAGGCTTTGGCCAGCATTTCTTTACCGGTACCGGTTTCACCGAAAATAAGGATCGGCGCGTCCAGATCAGCAATCCGTTTAGCCTCACTGATTGTTTGTTGCATTACCGGTGACTGAGTAACCAGCTTATCGAAGCTGTCAGTGCCGTGCTGATGGAACACGATGATCTGCTGACCCAGTCTGACTTCGGATTTCAGCATTACCACGGCGCCGGCCAGAATGGAGGTATCGGCCGCATCGGGAACCGTAATCGGTAAAATATCGGCAACAAAGTCCTGCTGAATAAACTTTACCTTGGTGCTTTTATGGCCCGGTGCTTTGCCCTCCAGCCAACGACCAAAATTAAACCCTTTAACATACTCACTGATTTCTGTATTCAGCAGTTCATTAATATCCATCTCCAGGCCACTGGTAACGGCGTCGTTACACAACAGCAACTTGCCTTTGTTATCAATGGAAAACACCGGATCCGGTAAGGTCTGCACAATCGCAGAGAGCTGGTTGCGCTCTCGCTCACCAGGCATAAACAAAGTGGTTTTTACATCTTCAATGCCCTCTATACGGCGTATTTTGGGCATTAAATGCTGAAAATCTTCAAATTTAATATTAGGGAAATTTAGGAATATTTTGCCGCTCTCATCAATCTCGATACCCCTAAGATCGATGTTATGGGTGACCAAAATATCCAACACGTCCTGGGTGATCCCCAGACGGTCCTGACAGCTGATTTCTAAACGCATTGAACACTCAATAACTGTAAACTATATTTTACAAGATATCACAATATCATTACTTTTAAAGTCTAATACGCGAAAGCTACGCTAATTGTTCATTTACTCAACAAATAGCGCAGAATAAAGATTAGGCAGACACCAAAGTGATGTTATCCCGCCTTTTGTTTAGGTGTGAAAAGTGGCTCAAACAGGCCCAGTTCGCGGGCCTTATCGACCAGCGGCATTATGTCCATTCTGGAGATTTCCATTAACTGACTGAAATTGTCCAGCACGTAGTAAAGCGGTTGTAAAATATCGATACGATAAGGGGTTCGCAGTGCATCGAGCACTTTGAGAGGATGACGAACCGCCACATCACTCTCCAGTGCATAGCAGGTTTCTTTCGGTGAACTTAGGATACCGCCACCAACAATTCGTAGCTCCCCTTCCTCTTTGACCAGACCAAACTCCACAGTAAACCAGTACAATCGCGCCAGGAACACTCTTTCCTCTTTACTGGCATTTAACCCCAGTTTGCCATAGGTCTCAGTAAAGGCTGCAAAGGATGGATTGGTGAGCAACGGGCAATGGCCCATTACTTCATGAAAAATGTCTGGCTCCTGAAGATAATGAAACTCTTCCCGGCTGCGAATAAAGGTTGCCACTGGAAAGCGTTTACTGGCCAACAGCTCAAAAAATTCCCCAAAGCTAATTAAGGCAGGCACCGCGGCAGTCTGCCATCCGGTGGATGCCTTGAGTACACGGTCGATATCCGGTAACTGCGGGATAGCCTGAGGAGATAGCCCTAACATATCCAGGCCTTTAAAGTACTCTTTGCAGGCACGCCCGGGTAACAGCGCCATCTGGCGTTGATACAACTCGCCCCAAATGGCATTTTCCTCGTCACTCCATTGAATTATTCCGTTAATATCTGGATTTTTTGAATTATATTTTGATTGTTTAGACATAGACCAAATTTGGTTATTAAAGACCGCTCAAGTTTACCCCTTTAAACGCTACACTAAACCTTTAGGATTAGGATACATTGAACCTGAATGTAACATTAATTTTACAAGTTGATTTTCGCAGAGCGCTTAACACGGCATTTGAAACGTCCCAACAGGTTGTTTATGCTGGCTAATCCACAACGACAGAAAAATCAGAAAAAACAATGTTAAAACTAAAAACCACTTTACTGGCCATGAGCATAATGGCGGTACTGGGCTGCAGCGACAGTACCATTAGTACACAGCAAAACAATACGGCCGCTGAATCCGTCTCCACACAGTCTGCTGAGAATGACTCAGCCTCGCTGAGTGTCGAGTATGAAAGTTATGAACTGGATAACGGCCTGACGGTAGTGCTACACGTCGATAAGTCCGATCCTATTGTAGCCATGGCCACCGTGGTGCATGTTGGCTCTAACCGGGAAAAGCCTGGTCGTACCGGCTTTGCCCACTTCTTTGAGCACATGTCATTTAACGACTCCGAAAATGTACCTAAAGGGGCTAACCGTAAGATGATCCCCGAGCTGGGCGGTACTCGCAATGGCGGTACCTGGAGTGACGGCACCATTTATTACGAAGTAGTACCAAAAGATGCCTTTGATAAGCTTTTGTGGATTGATTCTGATCGCCTGGGTTATATGATCAATACCGTGGATCAGGGTACTCTGGAACGCGAAAAACAGGTGGTCAAAAATGAAAAGCGTCAACGGGTAGACAACCGCCCCTACGGTCATATGGGCCACGTAGTGAGAAAGGCGCTGTATCCAACCGGCCATCCCTATAACTGGACGGTCATTGGCGATCTTGAAGACCTGCAGGCCGCCACGCTGGATGACGTTCGAGAGTTTTATAATCAGTTTTATATGCCTGCCAATGCCACCCTGGTTATCGCCGGTGACATTGATATTGCAAAAACCAAAGAAAAAGTGGCTAAATGGTTTGGTGAAATCAAATCTGGTGAGCCAAGCCCTGCGCTTAAGCCGCAACCAGTTAGCCTTGAAGCCGACAAAAAACTCTATCATTTGGATAATTTTGCCAAGCTACCGCTGCTGCGCCTGACCTATCCTACCGTTGAGCAATATACCGACGACGCTTATGCACTGGATGCGCTGGCCCGCCTGCTCAGCGATGGCAAAAATGCCGTGCTGTATAAAACACTGGTTGAAGAGTTAAAGCTGGCGCCCCGTCCAAGTGCATGGTCTGACACCAATGAAATTGCCGGCAGTTTTGCGATTAACGTGCAAGCTAATGCCGATGTACCGCTCGACAAGGTGTATGCCGGTATACAGCAGGCCCTTAATGATTTTGCTGAAAACGGCTTTAGCGACGCCCAGCTTCAGCGCATCAAGGCCGAGCAGGAAACCGCATTCTATTACGATATTGAAAGTATTCTGGATAAAGCACTGCAACTGGGGATCTACAATGAATATGCCGGTTCGCCGGGCTTTATTGAGCAGGACATTGCTAATATTCAGGCGGTGACTCGCGAAGACATCATGCGCGTGTTTAATCAGTACGTATATAACCAGCCAGCTATTGTGGCATCTTTTGTACCGAAGGATCAGCCAGACCTGGCACTCTCTGGTTCGACTAAAGCACCGGTGGAAGAAGAAGAAATTGTTGCTGGCAGCGAGCCAGAATTTGAAGAAAAGCCGGTCGAATATACTAAAACACCCACCGAGCACGACCGATCAGAGCCGCCTCTGACCGAGCTGCCGACCCTAACCACACCAGACATCTGGCATCAGTCACTGAATAATGGCGTAAAGGTTATTGGAATTACCAGCAACGAGTTGCCAGTGGTAAACTTCTCTCTGACAATCGATGGCGGGCAATGGCTGGATCCTAAAGGTAAAGCCGGTACTGCTGCGCTGATGGCGCAATTACTAAACGAAGGTACGGCGAATAAAACGCCACAGGAACTGGAACAGGCGATTGGCCAGTTAGGCGCCCAACTTTCCATTTCTGCCGATCGTGAAAGCATTGAGTTATCCGGCCGCGTATTAGCCAAACATTACCCCGCCCTGATGGAGCTGGCAGCAGAAATGTTGTTATCACCACGTTGGGATGAAAATGAATTTGAGCGGCTTAAATCAGCAAGTTTAACCCGGATTAAGCGCGATGAAGGGAATGCAGCGCGGATTGCCAGCAATGTATTTGCTCACCTGCTGTATGGCGATAACCATGTTGCCGGGCAGCCTATGGGCGGTACTCAGGCCAGTGTTGAAAGTATTACTATGGCGGATGTTAAGGCCTATTATAAGAAGGTGATGTCTCCGAAGCAGGCCACCTTGCATGTGGTAGGTGCAGTGAGCCCGGAGGAAGCTGTCACGGCAGCAGCACCGGTGAAACAATGGCAGGGTCAAGCTCTTGCACTGCCAGCACAACCTGAAGTCACACCGGTAGAAAAACCGGTGGTTTACTTTGTTGATGTACCAGATGCCAAACAATCGGTTATTTATGTTGGCAAGCCGGTATTACCTGCTTCTGATCCTGACTTTTTTGCCATTGATTTTGCAAATGAACGGCTCGGCGGCGGAATGAGTGCCCGCCTCGGCCAGACATTGCGTATCCAGAAAGGTTATACCTACGGCGCGTATTCTTATTTACCTGCCGCACAATATCAGGTGCCCTTTATTGCAGCGTCTCAGGTGCGAACCAATGTAACGTTGGAATCCTTGCAAATTTTCAAAAACCTGATTGGGCAGTACCAGCCCACCTATCTGGAAGAAGATTTGGCCACCGCTAAAAATATGGTCATCAAAGCTAATTCAAGACGCTTTGAAACGCTGGATAGTCAGCTCAGCATGCTCGAGGAAATCAGCCGTCTGGGATTAGAGGATAATTACATCGCAACCCAACAGGACTTTGTGCAGAACGCATCGCTGAGCTATATTCATCAGGTCATTAAGCAACATCTTAATGAACAGCAAATGATTTATCTGGTGGTAGGTGATGCCGAGACACAGCTTGAGCGAATCAAAGAACTTGGCTATGGAGAACCGGTGGAGCTGGATATTTACGGTAATCCGGTAAATCCCATCTAAAAATAAAAAATAAAGGGGTCAGAGTCCTTGGATTCTTTTGGAGCTCCCTCAGGGTCAGAGTTCATGGACTCTGACCCCTTGATTTCTATTGAGTAGAAAGACGAAAAGCGCCGTACGGCGCTTTTCTTTTTAAATATAAGGGGTTACAAGCGGCTAATTTCGCGATTTAGCTGATACTCACGTGATGTCACGTAGGTTTCCATTTTGCGTAACCGCGATTCAATGGTCTGAAAGCGGTTGGTAATATCGTGAAAGGCCTGACGAGGTGGCTCTCCTGCCTGCCACACACGGGTTTTCACTTCCACTTTGTCGTTATTACCAGAACCGGAATTTCTCCAACCTTTACCGCTTACTTCAACCGGTTGACTGTAATTCATCGCTTCCGGGTTTTGCGGCTTCTTGTCAAAAATGAACCAGCACGCTACGTAACTGACTAAAACAAATGGGCCAGCCAGTAGGAAAAACGCGGTTACCGTTAAAATTCGTACCAGCCACACTTCCAAACCGAAATACTCTGCGATGCCGGCGCAAACGCCGGCTATTCGACCGTGCTTAGCGTCACGGTAAATGGTTTTCTTACTGTTCATGCCCGGTTCCTCCATTCAGGTGCCTCTGAGTCTAAAATAGCCTCCAGCGTTTGAATTCGCTCTGACATCGCTTCCGCTTTGCCCGCCAGTTCCTGCAATGCAACCTGCTCTTCGGCTGACAGTCCCTGGCTGACTTGCTTTTTACTGCGGTAATGCAGGATTAGCCAGATAGGGGCCACAAAAATCAAAAAGATGATCAGTGGTGCCAGTATGAGTGCAACAATATCTCCGTCCATTTTAATACCTCCGGTCAGAAGTGCTGAGTTCCCCCAGCTTATAAATTATAATCAGTTATTTAGATTTTGCTGTCTTTGCAGCAGGCTTATCAGCCTTTTTCATCTTCGCTTTCAGCGCTTCTAACTCATCATTAATTTTGTCGCCGGCTTCCAGCTCGGCAAATTCGTCCTGCAGGGTTTTCTTGCCCAGGTCATAGGCTTCAACCTGCGATTCAATATCATCAATTTTGCGCTCGTACTGATCAAAGCGCCCCATTGCCTCATCAATCTTACCGCTGTCGAGGGTTTTACGAACCTCAAGGCGTGATGATGCGGTTTTCTGGCGCATCAGAATAGTTTTCTGACGGGCTTTGGCATCAGCGAGCTTTTCCTGTAACTGGACGATTTCGTCCTGTAGTTTGCTAATTTGCTCTTCTACCGCATTTAACTCAGCGGTAAGCACATCAGCGGCTTCCTGACTCTTTTTCTTTTCCTGCAGCGCTGAACGAGCCAGATCTTCACGGTCTTTGCTCAGAGCAAACTCCGCTTTGTTCTGCCAGTCGGCAGCGTCTGCTTCCATTTTACTGATTTGAGAAACAATTTCCTTTTTGTTCGCGATGGTCTTAGCAGACGCAGAACGAACCTCAACGAGTGTGTCTTCCATTTCCTGAATAATCAGACGAACCATTTTTTCAGGATCTTCGGCTTTATCCAGTAACGCGTTTATATTTGAGTTCACAATATCTGTGAAACGAGAGAAGATACCCATAATTATTTACCTCTAGCGCGTGTTAAACATGTGGATTAACTTGGTTTCAACTTGTACTAACACATACAAATACCGCGCCAACTCAGAAAAACCAAGTAAAGCATTGAATTAATTATATAATATTTAATGCCAATAAACGCTGTAATCAACGATACTTTTAATCTACACTATTAATTGGTCGATTTGGCTACTTTTTGAGGGAATTAATGAGTCGGTTTCGCCAGCAAGATAATTTACTTGGCCAGGCTAACAGTTTTTTAGAGGTTTTAGAGCAGGTTTCGCAAATTGCACCGCTCAATAAACCTGTGCTCATTATCGGTGAACGTGGTACCGGTAAAGAGCTGATTGCAGCACGTTTGCACTTTTTGTCGCAACGCTGGGATCAAAACTATGTAAAACTGAACTGTGCCGCATTGAATGAGAATTTGCTGGAAAGCGAGCTCTTTGGTTACGAAGCCGGTGCCTTTACCGGCGCAGGTAAACGCCGTGAAGGCCGGTTCGAACTGGCTCACACCGGTACCCTGTTTCTGGATGAACTGGCCAATACATCGGGTTTGATTCAGGAAAAGCTCCTGCGAGTTATCGAATACGGTGAATTTGAGCGTGTTGGGGGTAACAAAACGCTCAAGGTAGATGTGCGCTTAGTTGCCGCTACCAACGAAGACCTCCCGGCGCTGGCCGAGAGTGGCGAGTTTCGGGCCGATCTGCTCGATCGACTGGCCTTTGATGTCATTACCATCCCACCGCTACGTGAACGCCAGGAAGATATCTTACTGCTGGCTGAGACCTTTGCCATTAACATGGCAAGGGAACTGGAAATGGAGCTGTTCAGCGGCTTTACCGAAAAAGCCAAGCGCACCCTGCTTGACTATGACTGGCCCGGAAATATCCGTGAGCTTAAAAATGTTGTAGAGCGCGCCGTATACCGCTGCAACAACCCTCATTTGCCGGTCCACGAAATTATTCTCGACCCCTTTGAGTCGGCATATCGACCAAAAGGACGAGTTAAAACCCAGGACCGGATATCTGCACCTGCCGAGCAATCAGAAGCAAAGTCTACATCCAGCATCAGCGACACCGCAGTAGCAGCAGAACCTGTGGCCCCGGCGGCACCGGTAACGCCTGCCACTGAGTATCCGGTGGACCTGAAAAATCTGTCACAGCAGTATGAGATCGAACTGATTCAGCAAGCCCTGGCCGACAGCCAGTACAATCAAAAGAAAACGGCCGAGAAACTCAGCCTGACTTATCACCAGTTGCGGGGCTACCTGAAAAAGTACAACCTGCTCGACTCTGCGGCCACCGAGGAAGAGTAATCATGCACAAGTGGTTGGTCTGGCCGGTGATTTCAACAGCTTTGCTAACATTACTGGGTGGCTGCTCGCCGCAAAAATACAGTGCTAACTATACTAATGGTCTGGTGTATTGTTCAGAAAGCGATCCCATTTCGATGAATCCGCAGCTCGATACCTCAACGACTACCGCCGATGCCACCGCCCATCAGATATACGACCGACTGCTTGAGTTTGATACCGAGAGCGGTCGTATCCGCCCATCTCTGGCAACCAGTTGGTCGGTTAGCGATGACGGGCTACTGTACCGTTTTTCACTGCGTCGGGATGTCAAATTTCACACTACCGATTACTTCACGCCAGGTCGACCATTCAATGCCAGCGACGTGCTGTTTTCCTTTAACCGCTGGCGTTTACCCCAACATAGCTTCCACAATGTTTCAGGCGGGTATTACCCCTACTTTGAGTCACTGGGGCTGGCCGACAATATTGCTGATATTAAAGCAGTATCGCCCTATGAAGTGGAAATTAGCCTCAAGCAACGGGACAGCTCCTTTCTGGCTAACATTGCCAGTGATTTCTCGGTGATCCTGTCTGCCGAGTATGCGGACGTGCTGATGTCCCAGGGCATCCCGGAAAGAATCGATCGATTACCCATTGGCACCGGCCCGTACCAGTATGCCGACTACCAGAAAAACCATTACATTCGGTATGATGTCAATAACGATTACTGGCAAGGCACACCGGCAAGTAAGGCGCTGATATTCGATATTACCCCTAAGAGCTCTTTGCGCCTGGCAAAACTAATGACCGGCGAATGCGATGCAGTGGCCTTTCCGGCCCGGGTTGATCACCAAATCATCCGCGAACGGGAAGATTTAGTACTGGCCGAAAAACCAGGCCTGAACATTGGCTTTTGGGCCTTCAATACTGAGCGCCCGCCGTTTGACAACCCATCTGTACGTAAAGCCCTGGCGTACGCTATCGATAAAAACACCCTGATTGAGGCGGTATATTTTGACAGCGCAACCCGGGCTAAATCGCTGTTACCCGCTGCCAGCTGGGCTTACCAGGCGGATGCCCAGGATACCGGGTATAATCCGGTTCTGGCCCGGCAACTGCTCGATGAAGCGGGTGTAGCACCAGGTTTTACCATGTCTGTGTGGGCAATTCCGGTGGAGCGGGCTTATAACCCCAATGCACAGAAGATGGCAGAGCTGATTCAGCGTTACCTGGCCGACATTGAGGTGGAGGTGAATATTGTCAGCTACGACTGGTCAACCTTCCGCCGCCAGTTGCGACAAGGCAACCACGACTCGGTATTAATTGGCTGGTCGGCAGATAACGGTGATCCGGATAACTTCTACCGGCCACTATTAAGCTGTGACGCCATTCCTTCCGGTACCAATCGCGCACGATGGTGCAATCCGGCGTATGATGAGATCCTCGACCGGGCAATCCAAACCGAAGACGTGGACATTCGCAAAGCATTATATTTTCAGGCTAACGAACTACTATTCGATAAACTGCCCATGGTGCCAATCGCCCATGCTTACCGGTATCAGGCTTACCGGGAGGAGTTAAGCGGCATGGTAATAAATCCTTATGGCGGTATCAGACTGGGCGGAGTAACCAAGCAACGTGATTAGGATCCTGTCTCGCTACGCTATTTTATTCAGTCTGACTTTATTGTCACTGTGTGCCCTGTCGTTTTCACTGATCTATTTGTTTCCGGCTGAGCCGGTGACCACCTTAACCGGTATTACGCCACAAAACCTGATGCAGCACGAAGCGCTGATGAATCAGTACCATCTTAATAACAGCATCATCGTGCAGTTTGCCGACTACCTCAGCGAGCTGTTCGCCGGTAACTGGGGCGTTAGTCTAATTTCCGGTCAGCCGCTGTCAGAAGAAATTATGCTGGCCTTACCCGCCACCATTGAGCTCAGTGCCTGTGCTATGTTTATTGTTATTGTAGTGGGCATACCACTGGGCTGCTACAGCGGTTTGCGAGCCTACAGTACGACTGATTTTACGATTAACTCGATTAGCGTAACGGCTTACTCCGTCCCGGTATTCTGGCTGGCCGTGCTGTTTATTTTAACCTTTAGCCTGCAATTCGGATGGTTACCGCTGTCCGGGCGAATTAACCTGCTCTTTGATATTCCGCCAAAAACCGGCTTCCTGATGATTGATATTTTACTGGCTGACAATGTCGACAGAGCTGCTGCTTTCAGCGATGCGCTGTTGCATCTGATCCTGCCCGTATTATCTATCGCATGTATTTCTACCGCGTCGATGATCAGAATTACCCGGCGCTCAATTATCGACGTGCTGAACAAGCCCTTTATCATTGCCGCACGTTCTAAAGGACTCTCCAGTAAGCAGATATTTTTTCGCCATGTACTGCGTAATGCGCTGTTACCCATTTTGCCGCTGATGGCCATGCAGATCACCACACTGATAACCAATGCCATGATTGTAGAAACCCTGTTTTCCTGGCCCGGTATTGGTAACTGGCTGATCCAGGCTATTTATCAGCGCGATTATTCAGCATTACGAATGGGTATGCTGGCCGTTTCGACGCTGGTGGTGATGATCACCATTGCCATTGACTTATTTAATCGTTTAATCGATCCAAGCAGGGAAAAATACGAAAGTGTCACGATTTAGCCTCTACGATGATGAAGCCCATCCGTCGCCGTGGCAACATACCTGGCGGGCGTTTAAATCCAGTCATATTGCATTGGTCGGGCTGGCGGTCTTACTGTTATTTGTATTTTTTGCCTTCTTTGCACCACTGGTTGCACCTTACAATCCCACTTACCAGAATACCGAAGCATTACTGATACCACCGAGCTGGGCACCTAATGGTTCAATTGCTCACCTGTTTGGCACCGATGCACTGGGAAGGGACTTATTTTCACGCATTTTGTATGGTTGCCGGGTAACCTTCGGTACCAGTTTGCTGGTAGTGATTATTGCCATGCTGGTTGGCGTCACCATTGGCACTATTGCCGGGATGCTTAGCGGAGTTCGCTCCAGCGTGGTTAACCACCTGCTGGATGCGCTGATGGCCATCCCCACCCTGCTGATTGCCATTATTATTGTTGGCATTCTGGGCAGTGGTCTGGTTAACAGTATGTGGGCCATCACGCTGGCGTTGATCCCGCAATTTGTGCACCATACCCGCTCCTTTGTGCGGGGCGAAATGAAAAAAGACTACATCCAGTCATCTACTCTGGATGGCGCCAGCAATTTGCAGCTTTTTTACTACTCAATCTTACCGAATATGATTGAAATGCTGGTGGTACAGGGCACTCTGGCCCTGTCTATTGCCGTCATCGATATCAGCGCACTGGGCTTTTTAAACCTCGGCGCACAAGCGCCGCTGCCGGAACTGGGAGCTATTCTGGCCACTGGCCTGGACGCCGGATACCTGGCGCCCTGGAATATTGCCATTCCTGGCGTGTCGATTTTTCTGATGGTATTGTCAATTACCATAGTAGGTGACGGACTGCGCTCTGCACTGCGCAAACGGGTGAATCGCTAATGCCTTTACTGGATATTAAAAATCTGACCCTGGAAATCAATACTGGTACCCAGGTGATTAAAGCCCTCGACAAAATTAATTTAACCGTTAACTCGGGCGAAATCCGTGCCCTGGTGGGCGAGTCTGGCTCTGGTAAAAGTCTGATTGTGCAGGCGATATCCGGAGCCACACCGCCAAACTGGAGTATCACCGCCGACCGCATGAGCTGGAACGGCAATAACCTGTTGTCGATGTCAGAGCAAAAGCGTCGACAAATCCTGCGTAAGGATATCGGCGTGGTATTTCAACATGCCATAGCTTCGCTCGATCCGTCGGTCACTCTTGGTGAACAGCTGGAAGAATCCCTGCCGGATCAGCTGATTGAAGGTAGCTGGTTCTGGCAACGGGCGCAATCGCGACGCAAGGTGGTTATTAACACCGTGCACAAAGTGGGCATCAAAGACCACGAACAGTATCTGCGCGCCTATCCTCATCAGATCCCTACTGATATCGGTCAGAAACTGATGCTGGCCATGGCATTAATAAGTCAGCCTAAAATGCTTATAGCCGATGACCCTACCCGGGGCATGGAAACCACTACCAAAGTGCAGGTACTCAAATTACTGTCGCGCCTGAATCAAACCCGTTCATTAGGCATATTATTTGTCAGTCACGATCTGCTGGCCATTGCCAGTATGTCGCATTCTATGACCGTACTTTACTGTGGCCAGACGGTGGAATCCGGTAAAATGAAGCATATTCGGAAGCGCCCGCTGCATCCTTACACTAAGGCCTTAATGGACAGCGCCCCCAGCTTCAGTAAGGATTTACCGCCCAAGTCACAGTTACCGACCCTGGCGGGTACCATCCCGACCCTGCAGCATTTGCCTATCGGTTGTCGTTTGGGCCCCCGCTGCCCGCGCGCTCAGCGTGCCTGTGTTAATGTGCCGGCAGTGCGCAAAATACATGACCATAGCTACAGCTGCCACTTTCCACTTCACCGGGATAAAGTATGACAAAAGTCCTCAATGTCAGCGGCTTAACTTTTCGTCACAGCAGCAAAAAACGCTGGCTGAAAAAGCCGGAGGTGTTTGCTCTCGGCCCGATTGATATGCAGGTGACCAAAGGCGAAACCATTGCCATTATAGGGCAGAACCGCTCTGGTAAATCCTTACTGGCAAAAATGCTGGCCGGTGCGGTGGAACCCGATGAAGGCCATATTCAGTTGCAGGAAGAAAG
>CATMRP010000059.1 GCA_950073835.1 uncultured Alteromonadaceae bacterium
GACAAAACCATGGTCAATGCCCGCCGCCAGTTTCATGATGCCAAAGGCTATGAGCCGCTCATGGCAGCGCTGGTAGAGGTTATTCAGAAGCACTATGCAGGGCCGTCGGATGTGCGCCTGTTTGATGCCGGTTGTGGCGAGGGCAGTTATCTTGGCTATATCGCACAGGCGCTACAGGATGCAGAGCGTAAAGTGAACGCATCTGGCTGCGATATTGCCAAACATGCTGTCGATCTGGCGGCTAAACGCTATAAAAATTGTCATTTTGCGGTTGCCAGTAGTGCCCATTTGCCGCTTGAGGATAATTCGCAGGATGTGGTGCTGCAGGTATTTGCGCCGGGCAGTAACGCCGAATACCAAAGGGTAATTGCACCAGGCGGTCTGCTGATTGCAGTCGACCCGGCGGAAAATCACTTATGGTCAATCAAACAGGCTATTTACGATAACCCGCGCCAGCACAAAGTGGCATTCGCCAGCCGCGCAGGATTTAGTCAGCTCATTGAGCAACGGTTGAGTTTTACGGTGGATTTATCCGACCCACAAACTCGCCAGGGACTGCTGGAGATGACCCCTTATTACTGGCGTTTACCGCAGGCGGAAGCCCAGGCACGGTTTGCTGATATAAAGCAGGTGGAAGCGGATTTTGTTATTCACGTTTGGCAACGGGATCACCGTTAAACTGAACTTTTGTGGGGAGTGTGCATTGTACAAGCCGCTGTCAGCCCACATAGTAAAGAGATGCCCCGTAAGTTAAGGAAAACCCATGCATCTCGCTCAGCTCAATATCGCCAGGCCAAAATTTCCTTTGGATTCCATAGGGATGGCTGATTTTGTCAATAATCTCGATCTGATAAACACCGTTGCTGAAAGCAGCCCGGGGTTTATCTGGCGCTGAAAAGACGATTCCGGTAACGCTACCAGTATCCCTGTGTTTAATGATCCCGAGCTAATCGTCAATATGTCGGTATGGCAGGACGTTGCCTCGTTAAAGCAGTTTATGTTTAAAACCCACCATATCGATTTTCTGAAACGTAAAAAAGAGTGGTTTGTGCCGCTTGATAGTGCATCCTATGTGATGTAGTGGATAACAAAAGGGCATGTCCCCACGGTGGCAGAAGCCGAGGAACGCTTACTGCATCTTCGTAAGCACGGAGAAAGTGATTATGCGTTCAGCTTTAAGCACAGTTTTAATAAGTCGTAGAGTTATCGACCAGACCGTGAAGGTCAGGCCGATAACCATCGAAGATTTGATTGGGGTTAGCAAGTAGCCTAGCGGTTACCAAAGTTGCTGAGTAAGGCTTCATCAACTACGCCATTATGCTTGTAAATAACACCATCTTTCATGACCATGTCGACATCGCGAACTAAATTCATATATTTGAGCACATTGCCACGCACCGCGATGATATCGGCTACCTTACCCGGTGTTACTGTGCCATAACGGTCTTGCACGCCCATCATTACTGCCGGCCAGTAAGTCGCTGCCCGCAATGTGTCCATTGCGTCAAATCCCATGTCATGTACCCACACGGCCATTTCCTGCCAGGTAGACTGGCAATGAAACTTCATTGGGATCCCGGAATCGGTGCCTACCAGCATCATCACGCCTGTTTGCTTTAACTGGTTAATTTTATTGCGAATAGTGGGGGTTCTTAGCGGCGTGAGCTGCATGTAATTAAGGTGTCCGGGTTTGGCAATCGATTGCTTAATATCGGCAATGGTGTCGTCTTTTAAGCCACGCTTCCAGCAGGCATCGTCGAGTTCTTCCGGGTTAGCCACCAAATCGGGATAGGTAAATAATCCTTCCATGGTCGGTGTCCAGAACAATAATCCGTCGAAAATGCCGGTGGCGGTGCGCTCTACTAATGTATCCAGTACGTCCTGTGGGTACCCCGGTGCGGTGGTAAGCCCGGTATGTTCAAAATTATCAATGCCGATTTCTACGCCCACGCGAATTTCATCTGGTTTATGTGCATGAGCGACTACTTTCATGTTGAGTCGATGGGCTTCGTCGACAATAGCCTGGGCTACCGGGCGTGGCATATCGTCATGGTCGATGAGCTTAACGATTTCCATGCCGGCGTCGTGCAAACGATTGACCGCAGCTTTTGCTTCACTCTCGGTGGTGACTTCCCACCGATAATGTTTTTGCCAGTCCTGAACTTCTGCCTGTAAGAAAGGACCAGAGGTATACAGCGTAGGACCGGGGATTTCGCCGTTCGTGAGTTTTTGCTTAATGGCGACAGAGTCCTCAAGGGGCGCCCCCAGGTCGCGAACACTGGTGATGCCGGCCAGCAGCAATTGCACCAGTGAGGCCGGCATAATCTCATCCACCTGACGGTCGCGATACGCTTTTTGCCAGTGCGTATAATTGGCGTGGCCGGTAAGCATTATGTGGGCATGACTTTCCCATAAACCGGGCAGCACGTCGTGCCCTTCGGTGGAGACTACGCGATAGCCCGCGGGCACGGGTAAAGAATCTACTGTGCCTACCTGTTCGATGATGCCGTCTTTTACCAGTATCACGCTATTGTGCAGCGAGCGTTCGGCAGTGCCATCGATGAGTCGTCCACCCACCAGGGCGATATTTTCTGCCTGTGATGGCATGCCGGTGAGCAGGCCGGTTAACAAAGTTAGTGTCGTTAGCAACCGCATTATTTTTCCTTATTCTGGTTATCCTGATTTACGTTATGCTCACCAATTGAACAAATCAATGTTTTCTTTAGAGAGAGTAATGCAGAGGTTGGCACGATTAACAGATAAACTGCATCAGCCGTCAGTACTGCCCGACTGATGCACACGACTATCTAAAGCTTTCAGACAGCCTTAACGGCCTTTAAACTTTCGGGACTCTTTTTGAGAAAAGTTCACAAACCGGGTAAAGGCTTTATCCTTAGCCCTTTTCTGGGCCAGTGAGGCGGAGTTAAGCGCATCTTCGCGAAGCAATTTCTGATAGTTGGACAATCGCCGCGAGTCCAGTGAGCCTTGCTCCACCGCGGCCTGCACTGCACAGCCAGGCTCCTGATCGTGCTGACAGTCGGCAAATCGACAGGCTTGGGCTAAGCGCTGAATATCGGCAAATGCCGAGACAATCCCATCATGACAATCGGCTAACTGCAATTCCCGCATACCCGGAGTATCGAGAATGAGTCCGCCTTGAGGTAAGGGAAACAATGAGCGCCCGGTAGTGGTATGGCGCCCTTTGGCATCATCCTCACGAATACCCTGCGTAGACTGACAGGATTCACCCAGTAAGGTATTGGTAAGCGTTGATTTGCCTACTCCGGAAGAGCCAAGCATGACCACCGTATTACCTGGTTTGAGCCGGTCACTTAACGCATCCATACAGCTGTTCTCCAGTGCGTTAACGGTGACCACCTGCAACCGTTTATCGATGCACCGAACCTTGTTGCTCCAGTATTCGGGGTCGTCGGTAAGGTCGGCTTTGGTTAACACAACCACCGGTTCTGTGTCGGCCGCTTGTGCAAGAGCCAGGTAGCGCTCGATACGGCTGGGATTAAAGTCCTCGTTCATGGAACAAACGATAAATGCGGTGTCTACATTGGCTGCAATTAACTGCCATTCATGACCGGTACCGGCCGATTTGCGTTTAAAGCAGCTGTACCGCTCTAGCAAACGTACAAACTGTTTATTTTCATTTAGCAATAGCCAGTCGCCAACCACCAGCGGTGGCATGGCGGGAGTAATTGGTAACGTAAAGGTGTGCGGATCCGCTGCTACGGTCAGCTGAGATTTATGTTGCTCGGTGACTCTGACAGGGATTATTTTATCCCATTCTTCAAGAGTAAGTTGTTGCTGGAAAAATGGACGCCAGCCCATGGCGGCGAGATGTTGAAAATTAGTCATAACTAACCCTTAACTAACGTTAATGTTTTATTAAGGGGGCAAAAGGCCCCGGCATTAGTACCGGGCAGTGAACGGGCGGTTTAGTTAGCCCATAGCCCGGTCAGGGTGACGACAATCATCAATATTCTCCTAACCGTTATTCAACGCCATGGAGTATAGCTTAACCGGCATCAGTGTGCACTAGCTCAAGGCTATCATTCTGCGCTCAAGGCTGTCTTATTGAGCTCAGGGCTGCTCAGTAAAGAAAAACCGGAGCTGGTTGTCTTCTACGGCTACCCGTTTGCCAAAGCGGGCGAATAAAAACTCCCGCCAGTGGTTGTCATCCATGGTGTATTCCAATGCCCGCTCATCCAGTCTGGCGAGCAATTCTTTGGCCAGCCGGGGCTTGTGATAATCCAGAATGCGCTGAGTGTTGCCGTGTAAATAGAGTTTCAGGTAATCCATTGCCTGATCGGTAGAGCCCGCCGACACCAGACTCAGTGCCGAGCGTATTGGTTGTCCCAGTAAGGAACCAAGCCCGGATAGCGGTAGGGGCAGTAATTTATCAATAATAAACTGAGTGTCTTTTACCAGTGAGTACTGGTCGTTGAGTAAATGAATAAAATCTACCCGCGTGTCGGTAAGATGCAATGAGCGACTGGCCGGGTAGTAATTGGGCAGGGCACTGATGCCTGCAGCCGTGTGGGCCTTATAAATTCGCGAGCCCATCACTTTAACTTCTACAGCACAGAGGATCTGCACGGTGAGACGATTGGTGGTGGTCGGCATACTAAGCTGGGCTTCCAGGCACGTAAAATGACCTTCACCTATGGGGACGGCCAACGGTTCAGTAAAGGGGAAATGCGGGGCGATGAGTTCATTAAGCTCTTGTTCGGTAAATATATCGTGCTTCAGGCGGCCACTTTTAATCAGGCAATAGCCCACCAACGCATTCACTCTGTCGCGCCAGCTTAATGGAGGTAACAAACATCAATCCTTGCAAAGTAAAGTGGGGCAAGCCCGTTGTTGCGCTAAATCATAACAGTGCTGTTTACACTGGCTCAAGGCTTAAAATTTTTTGCTTCGCTGGCGACAATGGCGTAGCGTAGACTCAACTGGTACAATCAGTTGGGTGGAAGCGAGAATTACCAGACCGGCTTAACCATTTAACAGCGGGTGAACGATGCATATTCCTGTTCAACAATTTGATTACGTGATCATCGGTGGCGGTTCGGCCGGTGCGGTGCTGGCGGCGCGTTTAACCGAAAACCCGATGATTAGGGTGTGTCTGGTTGAAGCGGGCAGTAGCGATCGTAATCCGTTTATTCATATCCCCTTTGGTTTATCACTACTGGCTCGATTCGATAGCATTGGCTGGGGATATAACACCGAACCACAACCTGCACTGAACGACAGAGAACTGTTTTGGCCTCGGGGTAAAACCCTCGGCGGCTCCAGTTCAATTAATGCTATGTGTTATATCCGTGGCCAGGCCGAGGATTATGACCACTGGGCAGCGCAAGGCGCTGATGGATGGGATTTCGAGTCAGTGCTGCCATATTTTAAGCGTGCGGAAAATTACTGCGGCGGTGCCGATGAATACCACGGGGTGGGCGGCCCGCTGGATGTGAATAATCTGCGTCATACCGCCGAAGTGTCCGATGCCTTTGTTAACGCTGCAAAATACGTTGATCTGCCTGTACGTGAAGATTTTAATCGTCGTGACCGAGAGGGCCTTGGTTACTACCAGGTTACGCAGCGCAACGGCCAGCGCTGCTCTACCGCAAAAGCTTATCTTACTGATGCCCGTCAGCGCGGCAACCTTACCATCATAACCTCAGCCCTTGCTGAGCGAGTGCTCATTAAACAACAGCGCGCCACCGGTGTGCAGGTGAGGTGTAAAGGTAAAGCCATGCGTTTAATGGCGTCACGCGAGGTTATACTTAGCGCAGGAGCGATCAACTCGCCCCATTTGTTGATGTTATCGGGGATAGGCCCGGCCAGCGAACTGGAAGACAAAGGTATTTACGTGCAGCAGGATCTACCCGGCGTGGGCAAAAACCTGCAGGACCACCTTGATGCCATTGTTCAATACCGCAGTAAGCAGCCTTTGGGTTACCCCATTGCGGCCAGAATGTTGCCGAGCTATATCAAAGCGGCATGTCGTTATTTATTTAAACGGGATTATATCTTTTCGTCCAACGTGGCCGAGGGCGGCGGCTTTGTGCACTCGTCACTGGCGCAGGCAACACCGGATATTCAATTTCATTTTTTACCGGCCATCTTGCAGGACCACGGCCGGCGTTTTGTGCATGGCTTTGGCTATGGCTTGCACGTTTGTGCGTTGTATCCGAAGAGTCGCGGCGAAATTACCCTGCAAAGCAACCACCCGGCTGATCACCCGGCCATTCAGCCCAATTACCTGGCCGAGGACGACGATCTTAAGTTGATGATCGACGCAGTAAAATGGGCACAAAAAATACTCACCAGTGAAGCCTTTGCACAATACGATGGCTACCTGAGTATTGGCGAGCACCGCCTGGATACCGACGATGATATTGCCGCGTTTATTCGCGAGCGAGCCGAAACCATCTATCACCCGGTGGGCACCTGTAAAATGGGCGCCGATGATGACCCCATGGCAGTGGTAGATAGCAAGTTGCGGGTACGCAATGTGGCTGGTTTAAGAGTAGTCGACGCGTCGGTTATGCCATCCCTGGTTGGCGGCAATACCAACGCGCCAACCATTATGATTGCCGAACGCGCAGCAGAATGGATCCGCAAAGAGCAGAATTAAAATAAAGAATAAAGGGGTCAGAGTAAAATAATGGGGTCAGAGTACTTTATCCGGAGAAAGCGAATAAAGTACTCTGACCCCATTATTTATTTTCCGATTATTGCTTCGGCAGTAGCATGCTTACCGCGCAGTCGCACATTTCATCGATATGGCTGGAGTCAGCGTATACACCGTCGGTGACGAGTTTTGCCAGGCCGTGCAGGGTCGCCCAGATGACCTGCGTCTGACGCAAGGCCGGTTTATCGGCCAACAACAACCCTTGCTGTTGCCAGTGGGTAATTAAACTCAGCATGTACTGAAACGCGGGGTAGGCCACGTCTTTTAGCTCATCGTCGGCCAGATCGTTCTTCCAGATAGGACGTCCAAACATTAAATCGTATAACTGCGGATGTTTCACAGCCCAATGTACATAGCCATAAACAAACTGCTTCATTCTAACCGGCGCGGAGACTGATTCATCGCCGCCGGATTCGGAGGTCATAGCAATCCAATTGGCAAAACCATTGGCGGCTACTGCGTTGAGGAGCGCGTTCTTATCACGAAAGTGATGGTACAGCGCTGAGCGCGATACACCCACATCATCGGCCAGTTTGCGTAACGAAAGCCCCTCGATGCCCTGATTTTCAATACGGTTGGCTGCCGCATCCAGCAACGCTGAGCGCAAGTCACCATGATGGTAGGTTTGTGTGCCGGGTGACGGCATGTTACTTCCTAAAAATGTCACAATTGGTGACTAGCATAATCTTTATCTTGACAGTGTCAAATTATGCGCCTATCTTGACACTGTTCAGTTTAATGAAAGGTTAATAAAAAGGGGCACTCATGTCGCAGGCAACCGCTGCAAATCAACACCAGTCGTATCCGCATTTATTCGAACCACTGGATTTAGGTTTCACTCAGTTAAAAAACCGCATTGTTATGGGCTCCATGCATACCGGTTTAGAAGAGATGCCTAACGGACACGTTCATATGGCTGAGTTCTATGCTACCCGGGCCAAGGGCGGAGTAGCTTTGATGGTAACCGGTGGTATCGGGCCCAACCAGGAAGGCGGTGTACACATTAAAACCAAGATGCTCGACAGCGACGAAGCGGTAGCTCATCATAAAATGGTTACCGATGCCGTGCATGCCAATGGCGGCAAAATTTGTATGCAAATTCTGCATACCGGTCGCTACGCTTATAACCCCAATCTGGTGGCGCCTTCTGCGTTACAGGCACCTATTAATCAGTTCAAACCCCGTGAGCTCTCCAGTGAAGAAATCGAAGGGCAGATTAACGACTTTGTCGAAACGGCCAAACGGGCCCATGCGGCGGGTTATGATGGCGTTGAAATCATGGGTTCTGAGGGCTACTTCCTGAATCAGTTTATTGCAGCCCGAACCAATCACCGTAGCGATGAGTGGGGTGGTGACTATCAAAACCGTATCAGGCTACCCGTAGAAGTAGTGCGCCGTGTACGCGAGGCCGTCGGTGAAGAATTCATCATTATTTACCGCTTATCAATGCTCGATTTGGTTGAGGGGGGCTCCAGTTACGATGAAATTGTCACCCTTGGTCAGGCCATTGAAAAGGCAGGTGTCAGCATCATTAATACCGGCATTGGTTGGCACGAGGCGCGTATTCCTACGATTGCCACTAAGGTGCCGCGGGCGGCCTTTACCTGGGTGACGGCAAAATTCCGCAAGGCGCTGAGTGTACCGGTGATCACCTCTAACCGGATCAATACGCCGGAAGTAGCCGAGTCGGTATTGGCGCGCGGCGATGCCGATATGGTCTCGATGGCGCGGCCATTCCTGGCCGATCCTGAATTTGTCAATAAAGCGCAAAGCCAGCGCAGCGATGAAATTAACACCTGTATTGGCTGTAACCAGGCCTGTCTTGATCATATTTTTGCCGGCAACCTCACCAGTTGTCTGGTTAATCCCTTTGCCTGTCATGAACTGATGTACAAAATGACCCTGGTAGAATCGCCCAAAAAAGTGGCGGTTGTAGGGGCTGGTCCGGCTGGATTGGCAGCGGCTACTACTGCGGCTAAGCGCGGCCATAGTGTCGTGTTGTTTGATGCAGCGGCAGAAATAGGCGGGCAGTTTAATATTGCCAAACAGATCCCTGGTAAAGAGGAGTTTTACGAAACCCTGCGGTATTTTAAGCGCCAGTTGGAGCTGCTTAATGTCGAAGTTAAGCTGAATACCTCGGTCACTGCGCAAACGTTAAACGAACAAGGCTTTGACGAAGTATTGCTGGCTACCGGGATTGTGCCGCGTACGCCTGATATCGAAGGTATCGAACATGATAAAGTGATGACCTATCTGGACGTACTGCGGGATAAAAAACCGGTAGGCGCCAAAGTAGCGATTATTGGTGCAGGCGGCATTGGCTTTGATACCGCAGAATATTTAAGTCACGGTAAGTCTGTACCGAGTCAGGATATTGCTGCCTTTATGCGTGAATGGGGAATAGATATGACCTTCTCTGCCCGTGGCGGGGTGGAAGGCATACAACCACAACCTGAGCCGTCACCCAGAAAAATAGTCCTGCTGCAACGTAAATCCAGCAAAGTGGGCGCGGGTCTGGGTAAAACCACCGGCTGGGCTCATCGCTTAGGTTTGCAAATGAAAGGGGTGAAAATGATCCCGGGCGTGCAGTACCACAAAATCGATGATGATGGTTTGCATATCACGGTTGGCGAGGAACAACAGGTGCTAGATGTAGACAACGTGATCATTTGTGCCGGTCAGGAGCCTCAGCGGGCATTAGTGGAGGGGCTTACCTTGCCTTATCACCTTATTGGTGGCGCCGATGAAGCACTTGAACTGGATGCCAAACGGGCCATTGAACAGGGCACCAAAGTGGCCATGGCCATTTAAAAATTAAAGGGGTCAGAGTACATTACCTGGGGGTAATGTACTCTGACCCCATTATTCCTTTGACTCTTATTCTATGTCTATTCGTTTTCCTTTCATGCGCAGTAGTGTGCCGTCTTTATCTACAATATGGTGTTTTAGTGCGCCGGCAATATGCAGCACAATGCAGGCTATTAGCAGGTAACCGACTATTTCGTGAATCTCGCCTGCCAGTTCTCCCAATTCGGCGTTGCGCGCAATGGTATCCTGCGGATTAACCGGGTCATGATTGGCCGGGATCAAATCTATACCGAACAGTGGGACATTGTGGCCACCCATAGACGACATAACAATACCGGAAACAGGCATGATCAGTGTGCCTAGTATCAGTACCCAATGCACCACATGGGCCAGTGTATGCTCCCAGGCTTTATAGTTGCCGGCCGCTTGCGGCCAGCCGTTTTTCATCCGCCAGTAAACCCGGCTCAGCGCCAGCACCAGTACGATGACACCAAATGATTTATGCAGACCATACAGGCTGTAGTCTTTGTTTTCGGTCATATAAATGCCAACGGCCAGCAAGGCAATCATCAACAGCGCTACCGACCAGTGCAGTGAAATGGTGATTTTGCTGAATTGTTGTTTGATGTCTTTCATTAGTGAAAATTCTCTTTGTGCCATCAATGGAGTTTTAACGCTTATAGCTTTGCGTCTTCAGTTTAATAGTAAATGATAAATAAACGGGTAGAGCAATGTTCTTCTCAAACAATTTATGGCTTTGCTGCGTTATTTTATGGAGCCGTCCGTGTCGGTTTGCGGCGGTCGAACCGCTCGATTGTGGTGATATCGTTACTATCAAAACTGTTCTTAAGGTGGCTCTTTTGTGTAGGAAATCCTCCGGATTGAATAAGTTGCCTGATTTTCTGATTAGTAAGAGTTAAAAATTACCCGCTACCCGGCGAGTTGCCATACAAAATTATCGTCAGAAAGTCATCCGTAACAGTGCTTTACAAGGGCATAGGAATACTCGCAAACAGAAGTCTATACAAAAGTATATCTCTAATGGGTATTGTAATGTTAATGAGATCCATTATCATTCTCATATTAATTTGGGGAGTGCTAATGGATATTATTTTACAAGGTGGCTGGGTGTTGTGGCTGCTAACGCTATTGTCTGTTTATTCACTAGCTTCAATTGCCTGGTTGGCACTTAATGCTGCGAAGGTGGTTGTAAAGCAACCTGCAAGAGGCGAGGGCCAATGTGGCCAGATAATCGATAAGTTGCAGGAAGTCTGTGAGCAGAGCGAAGCAAAGAGCCATGACAAACTGCAGGAAAAACTGACTGCTGAGGCGTTTACCCACTTAAGTGACTTCCGTCAGGCCATGCGGCCGCTGGAAATTATTGCGGCTGCAGCACCGTTGATTGGCTTGTTAGGTACTGTACTTGGCATGATTGAAGCTTTTGCTGCTCTGTCAGAAGTCGAGGGGCAGATAAACCCGGCCGTATTAGCCGGGGGGATATGGCCGGCGTTGTTGACAACAGCCGGCGGCCTGTTGGTGGCGATACCTGCACTGGTTGCCTGGCATATGCTCGATAGAAAAGTCGAAAAGTCTACGGCTTTGATCAATCAATTTATTGTTGAGAAAACGGCAGGTTAGAAACATGTTGCTGACTGGTTCCCGGAAAAAGCCTGCCATTGGCCTCACGCCATTAATTGACGTGGTGTTCATTTTACTGATCTTTTTTATGCTGGTAATGCAGTTCCAACAGTTTCAGCAAAACCCGGTCAACCTCAAAAAAAGTGCTACCCATGCGGTTAATTCGGACACCGTCAATAAGATTACGGTTCAGGAGGATGATCAGTGCTTATGGCAAGGACAACTGTTGAAATGCCAGGCGCTGATTGAGCAATTCAGTCTCTCCGATAATGCTGTTTTACTCGGTTACAGCAATGAGATCACTTTGCAGCAACTCATGCAATGGCACGATAAATTTATTCTCAGCGGCATTGCGACCTCTCTGGCCGTGAAAGCTAATAGCCTGGCTGTGCCTGGCCACGGCGATCAAGGCGAGGAGCAGTAAGTGAATCTGTCAGCGCTAATGCAGCAGCCACAAAAACCGGATATTGAGCCGGTTCTGCCACTCATCAATGTGGTTTTTCTGTTGCTAATTTTCTTTTTGATGACCGGCAAACTGGTAAAGCCCAGCGAAAATACTATCGCCGCACCTTCGCAACAACGTGAGGTAGAAGCGCTGTTACAGGAGCCAGAGCTGTGGCTGTATGTGGATAGAACCGGGCAACTGACGTTTCAACAACAGCAACTGAAAGACCTGTGTATATTGGCTAAAGCAGATCGTAAGTCCCTGGTGATTTTTGCCGATGCGCAGCTAACCGGTAAGTTACTCAACCAGACTCTGGCTGCTCTGGCGGCGTGCGGAATTCATGATATTGCCGTAGTGACAGAAAGGGCATCATCGTGAAATTAATAGTGTTGGGCCTCTCTTTGCTTTTTCATGTTGCCTTGTTAACGATCGCTGTTGAAATAAAAACAGAAACAGTTAACACCGGTACCTCGCAAACGACCACCGGCCTGACAGCCAGTAAGGAAATCAGCGCCGCCAGATTGATCGTTGCTAAGCAGGCAAACCCCCCGGCCCCGGAAAAAAGTAGTGAACCTCAGCTAGCCCAACAAGCCACACAACCCAAAGCTGCAGTCGAGCACACTTCCTATTCAGTCAGTCAGCCCGAGCCTGTAGTCGCTGAACCTGATGTCGTTGCGGAAAAGGTGGTGAAGCAACCGCTGGAAACGGCTCAGGCCACAGTAAAAAGCGCGATGCCGGTTGCACAACCGTCAGCGACAAAGCAGGCAAAGGAGGTTGTTAGTAAACCAACACCAGCTAACACCGATGCTGAAACTGAGGCGCAGCAAGTGGCTGCCGTCAGCGCTGAGGAACAACCAACACAACCTGCTCAAGACGCTCGTCAGGCCAGTATTGGTCAACAAGGGGATAACACTAAAAAGGCTGCTATTGCGGGTCAGCAAGAGCCAGAGAATCCTGCCTGGGATCATTATAAGGCGTCGGTTTTTGCTGCTATCAACGCGCAAAAACGTTACCCCAAACAAGCCAGGATCCGCCGTGTTGAAGGGGTGGTAATGGTACGCTTTGAGATTAACCGGCAAGGCCAGGTTAGTCGTTACGAGATAATAAAAAAAGCCAAGAGTCGCTATTTAAACCGCAGTACAAACGCCTTGTTTGCCGGTCTTCATTTACCGCAACCGGATGCTTCATTATTCGATAAATTGCCGTCGACCCTGACGGTACCAATTAAATATTCACTCAACTAAAGGTACATCATGAAATTACATCCATTAGCCATCGCGCTGGGACTGAGTTTGTCTGCGTCTGCATTGCAGGCTCAGGAAGAACAACTGCCAACGGTAGAAGTAAAAGCTAATGCTTCTGATGTGGATAAAATCACGGTGGTGGACGGTCAACGCGTCAGTGCTGCGGAAGGTGCACAGGTTATCAGTTCAGACTACATTCGTGCCCAACAAGCCACTACCCTGGCTGACGCATTGCGTAAAACGACCAGTATTCAAATTGATGAGGAAGGTGGCCCGCAGAGTTCACAAATTTATATTCGTGGCTTTTCACAGGACCAAATTAGTGTTCGCGTGGAAGGGGCACCAAAAAACTTTAACCAGGTTCGCCATGGCGGGGCCGGAAGTACCTGGCTGGAACCAGACATGTATAAAAGCATCAGTGTGATTCCAGGTGTGGCCTCTAATGTATACGGTAATGGATCGCTCGGTGGTGTTGTGATGTTTGAGACCAAGGATCCCGAAGACATCGCCCTGGATAAAGACTGGGGGTTAACTCTGCGAGGCGGCATCGAAACCAATGGTGCCAGCCAGTATGTCAGTGTGGATGCCGCCAAAGTCTTAAACGACAAATGGTCTGTTTCCTCTACGGTGGTAGCCCGCGATACCGACCCTTACGAAGACGGTGAGGGGCGCGAAACATTACAGGGCTCAACCGGCACGCAAGATATTAACGGCTTATTTAAGGCAGTGTTTAAACCTACAGATGAACAGCGCGTTGAAGCCTCCTATCAACGGATGGAAAAAGACTATACCGCCAGAACCACCTCAGGTAGTGGCGCATACGGTGATCCCTCTGATACCGAAGTGACAGACGATACCTGGAGTCTTATGTACGCCTACGATCCACTGGATAACGACTTGCTGAACATGAAAGCCCGTGTCTCGCAAACGGCCACCGAGCGCTGGCGGTTAACCGAGGGCGATACCGAAGCGTCAGAATGGGGCGTCGAGACTACTTACGCCGAAGTGGAAAACATTGCCACGCTGATTCAAAGCGATGAAGTATTACATCAAATCCGGGTCGGGGTGGATTACACATTCGACGACGTGCAAACGGCTTACACCGATAATGATGGTTTAGCTATCCAGCGCGAGCGGAAACAGCTCGGTGCCTATATCAGTGATACGGTTTACATTGGTGAGTCATTAGAAATTGTTGGCAGTTTGCGTTTTGACCAATTTAAAAATACCAATGAAAACACGTCTATCGATGAGTCGGCGGTCTCGCCTAAAATCAATATTAACTGGAAACCATTCGAGGCCACGGCTGCTCGTGGTCTGACTCTCTATGGAGTGGTTGGTTCCGGCTTCCGCAGTCCGGCAGTGCATGAAGCTTTTGGCCGGGGTGATCCCATGCCTACCTGTGGTCGTCGCAGTTGTTCCATGCTGGAACCTAATGAGTCTTTGAAAGGAGAAAGCTCCGATAGTTGGGAGGCCGGGGTACGGTATAACCGTAATGCCCTGTTTACCAGTAACGATCAGCTCAGCGTACAGGTTGGATATATCAATAATGAAGTGGAAGATCTGATTGCATCAATTGAAATTGACCAGGTCGAACTTGAAGTCAATGGTACCCTTGAAACCGTGTTAGTTAATCAGTTTCAAAATCTTACCTATGCCGAAATTGATGGTTTCGAAGTGTCATTTAACTATACCAGTGATGTACTGTTTGCAGTGTTGAGTGCGCAAAACCTGGATGGGGAAGACGATACCGGCGCCAAGCTGGCTGATATTGCCCCTGCCAGTCTGAATGCCAGTATTGGTACTTATCTGTTCGACGGTAAATCGCGGGTCGGCATCGATATGACTTCGCGTCAGGATCGCCGCTATATTCAGCGTAATGTTGAAAGGTACCGTGAGGATTACCGCATTTTTGATGTGTTTGCCTCTTACCAGTTTAGCCCACAACTGTTGTTACAACTGCGAGTTGCTAACGTATTCGACAAGTTGTATGCCAAACGTGCTATCACCACCAATAGCGATGGCGAAGATGTAACAACCTATCAACCGGGCCGTAATATTCGGTTAACCGCTCAGTACAGGTTCTAAGCAATGAAACGGTTTCTTATCACACTGCATCGCTGGTTGGGTTATCCACTGGGTATTATTTTTGCTGTCACGATACTCACCGGTATCCTATCGGGCATAGATGATTTGCTGGATATGCTGGTAGTACCCAATGCCCCTGCAGTGGTGATAAGCGACCGCGAAATGGGCCTGGCCCTGGATACCCTCACCGCCAGACATTCCGATGCCCGACAGGTGCTGTTACCGAGTGAAAATGAACCGGTATTCACTGTCGTACTGCGTGGTGAGCGGTATTTCTATGCGGCCAGCGACTTGTCTCTGCTTGGTCATGAGCAGAGCAGTCGCGATGGTTTTTTCTCGGTAATGTTGCGATTGCATCGTAATTTGCTGATGGGCCGTGAGGGAATTGCCGGGTTATCCGGTGCCGAATGGGTGGCCTGGGTAGGGTTAATTAGCCTGGCGCTAAGCTTGTTAGGGATTTACCTGTGGTGGCCCCACAAACGGACGTTTAAATTAAAGCGGCTGGTGCCCACTAACAACAAGCAATCCAGCTATTATTTCTCACACCTGACGGCCGGTATTGTTACCGTGGCTTTTGTTGTGCTGTTTGCGCTGACCGGCGCGGCAATCACCTACCGCAGCGTGGCACAGTCTCTGCTGCTGCCAGCGCAGCAGGAAAGTGTTGTGGCTACACCGGTGTATGCTGCCGGCGGCTGGGGAGCTGCAATCTCTACGGCCAGGCAGGTATTTGTCGATAGTGAGCTCAAAAGCGTGAGTATGAGTGCGGGGCGGCGCACCCCTGCACACTACGCACAGGCTGCACAATTTCGCTTTCATACACCGGACGACTGGTTTGGCCTGGCGGGCTCTACCGTCTATATTCACAAGCAAACCGGCGCCTATCTTGGCCATCAGGCATTTAGCGATTACCCCTCAGGGCAGCAACTGTACGAACTGATATTACCCTTACACACCGGGCGGGGTCTTACTCCTGCTTATCTGATCATCATGCTGGCTGCAATGTCGCTGACCTTCATCATGATGGTGGCCGGACTAACCAGTTTTGTGAGAAAAAAATCAAAACTCGAAAAGAAAATCAATCAGCATACCGCAGCACAATTTAAAAAATTAACCGACGGGCTAAGCCAAGCCACTTCTAAATAGAGTAGTTATATGAAACAGCTAATTCTTATTGCTTCAATCAGCGTTATTTGCAGCTTAGCTGCCGTGCATTTATTCGGCCCCTCGGCACCCGCCCAGGGGCAAAGAAATGGCGGCCTAAGCGCCCAAGCTCAAGGTGGCCATAGCGGTGAACAGGCCGCAGGCGCAGGCCAGCGTATGGGGAACCGAGGTAGTGAGCAAGCCTCAGGCGCAGGCCAGCGTTTGGGGAACCGAGGTGGTGAGCAGGCTGCAGGCGCAGGCCAGCGTATGGGGAACCGAGGTGGTGAGCAGGCTGCAGGCGCAGGCCAGCGTATGGGGAACCGAGGCGGTGAACAGGCCGCAGGCGCAGGCCAGCGCATGGGGAATCGAGGTGGTGAACAAGCTGCAGGCGGGGGCCAGCGTATGGGGAATCGAGGTGGCGAGCAAGCTGCAAGTGGGGAGCAGCGTCGGGGTAATCGTTCAGAAGCGCAGACGGATCAACATACACATAACGCAGGCGGATCGGGACGAGGTAACCAATTGGCCGGATTTAATCCGCAGGCGCTGGAGTCCAGCCTGGCCGAAATGACCAATAAACTGGCGCTTGATGTTCAACAGCAGGCAGCTATTCGTAAATTACTCACCGATTACCAGCAACGTGTAAAGTCATCTCGCGAAAAAACCATGCAGTTACGTAACAGGCTAAACCAACTGGTTGTAACCAGTGACACATACAACACAGATAAATCGCGGTTAATGGAACAGGCGGTTACGGCTTATAAGGACTGGATCATGCTGGGCACCACAACCCGGGAGTCAATTTATGGGGTACTCAATGTAACCCAGCAGCAAATACTCAGCGGCATTGAAGCCACTCAATTATAAGAACTGTCAGGTTTTTGTGAAGTTTAGTTAAGTTGCTTGAATTTCATTAATCATCAGGTACTTATATATATAATATACTTTACTGAGAAGCCACTATGGCGCGCAAAACACGCCTGTTATTTCAATTTCTGTTAGTTATCCTGATCATCGCCGCCCCGGCTTATGCGCTGATGACGATTTTTTCTGAAGCAAGTGAAGACGAAGGGGTACTGCTTTCGCCCGTACGTCGCGGTGACATAGAAGTGACGATAGTCGCCACCGGTCAGCTGGAGCCTAAGCGCTACGTAGAAGTAGGGGCTCAGGTCTCAGGACAGGTAGAAGTGATCCATGTTGAAGAAGGTGATCGGGTAAAAAAAGGCGATTTGCTGGTAGAGATCGACGCTACGGTATTTCGTACTCAGGTACAAACCACCGAAGCCAATCTGGAAAATAAGCGCGCTCAGCTTGAGCAGTTAAAAGCGGAACGTGAGCTGGCGTTGTTGCGCGCAAAGCGCAACCAACAGCTACATGAACAGGACGCGGTGAGCGCCGATGAAGTGTACAGCAGTGAAACCAATGTTAAAGTGCTTGATTCCCGGATCAGAGCATCGGTTGCACAGATAAAAGCTGATGAAGCATCCCTTGCCGGCGATAAAGCCACATTGGGCTTTGCGAAGATTTATGCACCTATCGACGGTACGGTGGCTACCATTGCCGTGCGTCAGGGCCAAACGTTAAACGCTAATCAAAATGCGCCCACGTTATTGCAGATATCCGATCTGCAAACAATGACGGTTCGGGCCGAAGTCTCAGAGGCGGATGTTGGTAAAATTCTACCAGCCATGCCTGTTTACTTTACCACGTTGGGTGATACTCAAACCCGCTATCATTCTGCTGTTCGTCAGGTGTTACCCACGCCAACAGAAGTTAACGACGTAGTGCTTTATCAGGTGCTGATAGATATTGAAAACACCACGGGCAAACTCATGGATGCCATGACAACACAGGTGTTTTTTGTCCAACAGCAGCAACAGGATGCGCTACTGGTACCTTTGGCTGCTGTAAAAGGGCCGCCAGCCCGGCCTTTCGTTATGGTGGTGAGTGAGGATGGCCAGCAGCGCAGGCAAGTGGAGGTGGGCGTGAAGAACCGCACGGTGGCTGAAATCACGGCAGGGCTGCAAGCGGGTGAGCAGGTAGTTATCGGTGTTCGCTCGGCCAATGCAACGCGCGGTCAGCGCCAACAAGCGGGGCAACCACCCGGCATGCCATCCGGGGGAGGGCGTCGTGGAGGCTTCTGATCCTTTGATTACGCTCAGTAATGTGACTCGTAGCTATCAAACCGAGGGTGTTGAGGTTAACGCGCTCAAGTCGGTGTCACTGCACATCAATCAGGGCGAGTTTGTAGCGATAATGGGTCAGTCTGGTTCAGGAAAATCGACCCTGATGAACATTCTCGGATGTCTGGATAAACCCACATCCGGCGACTATTGCATTCATGGCCAGCCAGTTGCAGAACTATCCAACGACCAACTGGCCGCCCTGCGACTCAAAACCTTTGGCTTTGTGTTTCAGCGTTATCAGTTGTTATCAACACTTACCGCAGCACAAAACGTAGCGTTACCGGCAATTTACAGTAATACCGAGAAGGCGGAACGAGAGCACAAAGCTTGCCAGTTACTGGCCAAGCTTGGGTTGGCCGACAGAGTGCATCACCGACCAGGCGAATTATCCGGTGGCCAACAACAGCGGGTATCGGTGGCGCGCGCACTGATTAACGGTGCAGAGGTTATTCTGGCTGATGAGCCTACAGGCGCCCTGGATTCTGCCAGTGGCGAGCAACTGTTGGATTTGGTCAAAGCACTGCATAAAGAAGGGGTAACCATTATCCTCATCACTCACGACCCGAAGGTGGCAGAGCACGCCCAGCGCCAGGTGCGTTTACTGGATGGTGAAATTGTCTCAGACAGTGCTGCCAACCGGGAAAGGCAACCTGATGGCAAGCAATCAAACGGTGCTGATACAGTGCAAGCGTTTTCGAGTATCTCTGTTGCAGCGGCTCTCGCCATGGCTTTCAGCTCCTTACGTTTAAACTGGTTCAGAACCTTTCTGACCTTGTTGGGCATTATTATTGGTGTAGCGGCAGTGGTGACTATGATGGCAATCGGTGAAGGCGGTAAGCAGGATGTACTGCAGCGTATCGAAGCCATTGGCACCAACCTGATTTCCATTCGACCCGGCGGCGCAAATATGCGTAATTCAGGCGATATTGCAACCTTAACCCGGGAAGATGCCGTTGCACTGGAAGCCGTGACAAATGTGTTGTACGTGGCACCAGAACGCTCCAGTCGCGCAACCATGCGCTTTGGAGACAATGATTTTTCCGGGCGGATCACCGGAACGACGCCTGCCTACTTTCATGCGAAAGACTGGGAGATGGCTCAGGGCGTGTTTTTTACTGATGCCGACGTCGATACGTATGCGCCGGTAGTGGTTATTGGTGACACGGTTGCAGCGACTCTTTTTGAAGATAAGTATCAGGCAGTGGGACAATACATCCTGATGAAAAAAGCCTTTTATCAGGTCATTGGTGTGCTTAAATCCAAAGGCGCCAGTGCGGGGGGTAATGATATGGATGACGAAGTACTCATTCCTATTACTACCGGCCGACTGAAAGTTTTCGGACGTCCTTACCTCAGCGGCATAACCATAAAGGCAGCTTCTACTGAAGCGGTTGAAACGATTCAGCAAGACGTGGTGCGTATCCTCACCGAGCGACATGGCAAGGAGGATGTGATGGTGAGAACCACCGATTCACTGGTGGAAGCCGTTACCGAGACACAAAATACGCTTACCTGGCTGTTAGCCTCGGTGGCAGGTATATCATTATTTGTTGGCGGTATTGGCGTAATGAACATCATGTTAGTGAACGTGTCTGAACGCAAACGGGAAATTGGGTTACGCATGGCCACTGGCGCCAAACCCGGGGATATTCTCAAGCAGTTTAATATTGAAGCCTGGGTCGTCTGTATTCTGGGCGGCTGTGTCGGCATTTTGTTTGGCTATATTGTGATTTTCATCCTTTCGCAGTTGTCGGTCTCCGTGGCCTATACCCTGATGCCGCCGGTGTTGGCGTTTATCACTTCACTGGCGGTGGGTGTCGTGTTTGGCTATGCGCCGGCCCATAAAGCCGCCGGACTCAACCCCATTGACGCATTAGCTGAGGATTAACCATGAAGTTTGTAATTTTATCCCTTGCTGTGTCGGTATGCTGCGGATGTACTTTTACTCCGGACAGGGCATTTCCCGCCTATCCGTTACCCTGGCAATCTGCCGCAGAGGCAGAGCAAAATGAAGTCACCGTTAACGTTGATAAACACTGGTGGCAACAATTTAGCTCTGCTGAGCTGAATGAGCTAATGAACAGACTGGATGAGCAAAACCTGGACCTGTCCACTGCGCGATTACGGCTTGAGCAGGCGCAACTGCAATTACGCGTCGCTCAGGCCGATAATTTACCGTCGCTGAGCGGCCGGGTAGCAGCGAATGGTACCCATAATCCTGATACCGGCGACAGCCAAACAGGGTCATCAGCGGCCTTGTCAGGCGGTTATGAAGTGGATGTCTGGGGCAGTCGCGCCGCACAGATACTGGCCGGGAAGCTCGATATAAGCAGTGCGACACAGTCTTTGCGTAACCAGTCGGTGATTATTCAGCGCTTATTGGCTAATGCTTATTTTGCGCAATTGTCGCTGGGGCAGCGCCAGTCAATAGCGCGACAAAACCTGGTTGCATCAGAACAATTACTCGAGCTTATACAACTGCAGTACGACGCCGGCATCGCATCGGGCATCGAGCTGGCCCAACAGCGCAATACGCTCCTCGCGGCCCAGACTGAATTACTCAGGCTGAACAATGAAATTAAACTTAACCAACGGGTGTTGTCGGCATTACTGGCCGATAGCGAATTAAAGCCACTGTCTGTTGCGGCAAAGCTAGACACCATCAGTTTACCCGTTATCGATCTTGCTCTCCCGGCAGCTGTGTTGCGGCAACGTCCGGATGTAGAGATGGCATTTATCCAACTTCAGCAAGCAGACATCGCGGTGTATCAGGCCAGTATTGCCGGATTACCCGGCCTGAATCTAAGCGCCAGCCTGAGCCTGAGTGATTTGACTGATTTGGCCGAGGGCTGGTCGTTAGGGGCGGCTTTAAGTTCTGCGGCAACCCTGTTCGATGCGGGCAAGCGTCGCAGGCTGGAAGACATTGCCCAAACCAATGTGGACATTGCGCTTAATAATCTCAAATCGGTGGTGATTAGCGCGTCCCAGGAACTCCTCGATAGTCTGGATACTTACGCTTATCAGCAACAGGCTTATACCATTGATAAAATAGAGTTAGCCAACAACCAGCGCTTGTACGAGCTTTCCCAGGCCCGGTATAAAGCCGGTGATACCGATTTTCTAACTCTGCTAAATGCCCAGCGTAGTTGGTTTAATGCGCAGTTAAACTTAATCAATAGCTATGAATCGGCGTTAAATGCAGCAGCACAGGTTTATCTGGCTGCCCGGGGCGAACCTTTGGTTTAACGTCGGTCTTCTCATCGGGAAAGGTTACTCCTGACGAGGCACCAACAACAGTTCGGCAGTGGTTTGATCCAACTGAAAATGAAATTGTTTTAACACGTTCATGCCCAGTAAGCCGTCGGCTTGCTGCATGGCGGCTTCGGGCATCACAAACACGCCAATGTCAGTTAGTCTGTAGGGGCCAAGGGTCATGTTGTCTATCCGAACCAGGGGGGAGCGGATCGGACCGCCGGCGGTGCGAACATCAAACAGACCAATAACCTGAATCTGATTAAAACGCCTCAGTTCGCGGTACAGTTCAAAGCTGATGGCAGTGCTGCTCGCACCGGTATCCAGTAGCAGCGCAGCCGGGCGACTGAGAATCTGTGTTTCAGCAATGTACTGGTCGCCATAGCGGGTAAGTGCCAGTCGCGTAACCGCTTCCTGCTGAGTGGCAATGGGACTTTCTGTGTTTTCTTCTGTAGTGCCAGACGGTTTGGGCACAAAGCGCTGCCGCAAACTGCTCGCACCGGCATTATTAGCACTTAAATTAGCCAGCACATCTTCCATCAGGGTAAATTTTTGTTGTCTGGCGTAGGCTTCAGCCAGTTTGAGCGTGAGTGTCTGGTCGCTACTGTTAAGTTGAAATAACGGCTCTAAGAATTGTGCCAGCATGTCCCAGTCGCCGGCGTTATACAGCGCATTGATGGTACTTTCTATTAATTCTGCGCTGCGGCTGGCCAACTCTTCGCGCTGCTCGCGGTTAAACAGACTGAGTTCCTGCAAGGCAAAAAGGTGGCTGACGGCCACACTTAAGGGCTCGGTAGCCAGAATGTAATCGGCTTCCAGCAATAGCAGTTGGGCAGACTCCGGGTTAGCTCGTAGTGCATCAATTAAAAAGCGCTCCACCCGGGCAAAATCGCCCCGTTCAAGCCATTGACGAATGGTATCAATATGGGAGGCTGGCGAGTCGGGTAAGTCTGATTCGGCCTGGAGGACTGGCGCTGACTGCGGCTCTGTTAAAACTTGTGGCCTGGTTATTTTGCCTGCCGTTTCCATATTGTCTGGTTTTTCCGGCGAGCGCTCAGCGGCTGTGGGCGCTGGTACCGGCCAGAGTAAATAAACGTTCAGACTAACGGATATCAGCAAGCAAACCGACACGACCAGAGCGGAGCGCGACACCGGTTAATCGCCCTGGCTGGCCAGGCAGGCTGGCAGGTAAACATCAACAAAAGCCTTTGGCATTCGGGTAGGAGCACCGGTAGCCAGCTTCACGCAGGCAAACTGCGTGTGACCGCGGTACACCGTTTCGCCGTTGCTGGCACGAATATACTGAAACTCCCGGGAGAGCGTAATTTTACCGTCGCATTGGGTGATCCAGGTGGCGCAGTGCAGCGTGTCTCCCAGTAAAGCCGGTTTTAAATAATTCAATTCGTGGCGGAAGATTACCATCCCCCGGCCAGCTTGCTGGTAATGTTCAAACCCCAGTCCCAGCGCTTTGGAATGGGCCCAGGCGAGCTTTTCCTGCTGGCTTAAATAGGCCACGTTGTTCACATGATTGTAGTGGTCGATGTCCTGTGG